>NZ_VCKW01000478.1 GCF_005889715.1 Actinomadura soli
GCCCGGGACCCAGGCCTTCAGCCCACCCGGAACAGCCGCCTTCGGGCCGTCCGGGACACACGCCTTCGGCCCACCCGGGACAGGCGCCCTCGGGCCGCCCGGGACACGCGCCTTCGGGACGTCCGGGACACGCGTCTTCGGGGGTCACGGGAGCGGCTCCGGCCGGGCGAGCGATTCGGCGAGCAGGGATTGCCTGACCATGGGCATCGCCGCGCGGTTCCAGTGGAGGACGATGTAGAAGGCGGCGGCCTCACGGGGACCGACGTAGGCGTCCGCAGTGTCGAAGTACTCCGAGCGCCAGCGGTCGACTTCCCGCCGCACGGCGTCGTCATGGCGGGCGAGCAGTTCGCGCGCCCCGACCGGCAGCCGCTCCAGGACGGCGTCCGGTCGCGTCCACGCGTCTTGAATGCCCTGGGCGGCGCGGGTGAAGGACGCGTCGTCCAGCAGCAGCGGGGGCAGGCGCCGGTAGGTCTGCGTCCGGACGCGGTCCCAGACGTCCCGCGCCTCCCAGCCTTCGACGCGCAGGGCCTCGAACAACGAGCGGAGCATGACCAGCGACAGCGTCCACTTCCGTCCGGGGGACACGTACGGCATCGCGTGGACGCCGAGCCACACCAGGGAGTCGGCGGCGAAGAGCCGATGGACGCTGCGCATGGACACCGGGCCGCCGAACAGGTGCGCCTCGGCCTCGTAGACGGCCGGGACCGCCGCCGCGATCAGCCCCTCCGCGCGCCAGCCGCCGAACCGTTCGCGCAGCTCCGCCGCCAGCGCGGCCCGGGCGGCGCCCGTCGTCTCGACCCGTACCCGCAGGCCCGGCGGCTTGTGCGTGAAGAAGAAGCCGTTCACCTCGGGACGGTCGAGCAGCTCCCGCGCGGTCTCGTCCAGCCGCGCGTAGAGCCGGCGGCCGGACCGGACGCCGGGCATCAGACCCGTCTGGATCCACGTGCTCGGCCCGGCCGACGCCCGCAGCGCCGGGAGGCCCCCGCCGAGGAACGCGTCACAGAGCCGTCCGAGCTCACCCTCAGGTTGGTTCGCGGCGCGCAGGCTCTCCGCGCAGGCGTCGAGGAGATCGGCCACGTCCAGGCTCCGCCCGTCCAACCCGACCGTGTACGCCGCGCGGCGGCCCGCCGTTGAGTCCGCGGAGCCCCGTGCGGCGGCAGGCGGCGCCTGCGCCTTCTTCCGCGTATCTGACACTTGCCCCCGCCACCTTTCCCCTGTCAACGGCGCTGTGCCCGACCAACTCTGAGCGGCGCCCGGGGAACCGCGGTAGATCAGCGCCATTGACCCGGCGGACCAGGGCGCCCGCGGCGACTGACCTATTGCGGACGTGACGCGGCCCATCCCCAGAGCGGGCCCGTATCGAACACACGGTGTCCATTCGCACGAATCCGCAGCGCACGGGGGACGGATGGGCCCGCCGTGCACCGCATAACGGGGAATCGCCGTGGTTGACGAACTACTAGATGAACTGCCCTTCACAGGACGCGACGCGGAACTGGACGCGATCGAATCCTTTTTCCGGGAGGGGACCGACGCTGGGATGCTCGTCGTCGGCGCATCGGGCGCCGGGCGCACGAGGCTGGCCAAGGAGGCGCTGGTCCGGCTGGAAAGAGCGGGCGTCCCCACCGAATGGGTCGCCGCGACGCCCGTGATGGCCTCGATTCCGTTCGGCGCCGTCGCGCATCTCCTGCCGCAGGGCGGGGCCTGCGCCTACACCGATCCGCTGGCCGTGCTCCGCGCGGTGACGTCCGAGATCAGGCAGCGTGCCGGAGGTGAACGCCTCGTGCTGGTCGTGGACAACGCCCACCTGCTCGATGACGGCTCGCTCGCGGTCCTCTGCCATCTCTTCAGGCACGGGGTGACGGGCCTGATCGCGACCCTGCGCACGGACGTGCAGCTCGCCGCCGCGAAGGCCGAGATGTGGGGAGACTGCCGGTCCCGGCAACTGCACCTGGCGCCGCTCTCCGACGCCGCGGTCGAGCGGCTGATCGACGCCGTCCTGCCCGGCCACGTCGACGGGCCGACCCGCGCCCGGCTGCGGCGCGCGGCGCGCGGCAACCCGAGGGCACTGCGGAACCTGCTGCACGGCGCGATCGAGACCCACACGCTCCGGCGCCGGCACCGGGTGTGGCGCTGGGACGGCGAACTGCCGCCCACCCCCGCGCTCGCAGCCTGGGTCACCGGCGCGGTCGGCAAGGTGGCCCCCGACGTCAGCGCCCTGCTGGAGATCGTCGCCTGCGCGGAACCGCTGGAAGTGCCGCTCCTCGAACAGCTCACCAGCGCGGACACCGTGGACGCGGCCGAGCGCGCCGGCCTGCTGACGATCGAGCGATCACAGGCGAGCCTGGCCCGTCCCCTGCACGGCGAGGTCCTCCGCGCCGAGCTGACCCCCTACCGCTCGCGCACGATCTACCGGCGCCTGGCCGCCCTCTCACCCAGACCGACGAACGACCTGCTGCGCGCCGCGTCCTGGCAGGTCCGCGGCGGCGGCCCGGTCCGTCCCACCCTGCTGGCCGACGGCGCCAGGGCGGCACTGGCCCACGGCGCCCCAGACCTGGCCGAACAACTGGCGAACGCCGCACGCAACACCGCCCCTGGCGCCGCCGCCGACCTGCTACTAGCCGAAGTCCTCCTACACCGCGGCGACACCGCACGCGCCGCAGCCCTCCTCTCCCGATGGCCGGACGCCCCGGGAGCAGACTGGGCCGTGGCCCGCGCGTCCGTCCTCTACTGGGGGACGGGCCAGGTGGCAGCAGCAGAACGAGAACTGGCCAAGGCAGCGATCGACCCAGACGCCGCCACGGCCGCAGCCACCCACGCCCGAATCCTGCTCTTCGACGGCCGACGGCGCCAGGGCGGCACTGGCCCACGGCGCCCCAGACCTGGCCGAACAACTGGCGAACGCCGCACGCAACACCGCCCCTGGCGCCGCCGCCGACCTGCTACTAGCCGAAGTCCTCCTACAC
>NZ_VCKW01000047.1 GCF_005889715.1 Actinomadura soli
GGCGGGAACGGCGGGGATCGCGGTGCCGGCGGTCGTCAGCAGGATCGCCGAGGCCAGGAGCACGGTCCGTCGGCTGGTGAACGCCCGTCTTGTCATGAACGCCCTCTCGTGCGGGCGCCACGCCCCCCGAAGGGCCCGCCGTCGGGCCGTGCCGTGGCGATGGGGACATTTATGACATAGGCATACTCATAAGTAGATGTAGCAATGTGCCAACGATTGCTTACGGAGGGTGTGAACTCCGAACCTTGTTCGGTGGCGGTGCGTCACCTAATGGGTGCACCGCGTGTCGCCGCTCGCCCTCGCGGCCGCGGCTCGGGCGGGGGCGTCAGCGGGACTTCGCGATGCAGTCGGCGCAGGTGCCGAACACCTCGACGGTGTGCGTGATGTCGGCGAAGCCGTGCTCGGCGGCGATCGCCTCGGCCCAGCGCTCCACGGCCGGGCCCTCGACCTCGATCGTCCGGCCGCACTCGCGGCAGACGAGGTGGTGGTGGTGCTGCTCGGTGCGGCAGGCCCGGTACACGGCCTCACCCTCGTCCGTGCGCAGCACGTCGACCTCGCCCGCGTCGCTGAGCGCCTGCAGCGCCCGGTACACCGTGGTGAGGCCGATCTTGGATCCGTCGGCGCGCAGGTCGGCGTAGATGTCCTGCGCGCTGCGGAAACCCTCGGAGCCGGTCAGCACCTGCCGCACCGCGTCCCGGCGGGCCGTCGTCATCCCCCAAGCACCTCCGCGTCATCCCCCCATCACCTCGGCGTCCACGCGCGCCTCGACACCTGGCCCGGCCGCCGCGGGGACGTTCTCCGCGGCCGTGCCGGCCCGGGCGCGCCTTCGGCGCACCAGCGTGCCCCCGGCGACCGCGGCGACGAACAGCGCGAGCGCCAGCAGCACGATCGAGGGGCCCGGAGGCAGATCGTACTGGAAGGAACCGGCCAGGCCCGATACGGCCGACAGTACACCGGTCGCCATCGCGGCCAGCATCGTCCCACGGAATCCCCGCGTGAGCTGCTGCGCCGCCGCCACCGGGACGATCATCAGCGCGCTGACCAGCAGCAGCCCGATCGCCCGCATCGAGATCACGACGGTGACCGCGGCGGTCGCGGCGATCAGCACGCTGAGGAACCGGACGGGCAGCCCCGACGCGCGCGCCACCTCCTCGTCCTGGCACAGCAGGAACAGCTCGCGGCCGAACAGCGCGACCACCCCGAGCACCGCGGCGGCGAGGCCCGCGACCACGTACAGGTCGGTGACGGTCACGCTGGTGATCGAGCCGAACAGGTACGACTGCAGGCTCGTCCCGCTGCCGCCGTTGGCGTTGGTGAGGATCACGCCGCCCGCCAGCCCCCCGTAGAACAGCAGGGCCAGCGCGACGTCCGCGCCGCTGCGGCTGCGGGCCCGCAGCACCTCGATCGCCACCGCGCCGAGCACCGACACCACCAGCGCGCCGAGGACGGGCGAGGTGCTCGTCAGCAGGCCCAGCCCGATGCCGGTCAGCGCGATATGGCCGATGCCGTCGCCGAGCAGCGACAGCTTGCGCTGGACGATGAACGTGCCCACGGCCGGGGCGGTCAGCCCGATCAGCACCGCCATCACCAGGGCGATGCGCATGAACTCGTACTGCAGCATGCCGCTCACACGGGCCTCCCCGTAGCCGTGTCCCGCGCCGGGTTCTCCCGGACGGTGGTCTCCTGGACGATGCGGCCGTGCCCCAGCTCGACCGTGCGCGTGATCAGCGGCTCCAGCGGGCCGAGCTCGTGGGTCACCAGCACGACCGTCCGCCCGGCCCCGGTCAGCTCGCGCAGCGCCGCCGCGAGGGCCGCCTGGCTGCGCGCGTCCACGCCCGCCGTCGGCTCGTCCATCACGAACACGTCGGGCTCGCCCGCGAGCGCACGCGCGATCAGCACGCGCTGCTGCTGGCCGCCCGACAGCAGATGCGCCGAGTCGCGGGCGTGGCCGGTGAGCCCGAGGGTCTCCAGAGCGCGGTCGACGGCGGCCCGGTCGGCCGCCCGGTCGTTGAAGACCGCGGGCCTCCAGCGCGACCGCCGCCCCAGCCGCCCGGACGAGACGACCTCCCGGACGGTCGCGGGCACCCCGCCGCCCATCGGCAGCCGCTGCGGGACGTACCCGATCCGCCGCCAGCCGCGGAACCGCGCCGGCGGCGTGCCGTAGATCTCCGTCCGCCCGGCGGCCAGCGGGACCAGCCCGAGCAGCGCCTTGACCAGCGTGGACTTGCCCGCGCCGTTCGGCCCGAGGACCGCCAGCACATCGCCGGTCCCGACCCGCAGGCCGACGTCCGCGAGCACCTCGCGGCCGTCCCGCCGGACGACACCGCCCGTCATCGCGAACGGCGGCGCCTGCTCGGTCGGCGTCTTTTCAGGTGGCGCGTCGTGGAGCGGAAGGGTCGGGTCGTGTTTCATGAGCACTCCAGCGCGGGGCGCAGTGTCCGCAGGTTCTCGGCCATGATCGTCATGTAGTCGCCGGACGAGCCGTCCTCGATGCCCTCGACCGGGTCCAGGACGGCCGTCCGCACGCCCGCCTCCCGCGCGAGGGACCGCGCGACCTTCGGGCTGACCAGCGTCTCGGTGAAGATCGTCGTGGCGCCGGCGGAGGAGACCCGGCGCGTCAGGTCGGCCATCCGCTTCGGGGACGGCTCGCTCGCCGGATCGACGCCGGCGACCGGGATCTGGTGCAGGCCGTACCGGTCCGCGAGATAGCCGAACGCGCCGTGCGCGGTCACGATGTCCCGGCGCTTGCAGGCCGCCAGGCCGACGCGGAACTCGCGGTCGAGCGCGGTCAGCCGGGCAGCGGTGGCCCCGGCGCGCTGCCGGTAGCCGGGCGCGTGTCCGGGGTCGGCGGCGGCCAGCCGGTCGCCGAGCGCGGTCGCGATGCCCGCCATGCGGCTCGGATCGAGCCAGATGTGCGGGTCGTAGTCCGCTTCCTCGTGGCGGACGCCGTCGTGGGCCTCCTCGTCGCCCTCGGTCTCCTCCGGCGGGGCGAGCGTCCGCACCACGCTCGCCGCGTCCAGCGACCTGCTCTTCGCGTGCAGCCGGACGGCGTCGTCCACGGCGGGCTGGACGCCCCTCACGTAGACGGCGTAGTCGGCGTCCGCCACGTTCGCGACCTGCCGGGCCGTCAGCTCCAGGTCGTGCGGCTCGGCCCCGGGCTCGGTGAGCGTCCGCACGAAGACGTCGTCGCCGCCGACCTGCTCCGCCAGCCATGCCACCGGGTAGAACGACGCGACCACCACCGTCTTGCCGGGCGGGATGTCGGCGTCCGCGTTCGCGCAGCCCGTCAGGGCGGCCGCGAGCCCGGCCAAGGCCAAGGCCGCGGCGGGCAGGGCGCGCCGGGGGGCGCTGTAGTGAGGCACCCGCCGATTATGGCGGTAAATGAAAATGATTGTCAAAGTCGCGCAATGGGGCGCGCAATGGGTGGAACCGGCCGGGCCGGTCAGAACTGACCGATGCCGCGCCCCAGCGCGAACGCCACCAGGACCGCCAGCGCCACGACCCGCAGCGCCCTGCCCGAGCCGTCCAGCGCGGGCCAGTTCAGGAAGGCGAACCAGGCCAGCGCCACCGCCAGGACCAGCACCGCGGCGGCCGCCACCCAGCCCGTCCCGGCCATCCCGATCACCAGCAGGACGAACACCGCGACGAGCAGCACCCACCGCGGCAGCCGGTGCAGGAACACCACCGGCGCCGCACTCCACCGCTCGACCGCCGCCCGCAGGCCCGTCGCCTGCTCACCTCTCGCGTCCACGTGCCCAACGTACTGCCAACGTCCTGCCAGGATGGACCGGTGATCGCGATAACCCGGTACCGCGTGCCAGGCGACGACGCCGACGGCTTCGCCGAAGACGTGACCGCGGTGCTGACACTGCTGTCCGCGAGCCCGGGATTCCGCTCCGGGCGCCTCGGCAGGACGGTCGACGATCCCGGGCTGTGGGCCCTCGTCACCGAATGGGACGGCGCGGGCCACTACCGCCGCGCGCTGGGCCAGTACGAGGTGCGGCTGCAGTTCATCCCGCTCGCCGCCATGGCCGTGGACGAGCCGGGCGCCTACGAGATCGTCACGTCCGCTTGATCGGCCGCGTGCTTGATCGGTGGGGTCTTGATCAAGGCGTGTCTGCATACGGGAAACGGCGGGGCAAGAAGCGTCCCGGCCCGGTTTCGCGGCACGCGGTCAAGGTCATCTTTGCGGCATCACGATCATGCCGTGCCCGCCGGGGGAGATGTGATGCGCCATGCCGTCCAGTCCAGCGCCGTCCTGTCCCGTGCCGTCCTGTTCGGCGGTCTGGCCGTGCTGGCGGCCGTCCCTCCCGTCGTCGCCGCCGTCCGGACGTCCCCCGCGCGGCCCGCGCCCCACCAGACCGCCGCGCTGAGCGACGGCGGGGCGCGGCGGGACGCGCCGCGCGTCGTCGCGTACCGCGGTCTGAGCCTCGCCGTTCCGGCGGGGTGGGAGGTCCACGACCTCGACCGGGATCCGTCGCGCTGCGTCCGCTACGACCGGCACGCCGTCTACCTCGGCAGGCCGGGACCGCAGCCCGACTGCCCGGCCCGCCTCGTCGGCCGCACCGAGGCGATCCACGTCCAGCCCGCGGACCGGGCGCGCCCCGCCGCCCACGGACGCGTGTCCCGGACGGTCGTGCACGGCTCACAGCTCGCCGCGTTCACGGTCCCGCAGACCGTCGACCAAGAGGCGCGGCTCACCGTCCCCGAGGCGGACGTCACCATCACCGCCGTCTACGGGACGGATCCGGCCGGGCTCCAGCGGACGCTCCGCAACGCCCGCCTGGTCGCCGCGCAAACCACCGGTGAGCGGACGCCCGTGCCGTCAACACCCCCCGTACCGCCGATACCGTCCGTCCCGCCGATACCGCCCGTGCCACCGGTGCCGCCCGTGCCGTCAGCGCCTTCGGCCCCGCCCGCGCATTCGGCACCGCCCGCGCATTCGGAGGCGGCCCTGGCATCGGTGCGGTCCGAGCCGACGCCACCTGTGCCGTCCGTGCCGTCTTTGCCGGACTTGGGGACCGGGCTGGACATGGGGTCCGAGCCAGACATGGCGTCCGAGCCGGACTCGCCACATGCAAGGCCGGAAGGGCAGGACTCCGCGGCCAAGCCGACGCTCGACCGGCGCCCATGGGTGCGGGGCAAGGGGTTCGACACCTGCACGGCTCCGTCCCTCGCGGCCATGAGGGCATGGCGGCCCTCGTTCAAGGTCACCAACATCTACATCGGCGGCGCGGCGCGCGGATGCGCACAACCCAACCTCACCCGGGGGTGGGTGAGGCAGGTCCGTGACATGGGCTACCGCATCACGCCCACCTACGTCGGGCTCCAGGCGCCCTGCGGCAGCCGTCCGCAACGCTTCACCGCCAAGAACGCCGCGTCAGAGGGCGCCAAGGCCGCCGTGGACGCCGCGCGCAAGGCCCGGGGCCTCGGCATCCCGGAAGGCGCCCCCATCTATTACGACATGGAGGCGTACAGGGGCAAGCAGCCCGGCTGCAGAGCCGCGGTCCTGCGATTCGTGGACAACTGGGTCCGGAGGCTGAAGAAGGCCGGGTACGAGCCCTGCCTCTACAGCAGCGTCAAGTCGGCCATCCGGGACGTGGGACGCTCCGAAGGCATCAGCAGGCCCGTCGCCGTCTGGTTCGCCAACTGGGACGGCAGGGCCAGGGTGTACGGTGACCCGTTCATCCCGGACGAATGGTGGAGCCCGCACCGCCGCATCAAGCAGTACCGCGGCGGGCACAGGGAGACGCACGGCGGCGTCACCATCAACATCGACAACAACATCGTCGACGGACGCGTCTATTAGGGCCCAAACCAGGCTCCGCCAGGGCTGTGAACTGGGGTGGTGTATCCGGGCGGGCTCATGGGCGCGCATACCACGCTGCGTCTACTAGACTCGCCTGTGCCCTAAGCTGGGGTTGCTCGCAGGCGCCGGCGAAGACCGAATCGTTGCCGGCCGGCCGCCAGGGCGCCATCACCGGGGATCGCAATCGCCGCCACCCGCCGTTTCCACGGCGGGATCGGGGCGCACTCACTGTCCCGCCGACCGCCAGCCGGATGGAGAATATTTCATGGCACGCCGTTCCGATGTGCTGGAAACGATCGTCAACCTCGCCAAACGGCGGGGCCTGGTCTACCCGTCGAGCGAGATCTACGGCGGGCTCCGCGCCTCCTGGGACTACGGGCCGCTCGGCGTCGAGCTGAAGAACAACGTCAAGCGCCAATGGTGGAAGTCCATGGTGCAGGGCCGCGACGACATCGTCGGCCTCGACTCGTGCGTCATCCTCGCGCGCGAGGTCTGGGAGGCCAGCGGCCACGTCAAGGCGTTCGTCGACCCGCTCACCGAGTGCCAGTCCTGCCACAAGCGCTTCCGCGCCGACCACCTCGAAGAGGGCTACGAGGAGAAGCACGGCCGCCCGCCCGCGAACGGCCTCGCCGACATCGGCTGCCCGAACTGCGGCGTCAAGGGGTCGTTCACCGAGCCGCGGATGTTCAACGGCCTCCTCAAGACCTACCTCGGCCCCGTCGAGGACGAGTCGGGCCTGGCCTACCTGCGTCCCGAGACCGCGCAGGGCATCTTCATCAACTACCTGAACGTCCAGCAGTCCTCGCGGCGCAAGGTCCCGTTCGGCATCGGGCAGATCGGCAAGTCGTTCCGCAACGAGATCACGCCCGGCAACTTCATCTTCCGGACCCGCGAGTTCGAGCAGATGGAGATGGAGTTCTTCGTCAAGCCGGGCAGCGACGAGGAATGGCACCAGTACTGGATCGACGAGCGCATGCAGTGGTACGTCGACCTCGGCATCCGCAAGGAGAACCTGCGGCTGTACGAACACCCGGCGGAGAAGCTGTCGCACTACTCCAAGCGGACCGTGGACGTGGAGTACCGCTTCGACTTCATCGGCGGTGAATGGGGCGAGCTGGAGGGCATCGCCAACCGCACCGACTACGACCTGTCGACGCACTCCAAGGCGTCCGGCGCCGACCTGTCGTTCTTCGACCAGGAGTCCGGCGAGCGCTTCGTCCCGTACGTGATCGAGCCGGCGGCGGGCGTCGACCGGTGCACGCTCACGTTCATGATGGACGCCTACGCCGAGGACGAGGCGCCCAACGCCAAGGGCAAGCTGGAGAAGCGCACCGTCATGCGGCTCGACCGGCGGCTCGCCCCGGTCAAGGCCGCGGTGCTGCCGCTGTCGCGCAACGCCGACCTGTCCCCGAAGGCCCGCGACCTCGCCGCGCGGCTCCGCAAGAACTGGAACGTCGAGTTCGACGACGCCGGGGCCATCGGCCGTCGCTACCGCCGGCAGGACGAGATCGGCACGCCGTTCTGCGTCACCGTCGACTTCGACACCCTGGAGGACGACGCGGTCACCGTCCGGGAACGCGACTCGATGAGCCAGGAGCGCATCGCGATCGGCCAGGTCGAGGCGTTCCTCGCCGCGCAGCTCCTCGGCTGCTGATCCTCGGTTGGAGCCGCCTCCAGGAGCGCGTCCTCGGGGCGGAGGCGGTCTGCGGGCCGTTCGCGCAGGTCGACGGTCCGGGTTTCGTCAACGGCGGGCGAACGGTGTCTCCAGGGTGGTGAACCTGGGTTAGGTTGGCTGGACCGCCCGCCGCCGTCCCCGGCATCGTGGGCGGGGACGGACGCACCACCGATCCCGGCGACGACGCCGTCCGGTCGAGGAGCCCGAGGGGAGGGGCAGGATGCGCGATCTGTGCCGGCCTGCCCGTCCCGTCGCCCGGCTGCTGGTCGTCGCGCTGGGCCTGCTCGGGATCGTGGTCGGGCCCGCCGGGGCCGGGGCGCACGGCGGGACGTCCCCCACCGGGACGATCACCGGCGTCCGGACCGGAGCGGTGCAGCATGCCACCGCCCGGACCCGGTCCTCCACCGGCAAACACCATTCAAGCCCCCAAACCCAGGGCTCCCACACGCAGGGCTCCCATGCGCAGGGCTCTCATGCGCAGGGCTCCCATGCGCAGGCGGTGCACGCGCACCTGGCCCAGGCCGGGCAGCCGCCGTTCGTCGCGCATCCGGCGCTCGCGGTGCTGCCCGCGTCCGGCGTCGAGGTCCTTCCGCCGTCCGGACGCCTCGTCCGGGCCTTCGCCCTCCACGCCTCACCGGACGTCGAGCCGAAGGGCGTCCCGCGCGGCCGTGCACCCCCCACCTCCCCACGGATCTGAGCTAGTCGTCCGCGGTGCCGCGCGACCGCCCGGCGCCGAAGTCCGTGTGGAGGTTCCCTTTGACTCGCGCCAACGTGGTGCGGGCGGTACTGGCGTTCGCCGTGCTCGCCACATCGTTCTACTTCGCCTGGTCCAAACCCGCCCGCCTCGGCCTCGACCTGCGCGGCGGCACCCAGATCGTCCTCGAGACCCAGAACTCACCGACGGTAGAGGCCGACCGGGAGTCCACCGACCGCGCCCGGGAGGTGCTGCAGCGCCGCGTCGACGCGCTCGGCGTCGCGGAATCGTCGATCACCCGGTCCGGTGAGCGGCGGCTGATCGTGGAGCTGCCCGACGTCCAGGACCCGTCCAGGGCGACCGCCGCCCTCGGCAAGACCGCGCAGCTCACCGCCCACCCGGTGCTGCCCAACGACGGCAAGGCCGACAAGGGCCAGCAGCTGATCCCCGACGAGAGCGGCCAGCAGATCCTCATCGGGCCCGCCGCGCTCACCGGCGACGGCATCGGCTCCGCCGGCGCGAACTACGACCCGCAGAACCTCGGCGGCTGGGCCGTCAACGTCGACTTCAAGGGCGGCGGTGGCAAGACGTGGGAGCGGCTGACCGCCAAGGCCGCGTGCGCGGCCGGTGACGAGCGGCGGATCGCGATCATCCTGGACGGCAAGGTGATCTCCTCCCCGGGCGTCACCGAGAGCGTGGCCTGCGGCGTCGGGATCACCGGCGGATCGACGCAGATCACCGGGGACTTCAGCGCCACGGAGGCAAAGGATCTGGCCGCCCTGATCGAGGGCGGCTCGCTGCCCGTCCCCGTGAAGATCATCGAGCAGCGGGTGGTCGGGCCGACGCTCGGCGACGAGGCGATCGACGCCAGCGCCCGCGCCGCGGTCATCGGTGTCATCCTGACCGGCCTGTTCATCGTGGCCGTCTACCGGCTCGTCGGCTTCCTCGCCACCGTCGCGCTGACCGGCTACGCGCTGATCTCCTACGCCGCGCTCGTCGCCGTCGGCGCGACCCTGACCCTGCCCGGGCTCGCCGGTTTCGTCCTCGCCATCGGCATGGCCATCGACGCCAACGTGCTGGCCTTCGAACGCGCCAGGGAGGAGATGTCGGCCGCCCCGGGGCGCAGCGCGCGGACCGCGCTGGCCGTCGGGTTCGACAAGGCGTGGTCGGCGATCGCGGACTCCGCCGTCACCACGCTGCTCGCCGGGGCGCTGCTGTTCTTCCTCGCCTCCGGTCCGGTGAAGGGGTTCGGCGTCACCCTGACCATCGGGGTCCTCGCCTCGCTCGTCTCGGCGATGCTGCTGAGCCGCGTCCTCACCGACGCCACGGCGGCGCGGTTCCCCCGGCTCGGCAAGGGCCGAGCGGGCGGGCTCAGCGGCGCCGGACGGATCCGCCGGTGGCTGGAGGAGAGCGGCCCCGACCTGATGAAACGCAGCCGCCTCTGGCTCGGGATCTCCGCGCTCGCCGTCGTCGTCGCCGTGACCGGGATCTTCGTCCGCGGCCTCAACTTCGGCGTGGAGTTCACCGGCGGACGGCTCGTCGAGTACTCCACGAGCCGTCCCGTGGACATCGACGTCGCCCGCTCCGCCGTCGCCGACGCCGGGTTCCCGCGCGCCGTCGTCCAGACGTCCGGGGAGGACGACATCTCCGTCCGGACGGTCGACCTCACCAACGAGGAGGAGAAGCGCGTCCACGACGCCCTGGCGAAGAAGGGCGGCGGCGCCACCAAGCAGCGCGACGAGCTGATCGGCCCCAGCCTGGGCGACGAGCTGCGGACCAAGGCCCTCATCGCCCTCGCCGTCGCGCTGCTGGTCCAGCTCGCCTACCTGACGATCAGGTTCCGCTGGACGTTCGCGGCGGGCTCCGTCATCGCCATGTTCCACGACATCACGATCGTCACCGGCATCTTCGCCTGGCTCGGCAAGCCGATCGACGGGGTGTTCCTCGCCGCGCTGCTCACCATCATCGGATACTCGGTCAACGACTCCGTCGTCGTGTTCGACCGCGTCCGGGAGATGTGGGGCGAGAACCCGAAGGGACGGTTCGCCGCGATCGCGAACCGGGGCGTCCTGCAGACCGTCCCGCGGACGATCAACACCGGGATGGGCGCGCTGTTCATCCTGTCCGCGCTGGCGGTCCTCGGCGGCGACTCGCTGACCGACTTCGCCATCGCGCTCCTGATCGGGATCATCGTCGGCACGTACTCCAGCGTGTTCACCGCGACGCCGATGGCGGTCGTCCTGGAGCGCTTCGCCAAGGCCCCGCCGCCCCAGCGCAAGACCAAGTCCCGCCCGCCCCGCCGCACCACACACGATTCGGGCGCGGTCGTCTGACCCGAACGGCGGGCCCCGGATGCCGCCGGGGCCCGGATGCCGCCGGGGCCCGGATGCCGCCGGGGCCCGGGTGGCGCCGGGGCCCGCTTCGGGTCATCGCGGCAGCAGCGACTTCTTCAAGGGCCGGTCATCGCTCTCGGCGAGGCAGACGACGGTGCGGACGCCCGCCTCCCAGTCGTACTTCTCGGGGAACAGCCACGAGATCAGCTCCGGCGACGGGCGTCCGGTGAAGACCTTGTCCGCGCGCTTGTCGCAGGCCGCGGCCGCCTTCTTCTCCGTCGCCTTCGGCCCCGGATACGGGCCCTCAGGCAGCGTGAGCACCGCGTAGACCTGGATCCAATGCGGCTGTGCGCAGGGGATGACGCGCTGCGCCTGGGTGTTCTCATCCCACTTCCCGAGACAGTCGCCGACGGCGAGCCCGAGCCATTCCTTCATGGTCGAGTCCACGGTCTTGGCGAGCGGAGCGGTGAGCGTCCCGGAGCCGGTGTAGCGGGCCAGGCAGATCAGCTTGCGGTCCCCGGCGTTCCAGCTCGTCTTCGTCGGCTGGATGCTGTACTGCGCCAGGTCCCTGGCGTACCGGCTCCGGCGGAACTGGAGCATCTTCCGTCCGCACAGGCCGGTCGCCGCTTCGGCCACCTTCTGGTCGCCGGGGTACTCCCCGCCGGGCATCTGCAACGTCGCGATGACCTCGCCGTCATGCGGCTCCGTGCAGGGCAGCGCCGTGACGAGGTTCCGGAAGGCGCCCTCCCGTAACCCGGTGAAGCAGTCGCCGGTCCGCAGCGCCGCGGGCAGCACCTTGTCCTTGCCGGTGACCCGCCCCGACGCGTCTCGGTCGGTGGTGAAGATCGAACCGACGAAGACCGCCAGGGCGACGGCCGCGACCAGGACCCAGGCGACGGACGCGGCGAGCCCGCCGATCGCCAGGCCCTTGCCCTTCTCGCCGCGGCGCCCGATCTGGACGAACGCGGCGATGGCGAAGCCCACGGCGAGCAGCACCAGGCCCGTGAGGCCGGTGACGAGGGCCACGACGGCGAACCGGTTCGTCCGCCCCGGCGCCGACCCGGGCGCCGGCATCGGCATCGGCATCGGCACCGGCCCCGGGGGGTACACGGGGCCAGGCGGAGGCGGGGGCGGCACCGTCCCTGCGGACGCGCCGGGCGGAACCCACCCGAGGCCGTCCGCCGGGGGCGTGTCTGTAGCGCCGCCCCTGTCCCTGTCGTCAGCGTTCTCGTCAGCGTTGTCAGCGGACGGTGGCATGGTCACGCGCGGTACGGTAACCGGCGCCACCGACATAAGCCGCAATTCAGGCAACCCGCCATCAACTTGTGATCAATGCCGGACCATCGACCGCCAGTCAGATCCTTCGGGTGTTTATGCCAAGGGCGATTGGGGTTCGTTGCTCTCGGCGTTGATGACCTGCATGACCGCGTTGATGAGGGCCAGATGCGTGAACGCCTGCGGGAAGTTGCCCAGATGGCGGCCGGTGTGCGGGTCGATCTCCTCCGAGTACAGCTGCAGCGGGCTCGCGTACGACAGCAGCTTCTCGCACAGGGCCCGCGCCCGGTCCAGTTCGCCGATCATCACCAGCGTGCTGACCAGCCAGAACGAGCAGATGGTGAAGGTGCCCTCGTCCGACTCGAAGCCGTCGTCGGTCTCGGCGGGCCGGTAGCGCAGGACGAGGTCGTCCTCCGACAGCTCGTCGGCGATGGCGAGGACGGTCTCCCGGACGCGCTTGTCGTCGGCGGGCAGGAAGCCGAGCAGCGGGATCAGCAGCGCGGACGCGTCCAGGGTCGTCGCGCCGTAGTGGGCGGTGAAGACGCCGCGCTCGTCCAGCGCGTTCGCGAGGACGTCGGCGTGGATCTCGTCGGCGGCGGCCTGCCACCGCGCGGCCCGGTCGCGGTCGCCGCGGATGCGGGCGAGGCGGGCGCCGCGGTCGGCCGCGACCCAGCAGAAGACCTTGGACGAGGTGAAGTGCTGCGGTTCGCCGCGCACCTCCCACATGCCGCAGTCGGGGACGCGCCAGTTGGCGAGCGCGTCCTCCACCTGCTTGATGATGATCTTCCAGAGCCGGTCGTCCAGCCGGTCCCGCTTGCGCACGAACAGGTAGATGGAGCCGATGATCGCGCCCCACACGTCGTGCTGCGCCTGCATGTACGCTTCGTTGCCGATCCGGACGGGACGCGCGTCGTCGTACCCGGACAGGTGGTCGAGCGTGGACTCGGGAAGCTCCTCCCGCCCGTCCAGCCCGTACATGATCTGCAGCTTGCCCTCGGCGGCCTCGGCGACGTCGGTGATGAAGTAGAAGAAGTCGTTTGCCTCCCAGTCGTAGCCGAGGGTGTAGAACGCCCACAGCGCCATCGTGGAGTCGCGGATCCAGGTGTAGCGGTAGTCCCAGTTCCGGTCGCCGCCGGGCGACTCCGGCAGCGACGTCGTCGCCGCGGCCGCCACCGCACCCGATGGCGCGAACGTCAGGCCCTTCAGCGTGAGCGCGCTGCGCTGCAGGTGGCTGCGCCAGGGATGGTCGGGGAAGCGGCCGCGGTCCAGCCAGTGCTGCCAGTGGTGGACGGTCCAGATCAGCCGCTCCTGCGCCTCCTTCCAGGACGACGGCGCCGCGTGCTCGCTCCACGACAGCGCGACGAACCGCGACTCGCCCTGCTTCAGCAGCGTCCGGGACGTGGCGAGCGACCCCTCGAAACCGACGTTCATGTCGGTGGTGAGCCGCAGCCCGACGCCGTTCCCGCGCGCGACGGCCTCGTGGTACCCGGCACCGGTGTGCTCCCAACGGGCGGGCGTCTGGCCGTAGTCGAACACCGGCATGCAGTCGAGCCGCACCTGGACCTGGCCGTTCACGCACCGGACCATCCGCAGCAGGACGTGGTCGGCGTCGTAGTCGGTGGGGGCGCGGCGGTGCGTGTGGGACCGTTCCGTCTCGTGGTGCCACGGGCCCATGAGCAGGGCGTCCGTCACCACGAGCCAGCCGCCGTGCACCCACCAGGTGGTCTCCATCACCATGGTGCCGGGGATGTACCGCTGCGCGGCGGGCACCTCCACACCGGCCGGGCCGACCCGGAAGTACCCAGCGTCGCGGTCCAGGATCGATCCGAACACGCTGGGGGAGTCCATCCTGGGCAGGCACATCCACTCGATGTTGCCGCTCGGCGCGACCAGCGCGGTCGTCTCGCAGTCCGACAGGAACCCGAAATCGGCGATGGGGGCGAACGGGTCTCCCGCCCGGCCGCCGGCGACCTTCGGCCTCACAGCCTCACCTCCTTCATGATCCATCATTCCCTCTTCCGTGCGGTGGGTACGTCACGCCGGCGCGGCGGCGATTCCGTCCTGATCATCCCCGTTGGTCCGAATTGGAATAGACCACTATCCGCGGCCTGACCTGGGCAAACACCCTCCCGGGCCGGGGGCGCCGAGCGAGGCCGGAATTCGCGGGTACAGTCCCGGCAAACAGGGCAGCGGACCCGCCGCCCGGGGGACCGCGACCGCGCGCGCCCCCGTCGCGCCGGGGCCGGCACTGCCGCTGGGAGGAACCGGAGCGAGAAGGAGCTCCCCGTGCCGAAGTTCGTGTACGACTTCACCGAGGGCAACAAGGACCTCAAGGATCTGCTGGGCGGCAAGGGCGCCAACCTGGCCGAGATGACCAACCTCGGCCTGCCCGTGCCCCCCGGGTTCACGATCACCGCGGAGGCCTGCCGTCACTACCTGGAGCACGGGAACCCGCCCGAGGGCCTGGCGGACGAGGTGAACCGGCATCTCGCCGCGCTGGAGTCCGCGATGGGCAAGAAGCTCGGCCAGAGCGACGACCCGCTCCTGGTCAGCGTACGTTCCGGCGCGAAGTTCAGCATGCCGGGCATGATGGAGACCGTCCTCAACGTCGGGCTGAACGACGAGTCCGTCCTCGGGCTCGCGGCGCAGTCGGGCGACGAGCGGTTCGCCTGGGACTCCTATCGCCGGCTGATCCAGATGTTCGGCAAGACCGTCCTGGACGTCGACGGCGACCTGTTCGAGGACGCCGTCGAGGACGTCAAGCGGGCCCGGGGCAGCGACGACGACGCCGACCTCACCGCCGAGGACTTCAAGGCCCTCGTCGACCGGTTCAAGGCCATCGTCCGGGAGAAGGCGGGCAGGGACTTCCCGACCGACCCGCGCGAGCAGATGGACCTCGCCGTCGAGGCCGTGTTCGGGTCCTGGAACGCGCCCCGCGCCGTCCTGTACCGCAGGCAGGAGCGCATCCCCGTCGACCTCGGCACCGCCGTCAACATCTGCGCGATGGTCTTCGGCAACCTGGGCATGGACTCCGGGACGGGCGTCGCGTTCACCCGCGACCCCGCGTCCGGGCAGCAGGGCGTCTACGGCGACTACCTGCAGAACGCGCAGGGCGAGGACGTCGTCGCCGGCATCCGCAACACCGTCCCGCTGACGGAGCTGGAGCGCATCGACAAGGCGTCCTACGACCGGCTCCTTGAGATCATGGAGACGCTGGAGAACCACTACCGCGACATGTGCGACATCGAGTTCACGATCGAGCGCGGGAAGCTGTGGATGCTCCAGACCCGGGTCGGCAAGCGCACCGCCGCCGCGGCGTTCCGCATCGCCTGCCAGCTCCTCGACCAGGGGCTCATCGACGCGGACGAGATCGCCCGCCGCGTCACCGGCGGCCAGCTCGCCCAGCTCATGTTCCCCCGCTTCGCCAGCAGGCTGGACGACGTCCAGAAGCTCACCAAGGGCATGAACGCCTCGCCGGGCGCGGCCGTCGGCAAGGCCGTGTTCAGCACCGAGCGGGCCGTGGAGCTCGCCGGACGGGGCGAGGACGTGATCCTCGTCCGCCGCGAGACCAACCCCGACGACCTCGCCGGGATGGTCGCCGCGAAGGGGGTCCTGACCTCCCGCGGCGGCAAGACCTCGCACGCCGCCGTCGTCGCCAGGGGCATGGGCAAGACATGCGTGTGCGGCGCCGAGGAACTCGACGTCGACGTCAAGGGCGGGCAGTTCACCGCGCCCGGCGGCGTCACCGTCAACGAGGGCGACGTGATCTCCATCGACGGGACGTCCGGGGACGTCTACCTCGGCGAGGTGCCCGTCGAGAACTCGCCCGTCGTCCAGTACTTCGAGGGCGAGCTGTCCGTCGAGGACGGCGGCGACCTCGTGAAGGCCGTCCACCGCGTCATGGAGCACGCCGACGCGCGGGCCGCGCTGAAGGTCCGCGCGAACTCCGACAACCCCGAGGACTCGGCCCGCGCCCGCCGGTTCGGCGCCGCGGGGATCGGGCTGTGCCGCACCGAGCACATGTTCCTCGGCGACCGGCGGCAGCTCGTCGAGCAGCTCATCCTCGCCGAGGACGAGGCCGGGCGGAAGGCCGCGCTGGACGCCCTGGAGCCCCTGCAGAGGCAGGACTTCGAGGGCATCTTCGCGGCCATGGACGGGCTGCCGGTCACCATCCGGCTGATCGACCCGCCCCTGCACGAATTCCTCCCCGACCTCACCGAGCTGTCGGTCAGGGTCGCGCTCGCAGGCGGCAAAGCGGATGCCAAAGACCGGAGACTGCTCGAAGCAGTCAACCGACTGCACGAGCAGAACCCTATGCTGGGCCTGCGCGGCGTGCGGCTCGGTTTGGTGATTCCGGGACTTTTCGGAATGCAGGTCCGCGCGATCGCCGAGGCCGCGGCGGCCCGGCGGAGCGCCGGCGGCGATCCGCGCCCCGAGATCATGATCCCGCTCGTCGGGGCCGTCCAGGAGCTGGAGGCCGTCCGCGACGAGGCCCGCGCCATCCTGGCCGACGTCAGGACCGCCACCGGCGTCGACGTGCCCGCGCTGATCGGCACCATGATCGAGCTGCCGCGGGCCGCGCTGACCGCCGGCCAGATCGCCGAGGCCGCCGAGTTCTTCTCCTTCGGCACCAACGACCTCACCCAGACGACCTGGGGCTTCTCCCGCGACGACGTCGAGGCGGCGTTCTTCTCCCGGTACCTGGACCTCGGGATCTTCGGGGTGTCGCCGTTCGAGACCCTCGACCGGGACGGCGTCGGACGGCTCGTCCGCATCGCCGTGGAGGAGGGCCGCCGCGTCCGCCCGGACCTGCACCTCGGGATCTGCGGCGAGCACGGCGGCGACCCCGACTCGGTGCACTTCTGCCACGACGTCGGCCTCGACTACGTGTCCTGCTCGCCGTTCCGCGTCCCCGTCGCGCGCCTGGAGGCGGGCCGGGCCGCGATCGAGGCGTCCGACGAGGCGTCCGGCTCCCCGGGAGGCAGCGACAGCCGCTGACCCCGTCCCCGCCGGATGATCCAGCCGATTGATCCATGGGCCGGATGATCTGTGGGCAGGATGACATGCCGAACCGGCGAACCGGACGCACGTGCCGGGCCATCTAACCTAACGTGTCCGATGCGATGACGTTGGAAGTGGATGTGCCGGAGACCGAGCACGCGACCGCCCGGCCCGAAGCCGCCGGGCCCGACGCCCATGCGCCCGAAACCGGCGGGCCGGGCGGCACCGGCGAGCCTGACGAGGGCCGCCGGAAGTCCCGGCGCCGCCGCCGGGACGGGCGGCGCAGGCGGTCGCCCTGGTTCACGATCCCGGCGAGCGTCCTCGCCGGGCTGATCGCCGTAGCCGTCCTGACCCCGCTCGCCGTCGGCGCGCGGGTCTGGTACCAGGCCCGGCAGGACGAACGGCCCCGCTCCGACGCGATCATCGTCCTCGGCGCGGCGCAGTACAACGGCGTGCCGTCCCCGACGCTGAAATGGCGGCTCCAGCACGCCCTCAAGCTCTACCGCGACGGCGTCGCGCCCGCCATCGTGACCGTCGGCGGCAAGGCGCCCGGCGACAACTACACCGAGGCCGGCGCCGGCCGCGCCTGGCTGATCGGGAAGGGCGGGGTGCCCGCGTCCAAGGTCTTCGCGGTGCCCGTCGGGCGCGACACGCTGGAGAGCATGAAGGCCGCGGGCAAGGAGTTCGAGCGGCACCACTGGACGTCGGCGGTGATCGTCACCGACCCGTGGCACGGCCTGCGCTCCAAGAAGATGGCCGAGGACAACGGGATCGAGGCCGCCGCGTCCCCGACGCGCAGCGGCCCCAGCGTCCAGACCCGCGGCACCCAGTTCCACTACATCGTCCGCGAAACCGGCGGGTACCTGTCGTACGTCCTGCTGGGCAAGAGCGTGAAGACGCCGAGCGAGACCGCCAAGCGCATCCACATCGACCCGTCCGCCGACCCGGCGGACGGCTGAACCGCCGGATCCTGGACCGGCCCTGAGCGCTCCCGCTTACCCTGGATAGGGCCATGACGAGCAATTCGATTCACGGGGAATCCGGACACGGAAACTCCGCCTACACGGCGCGGGACCGGCAACGCTGGGCGCCCGAGCCCGCCAAGCGGCGCGACCGGACGGCGTTCGAACGCGACCGCGCCCGCGTCCTGCACAGCGCCGCCCTGCGGCGGCTCGCCGCGAAGACGCAGGTCGCCTCGCCCGGCGCGGACGCCACCGCCGACACCGTGCAGAGCCTGCGCACCCGGCTGACCCACTCGCTCGAATGCGCGCAGGTCGGCCGGGAGCTGGGCCAGTCCCTCGGCTGCGACCCCGACCTCGTGGAGGCGGCGTGCCTGTCCCACGACATCGGGCACCCGCCGTTCGGGCACAACGGCGAGGCCGCGCTCGACATCGTCGCGCGCGACTGCGGCGGTTTCGAGGGCAACGCGCAGAGCCTCCGCGTCCTGACCCGGCTGGAGCCCAAGTCGTTCGCACCGGACGGCCCGCCCCTGCACGGGCGCAGCGTCGGCCTCAACCTGACGCGCGCCGCGCTGGACGCCGCGATGAAGTACCCGTGGTCCCAGACCGAGGCCGTCAACGGGAAGTTCGGCGTGTACGCGGACGACATGGACGTCGCCCGCTGGGTCCGCGAGGGCGTCGAACCCGGCCGGACGTGCTTCGAGGCCCAGGTCATGGACTGGAGCGACGACGTCGCCTACTCCGTCCACGATCTGGAGGACGCGCTGGTCGCCGGGCACATCGACTTCGTCCGCCTCGCCGACCCCGCCGAGCGCCGCCTCGTCGCCGCCACCGCGACCAAGCTGTACTGCCCCGACGCCGACCTCGCCGAGCTGGAGGAGCGCTTTGACGCGCTGCTCGCCGAGCCGTACTGGCCCGACCGCTACGACGGCACCCCGCGCAGCCTCGCCGCCCTGAAGAACCTCACCAGCACCCTGATCGGACGGTTCTGCCTGGCCGCCGAGACCGCCACCCGGGACGCCTACGGCGACCGTCCGCTGACCCGGTACGCGGCGGAGCTGATCGTCCCGCGGGCGCAGCGGCTGGAGAACGCGCTGCTCAAGGGCATCACGGCGCACTATGTGTGGATCAGCCACGAGGAGATCAGGGCCCGGCAGCGGACGCTGATCACCGAGCTGGCCGGCCTGATGCTCGCCGCCGCGCCCGGCACCCTCGAACCCGGCTTCCGCGCCGCCTACGAGGACGCCGCCGACGACGCGGGCCGGCTCCGCGCCGTCGTCGACCAGATCGCGTCGATGACCGATCTCACCGCGATGGCCCGCCACAGCCTGCTGAGCGGCCGACCCCGTTGATCACCTGCGCCTTTCCGGGGCCCGGCCCCGGAAGGCGCGCCGCGGCGCGGGAGGCCGTGCCGAATATGCGCCGACGCGCCCGACGATGACCCTTGTCTCGTTACATGGGCCGCTGTAGGGATAGCTACAGGTCAACTACAGGAGGTCGGTCGGCATGCCCGAGGAGACGTTCGTCATCGCAGGCGCCAGCCTGGCGGGTGCCAAGGCGGCGGAAACGCTCCGGGAGGAGGGCTTCACGGGCAGGCTGCTGCTGATCGGGGCCGAGATCGAGCGGCCCTACGAGCGGCCGCCGCTGTCCAAGGGCTTCCTCCTGGACAAGGAGCCGCGCGAGAAGGCCCACGTCCACGAGGCGGACTGGTACGAGAAGCACGACGTGGAGCTGCGGGTCGGCGTCTCCGTCGCCTCCATCGACCGGGACGCGCACCAGGTGCGCCTGTCCACCAAGGAGCCGATCGGCTACGACAAGCTGCTCCTGGCGACGGGCGCGTCCCCGAGACGGCTGGAAGTGCCCGGATCCAAGCTGCAGGGCATCCACTACCTGCGGACGATGGCCGACTCGGCGGCGCTGAAGCAGGCCCTCACGCACGGCGGGCGGCGCGTCGTCGTCGCCGGGGCGGGCTGGATCGGGCTGGAGACGGCCGCCGCCGCCCGCACCCACGGCAACGACGTGACGATCATCGAGCCGGAGCCGACGCCGCTGCACGCCGCCATGGGCCCCGAACTCGGCGGCGTCTTCGCCGACCTGCACCGCGAGCACGGTGTCGACCTGCGGCTCGACCAGGGCGTCGCCGGATTCTGGGGCGCCGGGGCGGTGTCGGCCGTCGTCACCTCGGGCGGCGCCGAAGTGCCCGCCGACGTCGTGATCGTCGGCATCGGCGTGCGGCCCAACACCCGGCTCGCCGAGGAGGCCGGGCTCGACGTCTCCGACGGCATCCTCGTGGACGCCTCGCTGCGCACGTCCGACCCCGACATCTACGCGGCCGGGGACGTCGCCAACGCCTACCACCCGCTGCTCGGCCGCCGGATCCGCGTCGAGCACTGGGCGAACGCCCTGAACGGCGGACCGGCCGCCGCCCGCGCCATGCTCGGCCAGGAGGTCTCCTACGACCGCGTCCCGTACTTCTTCAGCGACCAGTACGACCTCGGCATGGAGATGTCCGGCGTCGCGTCGCCGGGCGAGTACGACGAGGTCGTGTACCGCGGGGACGTCCCGGGCCGCGAGTTCATCGCGTTCTGGCTGTCCGGCGGCCGGGTCGTCGCCGGGATGAACGTCAACGTGTGGGACGTCACCGGGGACGTCCAGGCCCTGATCCGCTCCGGCCGCCCCGTGGACACCGCCCGCCTGACCGACCCCGGCGTCCCCCTGCCCGACCTGACCTGACACGCCCTCCCCGAAGCAGCGTCTTGGGCGGTGGTCCTGTTCTGAGGCGGTGATCCTGTTCTGGAGTGGTGGGTCCCGTTTCGGAGGCGGCGGGTCCCGTAAGGCCCGTACAGTCGGCTAGGTGGTTACGGACAAGATCGCGACGCTCGGGCGGGCCCGGGTCGCCGTGACGCTGGCCTTCGTCGCGCACGGCCTGCTCGCGGCCGCCTGGGTCGCCCGCATCCCGCAGATCAAGGAGCATCTCGGGCTGAGCGAAGGATCGATGGGCGTCGCCCTGCTGGGCGCGCCCATCGGCGTCGTGATCGCCGTGCGCTTCGCCGGACGGATCGTCGCCTGCTGGGGCAGCCGGGCCACGACCATCGCCGCCGGGATCGTGTGCGCCGGGTCGCTGGTCCCGCTCGGCCTCGCCTGGAACATCGGCGCGCTGACCTGCTCCCTGCTGCTGATGGGCGCCTCGCTCGGCCTGATGGACGTGGCGATGAACGCCCAGGGGGTCGCCGTCGAACGCGGCTACGGGCGTCCGCTGATGTCCGGCCTGCACGGCTCGTACAGCATCGGGACGCTCGTGGCCGCGCTCATCGGCTCGGGCGCGGCGCAGGCGGACGTCCCCGTCCCGCTGCACCTGACCGCCGCCGCCGTGGTCCTGGTGGCGCTCCTGGCCATCGGCTGCCGCGATCTCCTGGACCGCTCCGCCGACACCATCCCCGAGCCGCACGGCGACGCATCCGAGGTTCCACCCTCGCGCTCCGCGACTCCCGCCCTGGCTTCTCGGGCCTTGTCCCGGTGGCTGCTGATCATGCTCGGGGTCATCGGGCTGTGCTCGTTCGTCGGCGAGGGCGCCATGGCCGACTGGAGCGCCATCTACCTGCGCGAAGACCTCGATACGGGCCCGGGCGTCGCCGGGCTCGGCTATGTCGGATGCGCCGTCGCGATGACGATCGGGCGGCTGGCCGGAGACCGGATCGTCGCGCGGTTCGGTCCCGTCCCTGTGCTGCGGACGGGGTCCCTGATCGCCGCGCTCGGCCTCGGACTCGGCCTCGTCGCCGGACACCCGCTCGCGGCCGTATGCGGCTTCACCCTGTTCGGCCTCGGCGTCGCGGTCGTCGCGCCCGTCACGTTCAGCGCTGCCGGGAACGTTCCCGGCGTGCCCGCCGCGGTCGGGATCTCCCGGGTCACCGGTGTCGGCTACCTGGGCCTGCTCGGCGGGCCGCCCGTCATCGGGTTCATCGCGCAGGGCGTGGGGCTCACGTGGGCGCTGGCCGTCCCCGTCGGGCTGGTCGGCCTCATCGTCCTGCTGGCACCGGCGACCGCCACGGCCGCGGCGGTCCCGTCCGCCGCCCCCTCCGAGCCGGCCGCCACGACCGAGAGTTGAACGACACGACGTGATCTTTTAGGTGGGTTGCACCGTTGGCATATGTCCTAGTCAGGTAAGGTCTGGGCGAGTGAGCACCATGCAGCGGTCAAGACCGGTCAAAACGGTCGCGTCCGCCCCGGCGTACCGGGCATTCCTCCGTGGCAGGCTTCTCATCCGTGGCAAGTTCCTGAGCGAACTGCTCAGCTTCGGCTTCGTCGGCGTCGTCGGCACCCTGATCATGATCTTCGGCGCCAACCTGATGCGCGCCTGGCTCGGCGGCAGCCCCGTCACGAGCGTCGTCGTGCCGACCGTGGTGTCCACACTGGCGTCCTACCTGCTCAACCGGTACTGGGTGTTCCGCCACCGCGACAGCGACGGCTCCGGCCGCGAGGTCGCGATCTTCTTCGCGCTGAACGGCGTCGGACTGCTCATCCAGGTGCTGTGCACCGGCTTCACCTACTACACCCTCGGACTGCACGGCGGCATCGCCTACAACGGCGGGCTGCTGGCGGGCGTCGCCCTCGGCGCGGCGTTCCGCTACTGGTCGTACAAGAAATGGGTGTTCACCCCAGCCGCCGCATGACCCCGACCACCCCGACCACCACCGGCTCGCGCGCTCACGGCCTGCGCGTTCACGGCCAGTGCGCTCACGGCCTGCGCGTTCACGGCCAGTGCGTTCACGGCTCGCGCGGTGTGCTCACCGGCGCCATGATCGCCGTCATCATCGTGATCATCGGTGCCCGGGCCGACGCGGCCACCGCCGGATCCGGATGACCCGCCTCGACGACGAGTGGCCCGCACACCGTCCCGCCGTGTTCGGCGCCGCTTACCGCATCACCGGAAGCGTCGCCGACGCCGAGGACATCGTCCAGGATGTGTGGATCCGCGCCCACGCCCGCGATACTTCGCGCGGCGAGGCCACGAACGATGGCGGATCACTCGACCACGTCCGTGACCTGCGGGCCTGGATGATCACCGTGGCGGCGCGCCGCGCCTACGACGTCCTCGGCTCCGCCCGCGCCCGCCGCGTCGACTACGTCGGCTCGTGGCTGCCCGAACCTCTGCTGACCGGCCCGGACGCCGCTGAGCCCGTCCTCATGGACGAGACGGCCGGCACCGCGATGCTCCTGGTCATGGAGGAGCTGTCACCGCCAGAACGCGTCGCCTTCGTCCTGCATCGGGCGTTCGACGTTCCGTACGAGCAGATCGCGGACGTCCTCGGCAAGACGCCCGCCGCCTGCCGTCAGCTCGCCTCCCGCGCCCGGCGCAAGGTCGCCGCCGCGCTGCCGCACCGTCCCGTCCCGGCGGCGGAGCGGGAGAAGGTCCTGGCGGCGTTCCGCTCCGCCTACGAGCGGCGCGACGAGGCCGCACTCTTGGAACTGCTGGCCCCGGACGCGACCTACACCACCGACGGCGGCGGCCGCGTCTTCGCCGCCCGCAAGATCATCGCAGGCGCCGGACGAATCGTCACCGCACTGCTCAGAGTCAGCGCCCGCACGGAGAAGCGGCTCGCGCCCGCTCAGATCAATGGCCGCCTCGAATTCCTCGTATACCAAGACGACCACCTGACCGCCGTGGACACAGTAGAAGTGGCGAACGGCCGCATCACCGCCTACCGCCGAGTCCTGAACCCAGAAAAACTGACCCCACTAACCAAGTACCTCCCCTGACCACAGCCCTACTCAGGTAAAGCGCGGCTCAGATCACCCTGCCGCCCAGACCTCACCTGGCGGACAACGGCACGAGGTGGGTGTCTGCGCCCGCTGGTGCTGGTCCTATGTTGATCTGCCGCACGCCCACCTACGAAAAGTGCCAGGCTCAGGCCGCTCGGTGGATGATCCCGGTGTTGATCGGCTACGAGACCGCTGTCGTGGGCGTTTCCAGCATTGGCAGATCGAGTAGTCCGGGGATGGAGAGGTAGCGGGCACTCGTAGATCTCGGCCCCATATGATCATGTCTTCCATACGGCTGCGGGTTCTGCGTTGACGTGCACCGCATGGATGCGCGAACGGCTCGGTGAGCCCGAGGAGCCTGCCTGGAAAGTTCAGCGCCCTGAAGGGACGATCTTCTCGGTCTGGGTCAGGGCTTCGCCCAGGATGCCCGCCAGGTCCTGCCCGGTGCCCTGTGTGAAGATCGCATGGTCGATGCCACGCTCTGCGAGACGTCCGATCGTGTCCACGGCGGCGTCGACTGAGGGCGGGCTGCTGAAGTAGCTCAAGGAGGTCTTCTCGATCTCGGCGTAGTCGCGTCCCTCACGCTCGCAGTGCTCACGCAGAACGTCCAACTTGCGGGGCAGTTCTTCGCTGTCGAAGAGGTTGCAGGCGTCGGCATATCTGGCGACGAACCGCAGCGTCTTCTTCTCTCCGCCTCCACCGATCAGGATCGGCGGATGGGGACTCCTGAGCGCGGGCGGTGAATTCAGTGGCCGCTCCAATGTGAAATGTTCGCCCTCGAACGCTGATTCGTCACCTTTCCACATCTGGTGAGCGATCTTCAGCGTTTCCTCCAGCTTTTCGAACCTCTCCGACGTCGGCGGGAAGCGAACGCCGAGCCCTCTCGACTCGTCCTCATTCCAGGCGGCCCCGATGCCCAGCCATGCGCGTCCGCCGGACAGCACGTCCAATGTCGTCACCGTCTTGATGAGAATGCCGGGGTGCCGATAGGTGACGCCGGTGACCATCGTGCCGAGCGTGATCTGCTCCGTCAGTGCGGCCGCGTACGCAAGTGCGGAGTAGCCCTCCAGCATCGGTTCCTCCGGCGGACCGACCACGCCGATTTGGAAGAAGTGGTCCATAACCCACAGCGAGTGCAGTCCAGCCTGGTCGGCCTCCCTCGCCATACGGCCGAACGTCGGACCGATCTGCTCAGGTCCGCCGGGGAAGGTGAAGCTCGGAATCTGGAGTCCAATGCGCATGACTGACCTTTCTCATTCGCCGTGTTCCTGCAGGCTTGTCGATGTCGCGTCTTACTCTGCGACCTGGAGCGCGCTCCAGGTCAAGGGCCGTTCGCGAACTGGCGCCCTGGCCTCACGGCATACCCGCCTGGAGCTGTCCAAGCGCATGCCTCCGGAACACGTGCGCGACTCCAGTGACCTGTTTGCCATCGGCGACCACCCGGCTAGCTCGACCTCCACATCATCGGTGGCGGATAGGCGTGGCACGCTTGCTGTGAGCCGTACTTTCATGCCCGGTGGGATAGATATCGGCCTGGGCCGGACAGCCTGGCGCTGAGGAGCTTCAGTGATGAGCACAAAATGCTTGCGGCCTGGATTTTCGGCTGAATCAGAATGCCGGACGGCAGGTTCGTCGTTCGTCGTTCGTCGTTCGTGGTGGGGGTGGCGCTGCGTACGGGGCACAGCTTTCGTCGGGCAGGCTCCGCCTGCCCCCGCCCGACGCGCCGCCCCCACCCTCCAGCTCAGTAACCAAACTGCCTCAAACCGACTCAAAAACGACCACCCAACGATCCACATTCTTTATAATTTGGTTCTGACTGAGCTTGACTTCGACTATCTTACCGGTGACAAAAGACAGGCTTTTTGAGCGCGCAGGCACTCTGAGTTTTCGATACTATTGGTTTATGAGTTCGGTATCGGTCGATCTTCACTCGGCATCCACCAGGGAATTGGTGGACGCCGTCGCGGTGATCGCCCGCGAACTCGCCGAACGCGACGCACCCGACTCCGCCGCCGCCTGCATGGAACTCACCGAAACCCTCGCACGCGCCTCCGACCAACAGGAGAGCGCCCTCGCCGCGATGATCGCACGGGTGGACGCCTCCGGCGAGATGCGCCGCTGGGGTCTGCCGTCCACCCAAGCCTGGCTGCGGTCGCGGCTGGGGATGCGCGAGACCCGGGCCCGCGAACGGGTCACCCTGGCCCGGCAACGGCACCGGCTCCCACGGGTCACCAAGCTGCTCGCCGCCGGGGAGCTGTCCTACGGGTACGCCTCCACCATCGCCGACGCCATCGCCCGGCTCCACGACCAGGACTGCGCGGCTGCCGAGAACGTGCTGCTCGACATGGTCGACCAAGGATTCTCCGCCGGGAAACTCGCCTCGTTCGGCCGCCGCATCCGCGACGTCATCGCCGAACGGGACGGCACCGAAACAGCAGACCAAGACTCCCAGCGGGGTTATGAGCGATCCTGGATCACCTCCACCCGCTCCCTGGACGGCGGCCGCTATGTGAAGGGCTGGCTCAACGCCGAAGACGCCGCCGTATGGGACGGGACCCTCGGACCACTGGCCAAACCCGCCGGAACCGACGACCACCGCGACCTCCCCGAACGCACAGCCGCAGCACTCATCAGCGCGCTGGCCCACGGGCACCGGGCCACCAAGGTCACCCTCGTCATCGACCTGGACACCCTCACCGGCGGCACCGCACCCGCCCGGCTGACCGACGGAACCCCGATCCCAGCCGCACACGCCCGCCGGATCGCACTGAACGCCGGAGTCTCACCGCTGATCCTCGGGCGGGGCAGCATCCCGCTCTACCTCGGCCGCCGTGTCCGGTTCGCGACGGCCGCGCAACGCCAGGTCCTCGAAACCCTCTACCCGACCTGCGCCGTCCAAGGCTGCGAAGTCCCCGGCACCCTGTGCGAAATCGACCACGTCCAAGGATGGGTCCTCGGCGCACCCACCGACATCGACCAACTCGCACTGTGCTGCGGATGGCACAACCGCTTCAAACACACCAACCCCGACCAGATCCACATCAGCCACGGCAGCACCGGACGCTACGTCTACCGCGTCCTGCCACCACCCGACACCCGCACCATCGACATTCACGGCCCACCCCCCGACGAGATCGGTTGGGCCGCCGCCTGAGGAGCGGCCACTCTTCTCCAGCCGCCAAGAGATCGGCTACAGAGATCACCTTCCTTAGCCAGTGCTCTGGACTGGGGCTGACAGAAGGCCACGGAAGTACACAAGGGTCCCTTACAGATCACTAACCGATGTTCCTTGAACTGTAAGGGTGTGGCTGAGCGTGGCGGCGGGAGTGCGGCGGGGGGTAAATCGGTGGAGTGCTCATCGCCGGATCTGCCACGATCACCGGATGGGCCCATTGGACGCGGTCGCAGGCAGGGTGGCCGGCGGGGCCACCGTGGAGTTTCGGCCCAGTGGCTCTTCGATGGTCCCGTTGATACGGAGTCGGCAGCGGGTGGTCGTCGCTCCCGTCGACCCGTCCAAGGTGGAGGTGGGGGACATCGTCCTCGCCCGTGTCGCCGGGACGGTGTACCTGCACCTGGTGTCGTCCGTCGACGCGGCCAGGAAACGGGTTCAGATCAGCAATAACCGGGGCCGCATCAATGGCTGGACCAGCCACGATCGCGTCGTCGGCATCTGCGTGGCGGTCGATGGTGTTGCTCGTGCGGGTGCTGCGGACAAAGCCAAGACCGTGTGACATCGTCCGTCGCGCAATACGACGCTGCGGAGCGGCCGACTTGCGGATGCTTTCCACCAGCGCATGACCGGCGCGTGCTCGGGCGTGGGTTTGGGGCATGGGTGGGGGCGTGGACATCCGCTCGCGCCGGACCGGCCGTCGCCTCACGCTCAAGTTGCTACTGCGCACGGCATTGACCACGGCGTGCCTGCTGGCCGTGTACTTCGCGGCGCCGCTGAACAGGTCGTTCACGCCGGTGACCGCGGTGGCGCTGGTCGGGGCGCTGGCGGCCCTGAGCCTGTTCGTCGTCTGGCAGGTCCGTGCGATCGTGCGATCGTCGTCGCCAAGGCTCCGCGCCGTCGAGGCGCTGGCGACGCTGGTCCCGTTGTTCCTGCTGGTGTTCGCCGCGTGCTACTGCCTCATGGCCAATGGGGCCGGACGCGCCTTCTCCGAGCCCTTGACTCACGTCGACGCCCTCTACTTCACCATGACCGTGTTCTCGTCGGTCGGCTTCGGCGACATCGTTCCCCGTTCGCAGGCGGCGCGGGCGCTGACGATGGTGCAGATGGTGGGGGACCTCGTCATTCTCGGTTTCGTCGCCAAGGTGCTCGTGGAGGCGATGCGCCGCGGTGTGGAGCGCCGGGCTCGCGGTACGGACGGCAATCCGCGCTGACCCCGCCCATTCGTCAAGGACGCAGGGGACGAGGTGCCCTGGCCGCCCTCGACAGCACACGAACCGACCGGTGAGGTTCCCTGCGATCGAGCTTGCGGGCGCGAGACCGCGACGGGCCGGTTCTGGGACTCGGCTGTTCTTCCAGTGCGTCCCAGCCTGAGATCCGCTCCGTTAACGGCCGGGCGGGCCGGTCGGAACGTGCGTAGCCTCGGGCGTGGGCCGCGGAGCTGGGGTTTTCCGGGGCGTGCCATGGGCACGTCCCGACCGTTGCCATAACGCGTCTTCAACGGGGGCAGGAGGGTTTCGGAGATGACCTCGGAGTGGTACGGATCCGGCGGCATGGACCCGTTCGAGGAGATGCTCGCCCGGTTCTTCGGCGCGCGGGCGCAGCGGCGGCCGGTGGAGCGGATCAGCCTCGCGCGGCTGATGAGCGAGCCCGCGCGGGAGCTGGTGCGGGACGCGGCGGCGCAGGCGGCGCAGTGGGGCAGCGTCGATCTGGACACCGACCATCTGCTGTGGGCGGCGACGCGGCAGCAGGGGACGCGGCAGTGGATGGCGCGGGCCGGGGCCGATCCGGACAAGATCAAAGGGGAGATCGAGGAGCATGCGCGGCGGGGTGAGCCGCGGGACGTGCCGCCGGAGCTGACGCCGTCGGCGAAGCGGGCGCTGCTGGATTCGCATCAGGTTTCGCGGGCGCTCGGGTCGTCCTATATCGGGCCTGAGCATTTGCTTTTCGCGCTCGCGCTGGACCGTGGGTCCAGTGCGGGGCGGATTCTTGATCATGAGCATGTGACGCCCGATTCGCTGCAGCAGGCGGCTACCGGCGCCGGGCAGCAGCCGCCTGGCGGGCCCGGCGGCGGGCAGGCGACGGGCACGCCGACGCTGGACGAGTTCGGACGCGACCTGACCGCCCTCGCCCGGGAGGGCCGCATCGACCCGGTGATCGGGCGCGAGGACGAGATCGAGGAGACGCTCGAGGTCCTGTCGCGGCGCACCAAGAACAACCCGGTGCTGATCGGCGACCCGGGCGTCGGGAAGACCGCGATCGCCGAAGGGCTCGCGCAGCGGATCGTGGACGACGACGTGCCCGAAACGCTGCGGGGGAAGCGGATCGTCCAGCTGGACCTCGGTGGGATCGTCGCGGGGACGCGGTACCGGGGCGACTTCGAGGAGCGGCTGAAGAAGGTCGTGGACGAGATCCGCGAGCACTCCGACGACCTGGTGGTGTTCATCGACGAGATCCACACGCTCGTGGGGGCGGGCGGCGCGGACGGCGCCATGTCCGCGGGGAACATGCTGAAACCGCCGCTGTCGCGCGGTGAGCTGCACGTCGTCGGGGCGACGACCATCGACGAGTACCGCCGGGAGATCGAGAAGGACGGGGCGCTGGAGCGGCGGTTCCAGCCGATCCTGGTGCCGGAGCCGAGCCCGGACGATAGCATCGAGATCCTGCGCGGCCTGCGGGATCGGTACGAGGCGCACCATCAGGTCCGGTTCACCGACGAGGCGCTGCTCGCGGCCGTCGACCTGTCGACCCGGTACCTGACCGACCGGTTCCTGCCGGACAAGGCGATCGACTTGATCGACCAGGCGGGCGCGCGGGTCCGGCTGCGGTCGGGGACGCGGGACGGCGGCCGCCGCGAGCTGGAGCAGCGGCTCGACCGGCGGCGGCGGGAGAAGGACCAGGCGGTCGCGGACGAGGACTACGAGAAGGCGTCCGAGCTGCGCGACGAGGTCGGCCGGCTGGAGAAGGATCTCGCGGCGACGCGCGAGGACGACGAGCCGGTCACCGTGCCGTGTGTCACCACGGAGGACATCGCCGAGGTCGTGTCGAGGATCACCGGGGTGCCCGTCACGCAGCTGACGCAGGCGGAGCGCGAGCGGCTGACCCGGCTTGAGGAGCATCTGCACGAGCGGGTGATCGGGCAGGAGGACGCGGTGGCGGCGGTGGCGCGGGCCGTCCGGCGGTCCCGGGCGGGGATGGGCGATCCGGATCGTCCGATCGGCGGGTTCCTGTTCCTCGGGCCGACCGGCGTCGGGAAGACGGAGCTGGCGAAGGCGCTGGCGGAGGCGCTGTTCGGCAGCCGCGACCGGCTGATCCGGTTCGACATGAGCGAGTTCCAGGAGCGGCACACGGTGAGCCGGCTGATGGGCGCGCCGCCCGGATACGTCGGCTACGAGGAGGCGGGGCAGCTCACCGACGCCGTCCGGCGGCAGCCGTACTCGGTGATCCTGCTGGACGAGATCGAGAAGGCGCACCAGGACGTCTTCAACGTCCTCCTGCAACTGCTGGACGACGGGCGCCTCACGGACGCGCAGGGCCGCACGGTCGACTTCCGCAACACCGTGGTGATCATGACCAGCAACCTCGGGTCCGAGCTGATCACCGGGCGGACGGAGATCGGGTTCGGCACGCCCGGCGGCGACGGCCAGAGCGCCGCGCTCAGCGACCGGATCATGGGGCGGCTGCGGGAGGCGTTCCGGCCCGAGTTCCTCAACCGGATCGACGAGATCATCGTGTTCCAGCGGCTGGAGGAGGGGCAGCTCCGGCAGATCACCGACCTGCTGCTGGACGAGACGCGCCGCCGCCTCCGCGCGCAGGACGTCGACGTGTCCTTCACGACCGAGGCCGTGGACTGGCTGGCGCGGCGCGGCTACCAGCCCGAGTTCGGCGCCCGGCCGCTGCGGCGCACGATCCAGCGGCAGGTGGACGACCGGCTCTCCGACCTCCTCCTCGCCGGCGAGCTGCGGCACGGCAGCCACGTCGAGGTCACCGCCATAGGCGACGGGCTCGACTTCCACGTCACCACCATCGAAGCACCCGCGTAAGGGCTATAGTCCTTCTGTAAGCCTTACAGGAGGGTTCCGGGTGCATATCCCGATCGGCGCGTACGCGGCGGGGATCGAGCTGGCGAACGAGCTGGTCAGCACGTCGCCGACGGTGCGGGGAGCGGAGGCGCTGCCCGATCTCGGTGCGCTGTCCGGCCTGCTCGCGGGGCATGGCCTCCGGGCACCCGTCCACGAGGACGTCTTCCAGGTCCAGCTCCTCCGCCGGGAGGTGCGCGGGATCATGGAGACCGAGACGGCGGAGCAGGCCGTCGCGGGGGCTGGCGTGCTGCTCGGGCGCGCCGGGCTCGCACCCGTCCTCCGGCGTGAACCCGGCCGTCCCTGGCAGTGGTTCGTCCCGACCGTGAAGGGCGCGCCGCTCGCGGACGAGCTGGCCGCCTTCGTCGGTGCCGGGCTGCTCGGTGCCGTCCGGGCGCTCGGGCATGAGCGTTTCCGTCCCTGCGCCGCGCCCGGCTGCCGGGGCGTGTTCGCCGACGTCAGCCGGTCCGGGCGGCGCCGCTACTGCATGCCCGAGCTGTGCGGGAACCGCCTCAACGTCGCCAACCACCGTGCCCGCCGACGGGAGACGACCTCATGACCACATTGCTGACCGGCGCGCTTCAGCTCCCGGACGGGACCCGGGTCCGCGGGCGCGGGCTGCGCGACCCGCTGCCGGACGGGCCCGCGCCCGACTTCGGTCTCTACCTGGGCTCGGACCGCCTCCGCCGGCGTCACGAACCGGAAATGGGCTGGCCCGCCGCCTGGATCGAGTGGCCCGACTTCCTGCTGCCCCGCGACCCGGACGCGGCCGTACGGGACATCCGCGCCCTGCACGAGCGGGCCCGTTCCGGCGCCGCGGTCGAGGTCGCCTGCGGAGGCGGCGTCGGACGCACCGGAACCGTCATCGCGTGCTTGGCCGTCCTGTCGGGGGTGGAGCCGTCCGAAGCGGTCGCCTGGGCGCGCGAACACCACCATCCGCGGGCCGTCGAGACCCCGTGGCAGCGCCGGTGGGTGACACGCTTCCCGGTCACGCCCTGAGGATCAGTTTCGCGGCGTGTTCGCCGATCATCATGCTCGGCGCGTTGGTGTTCCCGCCCGTGATGGACGGCATGATCGAGGCGTCCGCGACGCGCAGGCCCTCGATGCCGCGGACCCGCAGCTCAGGGTCGACCACGGCCCGCTCGTCCGCGCCCATCCGGCAGGTGCCGACCGGGTGGTAGACGGTCGTCGCGCGGTTCGGCAGCTCCTTCGCGAGGGCGGCGCGGTCCGGGAAGCCGGGGCCGGGCGACAGCTCCTCCTTGACGTCACCGGCGATGGTCTTGTTGGCCATCACGTCCCGGACGAGTTCGATGCCGTCCAGCAGGAGGCGCGCGTCGTCCGGGTCGGTGAGGTAGGCCGGGTCGATCAGGGGCGCGGCGGACGGGTCGGCGGACGCCAGCCGCAGCGTCCCGCGGCTCTTCGGGTAGATCAGCGTCGGCATGATCGTGAGGGCGGAGCGCTTGTCGACCTTGTGCCGGACGGGCGCGTCCTGGTTCGGGAACGGATACGACCACGGCAGCGCGTGGAGCTGCAGGTCAGGGATATCCCCGGCCTGTCCTGTGCGGACGAACCCGACCGCCTCGAAAACGCTGCGCGCGACCCACGTCCCGCCTTTCGTCCACTCCCGGACGACCCCGGACGCGAAGTACGGCGCGGTGCCCCGGTGGCGGGCCGTGTCCATGACGTACGTCATCGGGACGAACATGTGGTCGTGCAGGTTGTCCCCGACGGGCAGGTCGGCGTGCACGTCGATGCCGTGTTCGCGCAGGTGGGCGGCCGGGCCGACGCCGGACAGCAGCAGGATCTGCGGCGAGCCGAACGTCCCCGCCGCCAGGATCACCTCGCGCGACGCCCTGATCGTCGCGCGCCGCGCCGTCCCGCGGCCCTTCTCCGCGACGACGTCGATGCCGGTGGCCCGCCCGTCCCGGACGACGACGCGCTCCACCGTCGCGCCCGTCAGGACCGTCAGGTTCGGCAGGCCGTGGCCGTCGAGATACCCGACGGACGAGCTGTACCGCAGTCCCTCGTGGACGCTCTGCTGGAAGATCCCCGCGCCGTCCTGGACCTCGCCGTTGTAGTCGTCGTTCCGCTTCACGCCCGCCGTCTCGATCAGCGCCTCGATGAACGCCTCCGACGCCGGGGTGAGGTCCCGCTGCCGCGTCACCCGGATCGGGCCGCCCGCCCCGCGCAGGGCGGTCGCGCCGTCCTCCCAGTTCTCCATGCGCTTGAAGCTGTCCAGGACGTCGTCGTGGCCCCAGCCGGCGCAGCCGTCCGCCGCCCAGTCGTCGAAGTTCCGCCGGTTGCCGCGCACGAACAGCATCCCGTTGATCGACCCGGAGCCGCCGAGGACGCGTCCCTTCGTCTGCGGGATCCTCCGGCCGAGGGCGCTCTTCTGCGGGGTGCTGGAGAAGCCCCAGTCCAGCTTCTTCTTCAGCCGCGGGACGTTGTGGAAGACGGCGATCAGGCCGGGCTTGCGCACCAGCGGCGTCCGGTCCGGGCCGCCGGCCTCGACCAGGACGACGTCCGCGCCCGACTCGGCCAGGCGCCGCGCCAGCACGCATCCGGCGCTGCCGGCGCCGACGACGACGTAGTCAGCGGTCCGCTCCATGTGTTCCTCCCAGCGGACGCGTCCGGCCGGGGCCTGTTTCTTAGGCGCGCATGGCCGGGCGACCACTCGTGAGGGGCCCGCGCCTGGCCCGATCGGCGCCGCCGCAAGGCGACCTGAGCTGCGGCGATAGTAGAGGCCCACGGGCGCGCGGCCAAGCACGAGTCCCGATGACCGGAAACCCGGTCGGCCGAAAGATCCCGTCGCGGTACCGCACCGGCTCATGGGCCAGGTCACGGCCGGTGCGATACCGGCGGGCGTCCGGCGTCCTCCCCGCCAAGGGATCGCCGGACAGCGCTCCCGGCCGGGACCCACGGGAGGAGACGTCCCGGACGAGAGGTCAACACCCTGCGCGGATCAGCGGATCACCGCTCAGCCGCTCAGGACGCGGGAATCGGGGGTTCCCGGCTCGTTGTCGATCAGGCTGGAGATCTCCTTGTAGACGAGGCTGATCCGGGTTCCCCAGTTCGGGCAGCCGCCGAGGTGGTGCAGCGCGATCACCTTGTGCGAGGACCCGGCGAGGACCGGCGAACCGGAGTTCCCGCCCGAGGTGTCGCACATGTACCCGGTGTTCACCCCGGACGACGGCGTGCGGATCACGCAGTTCCCGCCGCCGTCCTCGACGACCGACAGCCGCTTCGGCAGCGTGTCGCCGTGGCCGGGGATGTAGATCCGCTCACCGGCGGTGGGCTCGCGGGTCTCCAGGTAGAGCGTCCCGAACTGCTGGACGCTCTCGAAGTTGTTCACCGAGAACAGGGCGTAGTCCAGTGCGCTGAGCGGGCTCAGCTTCAGCAGCTGGGCGCCGCTGACCTTCGTGCCCGCCCGCGGGTCGCGGCCGCCGCACGTGGCGCACTCGTAGTCGAACTGGAACTCGCTGGCGCGCAGGTCGGCCGCACTCTCCATGCAGTGCTGGTTGGTGAGCATCGTGTTGGTGTCGCCGACGCGCCACGAGGTGCAGTGCCCGAGACCGTTCAGCAGCTGGCGGGCCACCGCGCGGGAGCGGGCGTATTCGGTGGGATGGCTTTCCTTGTAGCAGGTCGTGTCGCGGCGGTTCTCGGCGCCGCAGACGCTGAACGGGCGGGGGTTGGCCGCCGCGTACTCGGCCTTGGTGAAGCCGCGGAAATAGGAGTCGATCCGGGCGCCGAACCCCTGCCGGGTCAGCGCCGCGGCGTTGCCGCGCTGCTGAGCCGCGTGCAGGGTGACGACGGCGGTGTCCCCGTCGATGGACATCGCGGCGAACCCCGTCCCGTCGTGGACGGTGAAGGGGGAGTCGCCGCGCTGCTTCCGGACGGTCGGATCGCCGTGGTAGGTGTGCACCTCGCGGCCGGACGGCGAGGCGACCGTGACGCGGTCGCCGGGGAGCAGCCGCACGGACGCGAAATGCACCTTGACGTAGCTGGAGCCGGGCGTGCGGAGAGTCGCCTGGGTGGTTCGGCTGTCAGGCGAGTACCGGAGCACGATGTTCGCGGCCGTCTTCTCTCCGGCCGCATCGGGTCTGGGAGCGGGTTCGGCGGGTTGGCGGGGTTGGGCCTGCGTGGCGACATCGCCGCTCCGGACGGGAGCGGCCGACGCCGCGGCGGCGGGCAGGATCAGGGTCACGGCGAGCGGGATCACCGCCGCCAGGAAGCGTGACCTTCTGGACATGTGCGCACCTCCTCTGGGGGTCGAGCTGCGCTTGGCGGGATGGGGGGAGATATGTGGATGTCCGGCCCGGCCTCCACCCCCATCCCGGGGAGAAGACCGGACCGGACACTTACCACCGCCGGTGGCTAGAGCGTGATGCTCCAGCCCCTAAGGGTCCCGGTGTCCTGGGGCCCGTAGTCGTAGATGTACACCTGCCAGTTGCCGGCCGCCTCCGAGCTGACGCCCGGGACCTGGAAGGTCCGCGCGCCGTTCCACGGCGTGCACTGGTACTGACCGGTGCCCTGCCGCTTCACCACGTAGTCCTGGCCGGTGGGCGATCGCAGCCAGACCCCGAGGTCCTCCGCACAGGTGTGCGTGGCGTCGATCGACAGGTTCACCGTTGTCGCCGCCTGCCCTTCGATCGCGACCTGGATCGGGCTGACCGTCCAGGTGTAGTCGCGGATCGGGTAGTCGGTCTCGCTGGTGAACGTACGGTCGCCACCCGGCTGCTTGGTCACCGTCAGGGTGTAGGTGGCCGTCCGGGTGACGGTGCCCCGTCCGGTGACCGTCACCGTGTAGCTGCCCTCGGGCGTGCTCGCGGTGGTGGCCAGCGTCAGGGTCGCGGTTCCGCCCGCCTTGACCTCACCAGGGTTGATGGTCGCGGTCGGCCCGCCGGGCGAGACCGTCGCCGACAGCGCCACCTGCTGCGCCGTCCCCTGGGTGAGGGCGGTGCGGACGGTGGCCTGCGTCGACTTGCCGGCCTCGACGGTTCCGTTGGACGGGTCCACCGACACCGAGAAGTCGTCAGTCCCATCGCCCTGCACCCGCAGTGTGAAGCTCGCGGTGCGCGTGGCGGACTCCCCGGTGCCGGTGACCGTCACGACGTAGTCGCCCGCCGGGGTGTCCGACGTGGTGGCGACGGTCATCGTGGACGTTGCGCCGGCTTGGACGGTGGCGGGGCTGAAGGTCACCCTGGGCCCGCCTGGCGACACCGCAGCCGTCAGGTTGATCGACTGGGCGGCGCCCTCGGTCACCGCGGTGTTGATGGTGGCCGTGGCCGACTGTCCTGGTTGGACGCTTGCGGACGTGGGGTTCGCCGCCATGGAGAAGTCGTCCGACGGGTTCGACGGACCCACGGACGTCTTCCACAGCGCCCACGCGATGGCGTCCGCGCTGCGGTCGAGCGCGGTCGTGTTGATGTTGCTCGGGTAGCTGTCGCAGGACGCGTGGTAGCAGCGGTCGAAGGCCACACCGGCCTGGCCGCCCCACTTCTGCGCCTGCGCGGACGACTTCGTCGCCGACGCACCCGTGGACAGGAACGACGTCGCGATCCCGGCGTTGCGGAACGGGCCGTCGTCGCTGCAGCACTCGCCCATCTCGTCCGGGACGAGGTTGATGGAGTCGAAGTATCCCTTCAGGTTCGCGGAGAGCTGCGAGTTGAGGTTGTCGATGAAGTAGCCGGCGTTCGGGCTGCCGACCATGTCGAAGTTGAAGTAACCCTTGATCTTCGTCCGCTCGGTCTGGGCGAGGCGGCCGACGTAGAACTCCGAGCCGTTGAGGCCCTGCTCCTCGTCCGTCCACCAGCCGAACCGGACCTTGTTGAGCATGGTCGGCTTGGTCTGCGCCAGTGCGAGCGCGGTCTCCAGCAGCGCGGCGGAGCCGGTGCCGTTGTCGTTGATGCCGGGTCCGCCCCGGACACCGTCGAGGTGCGCGCCGAACATGTAGACGCTGTTCGCGTCACCGCCCGGCCATTCGGCGATCAGGTTGGGACCGGAGCCCGCCGTGCACCCGGAGGTGCATGCCTGCCGGGTCACGGTGAACCCCGCGGCCTGCAGCTTCTGCTCCACGTAGGCGACGGAGGCGGTGTAGCCGCCGCTCGCCGCGTAACGGTTGCCGCCGTTCTGCGTGGCGAAGTTCTGGAACTGCTGCAGGTGCGCCTGGACGTTCGCGACGTTGATGTCCGGCGGGTCGGTCGTGCCGGGTCCGCCGTCGCTCTCGACGTTGAGCGAGTACGTCGCGGTGTGGGTCTTCGTCCCGCCCCGGCCGGTCACGGTGACCGTGAACGGCCCGGTCTGCGCCGAGTCGCTCGCCGTGAGGGTGAGCGTCGAGGTGTTGCCGGACTGGACCCGCGCCGGGCTGAAGCTCGCGGACAGGCCGCTGTTGGCCGGCGACACGGACGCGGTCAGGTCGACCGCCTCCGAGGCGCCTTCGGTGATGGTCGTGGCGACCGTCGCCTGCACCGTCGCGCCCTGCTTCACCGTGCCCGTGTTGGGCGACACCGACATCGAGAAGTCGTTGCCGCCGGTCGGCGTGCAGGTCGGCTCACCGGACTGCGCGGGCATCGAGACGGCGTCCCACGCGGCCTTGGCCTTGTTGTACCAGGTGCAGGACGAGTCGAGGTTCTTCGCCGCCTGCAGCGTCAGGACGCGGTACCGGGGGTAGTTGGTCCCGGACGTCTTCAGCATCATCGCGTTGTAGAAGATCTTCGCGGCGTTCATGATGCCGATGCCGGTCATGCTGCTGCCGTTGCAGGTCGGGCTGGTCGGCTTGCCGCCGCCCGGGTTGTTGCCCTCGGCGAGCAGGTAGAACCAGTGGTTGCCCGGACCGGCCGCCTTGTGCACCTCCATGCTCGGCACCGAGCTGGAGTAGCAGTTCGGGTCGTTGTTGACCCGGGACGGCTCGTACATGTTGCGGATCGGGCCGGAACCGGTGAGGTTGATCTCCTCGCCGACCGTGTAGTCGGGGACGTCCTCGGGGTTGTTGAGGTACGCCTCGACGGCCGCGCCCCACACGTCGCCGACGAACTCCTGCGTGTTGCCGCCGGAGATGCCGCCGGGCGTGTAGCTGTCGAGCCCGTGGCCGAACTCGTGGGCCACGACGTCGGTCGCGGTGATCCACTGGTTCTGGTTGTTGTAGCCGAACTGGGCCTGGCCGCTCTGCCAGTAGGCGTTGACGGCGTTCAGGCCGACGAACGCCGGGGCCCACTGGCCGTTGGTGTTCAGGCCGGTGCGCCCGAACGACTTCAGCAGGTCCCACTGGCCCTTGGCGGCGTACATGACGTCGACACAGCCGGCTTCCTTGCTGGTCTTGGACGTGCTGCCCCACACGTCGTCAGGACCGGAGAAGACCGCCTTGCTGCTGTAGTCGGCGCAGCTGACACCGGGACGCTCCGGGTCCCGCATCGTGTACTGGCCGCCGGATTGGGTCGTTCCGAACTGGAGGTTCGGCCCGCTCCAGATGCCGGTGCCGGTGCCCGCGACGATGAGTTCCTGCTCGTCGAACCGCTTGCCCGTCAGGGCGTCGACGTAGACCTTCTTCTGGCTCGGGTGCGCGCCGTCACGTCCGGTGACGGTCGTCTCCCACGCGAGCCTCGGCTTCGCCAGGGCGTGGACCACCAGGCGCGGCGCGAGCTTCGTGCCGTCCGGCTTGGTGATCGCCTTGCGCGACGTCCGCGCGGCCTCCGCCTTGCCGACCTTCGGCTTGAGGCCGATGCCGATCGTGCTCTTCTGCGCCACCGACAGGTTGCGCACGTGGCCCTTCTCGTCCGTGGCGACGACGAAGTCGCCGCCGACGACGGGAAGGTCGCGGTAGGTGCGCTCGTAGGCGACGTAGGTAAGCTTCCACGGGGTGCCGACGACCTGCGTCCGGACGTACTTGTCGCCCTTGCTCGGGTGCAGTTCGGCGACGCGTCCGTTGATCAGACGTTCCGCCGAGACGACGGCCGCGGTCTTCGGATCGGGGGTCGATCCTTCCGCGCTGGGGGTGGTTCTCAGGGCCAGCGGCACGAGGCCGCCGATCCCGAGAGTGGCGGCCACAAGGGTCGCCAAGAGGTGTTTGCGTTTCACTTTCCGCATGCCTCCACTGAGGGGGGAGACCGCACCGCGGGGGGACGGGCGGCCGCAGGCACGGCGATGCCGTCCACCGCCAGCGGGGGCACGCCTGCTACATGCTCGGGCGCTCAGATTGGGGCAGAAGGAACGATCGGGCAGGGGGCAGGAGATTCAGGAGGGCGGGGCGCCAGGAGCGGGTGGACGGTTTGTCGTGCCTTGCGAAAATGAGAGTGACATCTGCGGATCGCTTGCGGGCCCTGCCACTTGGGCATAGCTTCGCGGCTATGCAGGTGGAACTGCGGCATTTACGGGTGCTCTGCCAGCTCGCGGAGACGGGCAGCATCACGCGCGCCGCGGCGAGCCTCGGCGTCTCCCAGCCGACGCTCAGCAACCAGCTCCGCCGTATAGAGAAGGCGTTCGGCGGGCCGCTGTTCGCCCGCGACGCGCAGGGCATCACCCCCACCCCGCTGGGACGGCACGTCCTGGCCCGCGCCCGCGGCGTCCTGGCCGACGTGGACGACCTGCTCGCCACCGTCCCCGGCGGCGGGACCCGCACCGGCATCCGGCTCGGCACCCACCCCCACGTCCTGCTGGGCGAGTGGCTGCGCAGGCTCGAGACCGAGCTGCCGCATCACACCGTCAGCACCAGCCTCGACTACTCCGGCGCCGTCCTCACCCAGCTCCTCGCCAACGACCAGGTGGACGTGGCGTTCATGGGACGGGTCGCCGACCATCACGCGCCGCCGTGCCCGCCCGGCGTCACCGAGCGCGTCATCACGATCGAGCCGTGCGGCATCGCGCTGGCGTCCGCCCATCCGCTCGCGAGCCGCGGCCGGGTCAGCCTGACCGACCTCGCCGGGGAGACGTGGATCCCGCCGCAGGGCGGCGACGACGGCGGCACCGCCATGCTCCGCGCCGCCTGCGAGGCCGCCGGGTTCACGCCCCGGTTCCGCTACGCGGGCTCCGACTTCAACAGCATGGTCGGGTTCGTCGCCGCCGGTTTCGCGATCACGCTCGCGTCGCCGACCTGGGTCCCCGGCGACGGGATCACCGTCCTCGCGCTCGCCGGCCGCGCCACCGACGCCTACCGCGTCCTGCGCTGGCGCACCGCCACCATGCCGACCAACGAGATCGACATCCTCCACCGGACGTACCACGAGCTGTACAAGCCGGTCGTCGAGCGCAACACCGGCCTGCTCCCCTGGCTGGCCGACAACCCGGACGCCCGCCCGAAGACCCTCGACATCCCCACCGCCTGATCCCGGCGTTGCCCTACGCGCTGGACACCGGCTGCCGGGCCGCCCGGAACCGGAACACATGCCGGTACGACTGCGGGGAAACACCGGCGACCCGCCCGAAGTGGTAACGGAGATTCACCCCGTTCCCGAACCCCGTGCTCCGGGCGATCTCCTCGATCGGCTTATCGGTCGTCTCCAGCAGTTCCTGGGCCAGCCTGATCCGCTGCTGCAGCAGCCACTGCAACGGCGTGATGCCGAGCGTGTCGCGGAACCGGCGGGCGAACGTCCGCTCGCTCAAATGCGCGACCCTGGCCAGCTCCGGGACGGTGATCGGCTGGTGCAGCCGTTCCCGCGCCCACCGCAGCACCGGGGCCAGGTCGTCGCTCTTCTCGGCGCTGACGACGGGCTTGGTGTACTGCGCCTGCCCGCCCTCCCGGTGCGGCGGCACGACCATCCGCCGCGCGATCTCGTTGGCCACGGCGGCGCCATGGTCGACGCGCACCAGGTGCAGGCAGACGTCGATCGCCGCGCCCGACCCCGCCGTGGTGATGATGTCGCCGTCGTCGATGTAGAGCGGAGCCGGATCGAGCCGCACGCGCGGAAATCGATGGGCGAAGTCGTTGGCGTTCATCCAGTGCGTCGTGGCGCGCCGCCCGTCCAGCAGACCCGCCGCCGCCAGCGCATAGGCACCCGTGCACAACGACACGATCCGCTTCCCGCGCCGCGCGGCCTCCCGCAACACCGCGATCAGGTCGGGCGGCGGCGCGAGCTGGGCATAGCGGGCCAGCCCGGCGACGATGACGGTGTCGACGTCCAGCAGGTCCTCGTATTCATAGGACGCGTGCAGGCTCACCCCCGCGCTGGACGGCAACGGACCGGGCTCGGCGGCGCAGAGCCGCAGCTCGTACCACGGGTCCACGATGTCGCTGCGATCCGTGCCGAAGACCTCGCACGGGATGGCCAGCTCGAACACCGGGCTCCGGGCCGTCACCGCCAGCCCAATGACATGTCCGCTCATGGCAGGAATTCTACGGATACCGTCTTTTCTGCCGCTAGTGGTCGGGTCCGCCACCGTCGACGCTGAATGCCGTGACGGAGACGAACCCCAGAGGGCACCTGACCTTCGGACAGGGCACCGCGATGTACGTGGGCGCCGTCCTCGGAACGGGTGTGATCGCCCTCCCCGCCCTGGCGGCCGAGGCCGCGGGCCCCGCCTCCCTGCTCGCCTGGCTGGCGCTGGTGATCGTGTCAGCCCCGCTGGCGGCCACGTTCGCCGCCCTGGGCGCCCGCCATCCCGACGCCGGAGGCGTGTCCACCTACGCGCGCCTGGCGTTCGGCGACCGCGCCGCCGCCGTGGTCGGCTGGTGCTTCTACTTCGCGATCCCACCGGGCGCCCCCGCCGCCGCCCTCTTCGGCGGCGCCTACGTCGCGTCCGCCGCCGGTGGCGGCACGACGACCACGTTCATCACGGCCGCCGCGCTGATCGCGGTGGTGACGGCCGCGAACATGGCCGGACTCCGCCTGTCGGGGAAACTCCAGCTAGTCCTGGCCGCCCTACTGGTAACCCTCCTCCTCGTCTCCGTCGCCCTCTCCCTCCCTGACGCCGACTGGGACAACCTGACCCCCTTCGCCACCCACGGCTGGACGGCGATCGGACCGGCCGCCGCCCTGCTGGTGTGGAGCTTCGCGGGCTGGGAGG
>NZ_VCKW01000479.1 GCF_005889715.1 Actinomadura soli
CCTCACGTCCCTGGACGTCCCCGACGCCGAACGCCACGCCCCCGCCGTAGTCGCCCTGCTCTACGGCCTGGCCCTCCGCCGCCTCGCCACCGGCGACACCACCGCGACCGGCACCGCCGACGCCGTCCGCCTCCTCCTCCTGGGCGCCCTCCCCCGCCCCTGAAAAGACTTCTGGCCCGCACGGCCCCAGAGCGGGGTTACAAAGCCGTGCAGGCCAGAAACCTGTCTCAATCAGGAACCTCAGTCGGAACCTCAGCCGACGTTCGCTCTGCTCTCCGCCTGTGCACCTCCGCCGTGTCTCCGATGTGACACCCACACGCTAAGCCGCCCGACCCCCCACAAGTACGCCCTTAACCCTCACTTAGGGAAGGGCTGAGGGGGCCTTAGTCCGCCCCCGTCCGCCACAGTCTTGAAAAGCCGCTCACCTGCAAAAACGAGGAATGGGAGCCAGAGGAACACTCAGGCACAGTCGAGCCGTATCGCCCCAATCCGACCGGCGTTGGCTCCCGAGATCGGCTCCCCTGACTCCCCTCTCTCTCCGCAGGGAGGGAGGGCCCACCATGGCCCTAGAAATCACCGAAACAACAATGACCGCCACGGTAAAAGGCAAGGTCATCGCCTCCGCCACCCGCACAGACTGCGGCTGGCACATCACCACATGGCCGCGCTCTCTAGACCGCAACTCCGCCATCACGGCCCTGATGCTCGCCGAACGCCTCATCACACACGGCGAGGACGACCCCTGCGTGATCGAGTGACGGAGGGAGATATCCCATGGCTGACCGCCTCATACGGATCACAACCGCTCTCGCCGTGATGGGGGTAGCCGCCGTGGCAGCCGTCATCTCGTACCGCCACGCCTACGAACTCGTCCACACCCACGGCGAGACGGGCCCCACGGCACGCCCCGTCCCGTTCACGGCGGACGGCCTTATCTAGGCCGCATCCATGGTCATCCTGAACGCCAGCCGCCGGCAGCAGCCCGCCTCACCCTTCCCCAAGTGGAGCCTCGCCGTAGGCATCGTGGCAACGGTCGGTGCCAACGTGGCACACGGCGCAACTCACGGCGTCATAGGCGCGATCGTCAGCGCATGGCCCGCCCTCGCCCTAGTCGGCTCCTTCGAACTCCTGATGACCCTCACCCGAACCGCAGCAAGCCACATCCAGGACGAGGAACGCATCGAACCGGCGCAGCCTCGCACCGAAGTGGAACGCACCCCGGAACAAGCGGTGTTGGACGAGTACAGGGCAAGCCTGAACGGTCCAGGCCGCCCGCTCTCTCAGCGCTACCTCGTCGAGAAGTACGGCATCGACCGGCGGGAGTGTTCTCCCCAGGTTAGCGTCCTATTCGCATGTGCGAGCCAAGTCCGGTAGTTAGGATCTTGTTTGGCCGCGAGCATGGTGCGTGATCTCCGCATGGTCTCCAGTTTGAGGGTCTCCGAACCGAGATCACTAGACCTCCGGCAGAACGTGGGCTGCAATGGAACTCAAGTGATGCCGCGAGCGTCTAATAAACTCAAGAGTGGCTACCCAATGGGATGAAGAATGGAAATAGCGCGACTGTTAATTGGCCTGACTGTGGCCATTTTTCTGGCGGACAGTCTGCCCGTATTGCGGCGATTCCTTATCTTTCGTGCAACCCTTGTATGGATCTATGCCACTTGGATAATGGCTCCGATTCTGCCCCTTTGGAAGACACTGTCTCTCGCATTTGTTTTGGCATTTTGGTCGTGTGCACTTGGAATCTGGGAAAAGCTAGCCGAACAGAGAGCTGGTTCAAGCACCAGTGGTGGCACTAGGAGGAATGAGCGAAAATTTGGAATTAGGTTCTACCTATCTGGAATTGTGAGGCGCCTAAAGAGTGAGTTGGGAGAGGGAAAATCTTGGATGAGAAGTAATCGAACGTCTCATGGAAGATCAATCATTAGTGCATTTATACTTATCTGCTTCACCGTTTTCCTGCTAGGGTTGGCCATCGGTCCACAGCGACTGTCGAATATCCTTACAGAAGCAGCGAAAAACAATAGTCTTGCGATAGTGACGTCAGGAGCATTGGCCTCCATATTCGTAAGTCATGAAGTTGTGGCAAGGATCTATTCGATCTTCGATGAGTCGGCACCAAAAGTGCGTTCGAAGATATTTGCATTTGACGCCAATTATGCATATATCGGCTGGTTTGAGAGAGGACTAGTATTTACGTTCGTGGTGAGTGGACAGGCGGCAGCAGCCGCATTGGCGATAACTGCGAAGTCATTCGCAAGACATAAGCAGTTCGATGAAGACCCGAAATTTGGTGAGCGGTTTATCATAGGTACTTTTGTCAGTGTGTTTTTTGCGGTAATCTGGGCGGTGCTGGTGCGCATGGCGTTGAACCTCAAGCCTATGTAAGAAGGTTTGGTTTGATAGAGAGTATTGGAAAACTACTTGCGGTAGTATCTGAACTAGACCTTCCGGTTGACGATTTCTTGATTGCAGGTAGCGCACCACTCCTTGTTCATGGGTTGCGAGATCAAATCCAGGACCTTGATTTGGTAGCACGTGGTTCCGCCTGGGAAAAAATTGTCAGAACACATTCACCAATTAAGGCGCCATTTGATGATGCATTGAAGGTGGACTGGAGATTTGAAGATACTTCGATCGAAGTGTTGAATTGTTGGTTTCCGGCCAGGTTCGGATGGACGGTTGATTATTTGATCAGTTCGGCGGATGTGATAGAGGGAGTGAATTTTATGTCATTGCAGCTGACTCTCATTTGGAAGAATTACTTGTCCAGAGATAAGGACACTGCTGATGTTTCAATAATCAGGAGATATCTTTCAACCAGTCGTTCTTGAGCTAGTGTCTTGAGTCGTTAATTCGTTGGCAGTATCCGGCGAGGGTTTCGAGGATGTCGTCGGCGGGTTTGGTCCACACGAACGGCTTGGGGTCGGTGTTCCACTCGTTGACCCAGGCGCGGACGTCA
>NZ_VCKW01000480.1 GCF_005889715.1 Actinomadura soli
GGAAACATGCCGCCCGGCGCTGGGAACCTCGCAGCCGAGACGGCGATTGACATCCCCGCCCCCGGCGGCGCCCTAGGCGGCGGCCTGGGCGCGGGCGGCGGCGGCCTGGGCGCGGGCGGCGCCGAAACGGTCGTGGACGCCGTCCCCGGAAGCGCGGGCCCCCCGGACACCGGCGCCCCGAGCGGAGGCGAAGGCGGGAAAGGCGCGTCCGGCGGCATCCTGCGGTCCGGCGCGATCATGGCGGTGGGGACGCTCGCTTCCCGCATCACCGGCTTCCTGCGCACCGCGGTCATCGTCGCCGCGCTCGGCACCGGGCTGCTCGCCAACGCCTACAACACCGCCAACACGATCCCCAACCAGATCTACGACCTGCTGCTCGGCGGCATCCTGACCAGCGTCGTCGTCCCGCTGCTGGTCCGCGCCAAGGAACGCGACCGCGCCTACGGCGAACGGTACGAGCAGCGCGTGTTCACCCTCGCGGTGATCGGGCTCGGCGTGCTCACCGTCGTGTCGGTCCTGTGCGCGCCGCTGTTCATCGACGTCCTCGCGGGCAGCTACACCGGCGACCAGCGGAGGGTCGCCATCCTGTTCGCGCAGTTCTTCCTGCCGCAGATCTTCTTCTACGGCGTCGGCGCGTTCGCCGGGGCCATCCTGAACACACGCGGCAGCTTCGGCGCGCCGATGTGGGCGCCGGTGCTGAACAACCTCGTCGTGATCGCGGTCGGCGGCGCGTTCCTGGCGGTCACGACGGGACGGGTCGATCCGACCACCATCACCGACGGCCAGCTGATGCTGCTGTCCATCGGCACCACCGGCGGGATCGTCCTGCAGACGCTGGCGCTGTGGCCGTCGCTGCGCAGAGTCGGGTTCCGGTGGCGGCCCCGCCTCGACTTCCAGCACGGCGAGATCGGCGAAGTCGCCCGGATGGCCGGTTGGACGCTCCTCTACGTCGTCGCGGCCCAGGCCGGGTTCGCCGTCGTGACCGCGCTCGCGAACCGGGCCGGGAACCTCGCCGTCGAGGAAGGGCTCGGCGAGGGCTACGGCTACACGCCGTACTTCAACGCCTACCAGCTCTTCCAGCTGCCCTACGCCATCGTCGGCGTGTCCGTGATCACCGCGCTGCTGCCGCGGATGAGCCGGTTCGCGGCCGAGGGCAAGACCGCCGACGTGCGCGCCGCGTTCTCCAGCGGCCTGCGGCTCTCCTCGGTGATCATCATGCCGGCGGCGGCGCTGATGCTGGTGCTCGGCCCGGAGATCACCACGGTGCTGTTCGCGCACGGGAACACCTCGGCCGACGACGCCCTGGTCATCGCGCGCGTCATGCAGATGTTCGCGATCGCCCTCGTGCCGTTCTCCACGTACCAGCTGATGCTGCGGGTCTTCTACGCCCACGGCGACACCCGGACGCCCGCGCTGATCGGTGTCGTGTCCGTCACGTCCAACATCATCATGGCGTTCACCGCCTACAACGCCCTCGGCGTCAAGTGGATCGTGGTCGGCATCGCGGGCGGCTTCGCGGTCACCAACACGGTCGGCGCCCTCACCTGCTGGCTGGTGCTGCGCCACAAACTCGGCGGCATCGACGGCCGCCGAATCGTCGGCGGACACCTCAAGCTGCTCGTCGCGATCTGGCCGCTGGTCGGGTTCGCCTACGCCACGCACACCGTCGCGGACGCGGTCGGCGACACCGGCACCCTCTTCCCCGCGCTGGTCACGCTGGCGGTCGGCTCCGCCGGAGGCGGCCTGCTGTACCTCGTCTTCGCCAAGCTGATGCGGGTGGACGAGGTCCAGGCCGTGATCGCCACCTTCGCCCGCAAACTCCCCGGCCGCTGACCCAGGTACCGGCGGCCCGCCCTGCGCCAGCCCCGGCGCCGGACGACCCCGGCCGTGCGCACACCGGGACGGCCAGGCAAAGTAAAGAGGCAAAGTAAAAAGGACGCGCGGCGATAAGGCGGCCACTTGAACGAGTAGCCACTACCATGTGGGGGACTACGGCTTGCGGGGCGACACCCTGGGGAACGCAAAGAGGAGGGTCGGAGGCGTAAGCTGCCACGCCACGAACATGGGATCTGACCACCTGTGCAGGACGTTGCCGTGAGCACGTCAGTCATCGAGCCCGGCACCCGTCTCGCCGGTCGCTACCGGCTCGAAAAGCGCATCAAAGACTCGGGCGGGTCGTCGCTCTGGAAGGCCATCGACGAGATCCTCGCGCGGGCCGTCGCCGTCCGCACCTTCGACCCCGAGTTCCCCCGGATCGCCGAGGTCGTCACGTCCGCCCGCGCGGCCAGCCGGCTGACCGACCCGCGGCTCACCCAGGTGTTCGACGCCGACGACAGCGGTGAGAGCGCCTACGTCGTCAGCGAATGGGTCGTCGGCGAGACCCTGGAGGGGATGCTCGCCAAGGCGCCGCTCGAACCCGGACGCGCCGCGACGCTGCTGTACGAGGCGTCCGAGGCCATCGCCGCCGCGCACGCCGCCGGGCTGGCGCACCTCTGCCTCGCGCCCCGCGACCTCGTCTGGACGACCGGCGGCACCGTCAAGATCCTCGGCATCGCGACCGACGCCGTCCTCGGCGACAAGTACGCCGACGACCCCGCGGGCGAGGACGTCCGCGGCCTCGGCCAGATGCTGTACGCGGCCCTCACCGCGCACTGGCCCGGCGACCCCGCCGGATCCGACCTCCCCGCCGCGCCCACCGTCGACGGAGAGGGCGTCCTGTACGCGCCCCGCCAGGTCCAGGCCGGGATCTCGCACGCGATCGACGCGATCGTGTGCCGCTGCCTCGGCATCGGACCGGCCGAGGCGCTCGCGTCCCCCGCCGATCTGGCCAGGGCGCTGCGCGGCGTTCCCCGCACACCGCTGCCGCTGTTCGCCGGTCTCGGCCACCCGCAATCGCCAACGCCTGTCTCTTGTACACATCTGACGCTGCCGACGAATTAGACGGGGTAGATCTCGGTG
>NZ_VCKW01000481.1 GCF_005889715.1 Actinomadura soli
CCACATAACCCACCGCGCCAATGGGGATTCCGGGATCGGCCTCTGATCGGTGGAAAAAGTTCTCTCGACCTGGCGTAACCTGGCCTGATGGTGGAGTCGGTCGTGCCGCGACAGATGACGCGGCATTGCTGCGACGGGCTTGGAATCCGCTGGAATTTCCTCGGGGATTCAGCCGGGGTTCCAGAGGATCTCCGCAGGTGAGAGGGCACATGACGGACACAAGGCTAGTCTGGGTGGATTGCGAGATGACGGGCCTCGACCTGCGCGACGACGCGCTCATCGAGATTGCCGCACTGGTCACCGACAGCGAACTCAACATCCTCGACGAAGGCGTCGACGTGGTGATCAAGCCGCCACCGGAGTCGCTCGCCCAGATGACGCAGGTCGTCCGGGACATGCACACCACGTCCGGCCTGCTCGAAGCCCTGCCGTCCGGCGTCACCCTCGCCGAGGCCGAGGACACCGTCCTCAAGTACGTGAGGTCCCACGTCAAAGAGGCCAACAGGGCGCCCCTCTGCGGCAACTCCATCGCCACCGACCGCTCGTTCCTCGCCCGCGACATGCCGGCCCTCGACGCCCACCTCCACTACCGCATGGTGGACGTGTCGTCCATCAAGGAGCTCGCCCGCCGCTGGTACCCCCGCGTCTACTTCGCCAGCCCCGAGAAGAAGGGCGGCCACCGGGCCCTCGCCGACATCACCGAGAGCATCCAGGAACTGCGCTACTACCGCGCCGCCGTCTTCGTCCCGCAGCCCGGTCCCGACTCCGAAACCGCCCGCGCCGTCGCCGCCAGGGTCGCCTCAGGCTGACCCACCCGCCCGGAGCCGCTACACTACTGGGAGCCGGGCAGCGATCCCGGCCACGGTGGGTGTAGCTCAGCTGGCAGAGCACTTGGTTGTGGTCCAAGATGTCGGGGGTTCAAGTCCCCTCACTCACCCCAAGGCAGTAACAAGAAGGGCCCTGGTCATCGCGAAGATGACCAGGGCCTTATTCGCGTCCTACGTCGCGCACCCTATCCGGATGTCCGATTTTGGGAGCCATCTGGGAGTGATCTTGGCCAACACGGCCGACGACTCGACCAAAGGAGTATGCATGATTAGGCGCGCCCCGGCCTAGCCGGAGGGGGTCTCCCCAGCCGCCGATACAGCCGGAGGCTTCCGAAGCATCAGACGTTGAGACCCGTCCGCGTCCGAGGACGACGCTGACGCTGGCGGCCGGCCGAACCTCATGCTTGGCGGCAGCAAGCAGCCCCACGACCGGGAGGCCGTGGGGCTGCTTGATTCCTGACCTGGCGCTAGACCTGGAAGACCTCATAGGCCCAGTACAGGCCGTAAATGATCGGCGGCAGCGCGCCCATCGCAACTGCGAGGGCCACGATGACCTTGACTAGCGGGCTGGGCTGCTCCTTGTTCTGCGGCCGTAGCACCCAGACGATAAAGGCGATCAGCGTGAAGTACGCCAAGATCACCAGAACTCCAGGCAATAGCAGTTCAGGGCCCATCGGGCGTTTACTCCTTTCGTGTCATGGCAGGTGCGTTTTGTCTGAATCAAGATCCGTCAACCGGAGGTGGAAGAGCCTCCGGGGGAGGAGCGGACCCCAACGCAATGTACACCGGGACGCCAGCCTTAGGGAAACCGCGTCACTCGATCGAGCAGGTTCCCTTTCCATGAACGAGACAGCCCGCGGGCTTACCTTACTAGGTGAGATCATCTTCATCTAGACTATCTTGGTCAAATCTATCTGGTAGTAGAATACTCGCCATCTGTTCTATCTTGATTAAGTCTATCTCTGCTAAGTTCGTTAAAAACAAGACAAACTTGGGCAAGATATATCAGAATAGAGCATCTCGCATAGTTGATTATGATCACCCACAATGAACTTTTCTTAGACATATAGTTTGCGCCGTGGATATTTTGAATTAAACTCAAGAATCGAATAAAAGTTAAGCAAAGCCGCCACTAAAATGGCCGCGACACTCCCGAATCAGGGCGATCTGATCTGATAGCGGTGACCACCCCCGGTGCAGTGACCAACCCCCGGTGCAGCGCCTCCAACGCAGTGACCAACCCCGGTGTGACGGCAGCGCCAGTGTGGCGGCCAATCCGGTAGATCTGGGCAGCGATCTGGCCGGCTGGCAGCCAGCCAGGCAGCCAGTCTGGCCAGTCTGGCCAGCTAATCTAGGCCGAACACCACAAGCGTTTCCGCAGGTCAGACACAGCCAGGCGGCCCCAGTGGCCTAGTAACGCCTGCAGCGGGGATCCTGCTGGCAACGGGCCCCTACGGGCGGAGAGCTTGTTTGCAATGCCGCACCCTGGCGGCTTTAATGGCAAGCACAGGCGTTCGTGTCTTGGCAGGTGCGTGCGTCTCGGGCGGGGTTCGCCAGGGGTGGAAGCCTGGAGGGGCCCCGCTCCGCATATCTAGGCTCCCCTCTTGCTTCGAGATCTTGTTTTCGCAGGTCAGCGGAGTGGTTGCAGCAGTCTGTGGCGAGGATTCCCCTCTCGCCTGCACTGGGTCTCTGAGCTGGTTGGCTGCTGTGGGGAAGAGTTCAGCTGGCGATGATGAGTGGGATCTATCTGGCCCCAGCCCGGCGGCCAGTCTGCTGTGGTGGCCAATCCGGTAGATCTGGGCAGCGATCTGGCCGCCAGCCAGGCAGCCAGTCTGGCCAGTCTGGCCAGCTAATCTAGGCCGAACACCACAAGCGTTTCCGCAGGTCAGACACAGCCAGGCGGCCCCAGTCACCTCCTGCCCAACTGGCGAGTGACCCCGAATCAGGGCGATCTGATCTGATAGCGGTGACCACCCCCGGTGCAGTGACCAACCCCCGGTGCAGCGCCTCCAACGCAGTGACCAACCCCGGTGTGACGGCAGCGCCAGTGTGGCGGCCAATCC
>NZ_VCKW01000482.1 GCF_005889715.1 Actinomadura soli
CTTAGGGTCTCGTCTTAGGGTCTCGTGGGCTCGTAGATGTGTATAAGAGCCACCCCCGGAACGGCCCGGAGCCGCGGATCTCGTCGGCGACCAGGACGTCCCCGGGCCGCAGCCGTTCGTCGAGCGCGCCGCCGAAGCCGACGACGACGAGCGCGGCGCAGGCGTCCGGGATCCGGTCGGCGCGGCGGGCGCGGTAGCCGACGACCACGACGGGCGTGCGGGCGAGGCCGCGCCGGACCGCGCGGGCCTCCAGGCCCAGCGCCGCGCACACCACCGGCCCCACCATGGGCCGCGTCTCCTCGGCGTCGTCACTGGTCACCGGTCCAGCGAAACACGACGGCGGCGGAAGATCCAGTTCCGTCACCGCGCGGGACTACATCCGGCGCCCGCGGATCCGCCTTCCGGAGGGCGCCGCCGCTGGGAGCGTGCCCCTAGACTCCCCGGCATGACCTCCTTTCCCGTTCGGCGGAAGCTGGCCGTCCTGCCGTTCCTCCTGCTCCCCCTCGGTGCCGCGGCCGCGTGCAGCGGCGAGGGCACCAACGCCACCACCGACTGCGGCGTGAACTCCTGCACGGTGACGTTCGACCGCGGCGTCGACGCGAGCGCCTCCATCCTCGGCATCAAGGCCGAGCTGGTGAAGGTGGAGGGCCAGCTGGTCACGCTCAAGATCGCCGGGCAGACCGTGACGGTGCCCGCCGGCGAGGGCGAGCAGGCCGAGGGGTTCGACGTCTCGGTCCAGTCCGTCACCAAGGACAAGGTCGTCGTCAAGATCTCCGGCGGCGGGGGCGGCTGACCCGGCCGGACGCGCTAGGCTTCGCTCATGCGTTCGATGAACGTGGCGGAGCGCCGCGCCCGGCTCGGCGCCCGCCACCGCCTGTCCCCCAGGGCGAGGACCGACGACGTCCTCGACATCGCGCGGTCCATGGTGGTGCTGCACGCCACCGACCCCGCGACCGTGTTCCTGTCGGTCGCGGCCCGCAGCGTCGCCGCCGTCCCGGAGGCGCTGGAGCGGGCCCTGTACGACGACCGCACGCTGCTGCGGATGCTCGCGATGCGGCGGACGATGTTCGTCGCGCCCGTCGAGCTCGTCCCGGTGCTGCAGGCGTCCACGGCGAACTCCCTGGCCGCCAAGCAGCGCGCCACTTACGCCCGCATCATCGAGCGCGGCAGCGACATCCCCGACGTGCCCGCCTGGTTCGCGGCGGTCGAGAAGGCCGCGCACGAGGCGCTGCTGGCACGCGGGGAGGCGACGGGCGCGCAGCTCAGCGCCGACGAGCCACGGCTGCGGACGCGGGTCGACCCCGCGCCCGGCAAGTCGTACTCCAGGCCCACGAACGTCACCACGTGGATCCTGGTCACGCTCGGCTGCGAGGGCCTCGTCGTCCGCGGCCGCCCGAACGGATCATGGACCAGCAGCCAGTACAAATGGTCGCCGATCGAGGCGTGGCTGCCCGGCGGCATCGAGGAGGTCCCGGCCGCCGCGGCCCGCGCCGAGCTCGTCCGCCGGTGGCTGCGCGCGTTCGGCCCCGCCCCGGTCTCCGACCTGAAGTGGTGGACGGGCTGGAACGCCGGCGACGTCAAGAAGGCCCTCGCGCTCCTCGACGTCACCGAGGTCGACCTCGGCGGCGCCACCGGGCTCGCGCTGTCGGACGACCTGGAGCCGGAGCCCGCGCCCGGGCCGTGGGCGGCGCTGCTGCCCGCCCTCGACCCGACGCCGATGGGCTGGCAGGAGCGGGGCTGGTTCCTCGGCGACCACGGCCCCCGGCTGTTCGACCGGAACGGCAACATCGGCCCGTCCGTCTGGTGGGACGGCCGGATCGTCGGCGGCTGGGGCCAGCGCAAGGACGGTGAGATCGCCGTCCGCGTCCTGGAGGACGTCGGCGCCGACGCCGGGGCGGCGATCGAGCGGGAGGCCGCGCGCATGGCCGCCTGGTACGGCGACGTCCGCGCGATACCCCGTTTCCGCACCCCGCTGGAACGCGAACTCACCTCCTGACGCGCCCCGGTCCCCGGGCTCGGTCAGTAGCGGTACGGGGGGCTGTCGACCGGGAAGACCGCTGCGGCGGCGCGCCGCTTGGCACCGCTGCGGCGGACGGCGGTGACCGTGAACGCGATCACCGCGATCACCCCTGACCCCACCGCGGCCAGGAGGCCGAGGCCGAGGTACCCGTGGACGGTGTCGTCCGGTGTCACCAGGATGGGGCCGTCGGTGCCGCGGCAGGTGAGCAGCGCCGCCCCGGAGACGGGCGCCTCGAACGAGGCGGTGTAGCGGTACGACGGATGGTCGGACGCGCTCCAGGAGTTCTTCCGCGTCAGCTGGATGGGCCCGGACCGGTCGCCCACCTTGACCGAGCAGGCGAACGGCGACGAGCCGCCGGTGCGGACGTAGAGGAAGTAGCCGAACCCCCGCGACAAATCGATCGTCACCCCGGCCACGGGGTCGCCGGACGAGGACGACCCGTCCGCGGTCTCCGAGTCGTCCCAGAGGAACGCGACCAGGGCGAAGAACCCGATGGCGGCGACCACGACCAGGATGATCGGCAGGGCGTACCAGCCGGCGGACGGCCTGATCGGCGGCGCGGGACCCCACGACGGCCCCGGCCCGCCCGGCGGCCCCGGGCCCATGGGCGGCGGGCCCATCGGCACGTTCGACCCGGGCCACATGTGTCGTCCCCCCTGCGAGCCGGCTGAGCAGAACGAACAATTCCAGACGAACCCCGTGCCCCGCCAGAGACGCAGGTCAGGCGCCCATGCGATTCGCAGGCCGCCGGAGCGGATACCTTACTAGGGAGTAGCAAGAACGGCGGAGACGGAGGCGGCATGGCTCCCTGGGACCGACTGCCCACTTCCTGGGACCGCCTGACCGCTTCCTGGGAC
>NZ_VCKW01000483.1 GCF_005889715.1 Actinomadura soli
ACCCGGACCCGCCCGTGTCATGTCCAGTGACATCGCGATCGCGTGATGATCACTCGGCGCCGGAAGCCACTCATACTCGATCAGCGCATCCCGCAGATTGGCGGTCACGTGGAACTGATCCACTCGCAGCCCGCCGGTAGCGGTCGGATCACGCAGGTCCAGTCGTCCCGTGGTGTCGGCCAAGTGCGCGGCGACATCGACCAGCGCCACGCCGAGCTTCTCGCCGACAATCCGGTTCCCCCGCCAGGGCTCATCGGGCGAACTGCGCGGAAGGCACCGGGAACTGCGGTTGTAGGGCTCCACCGCGTCCCAGTCCGGTTCAGGGTCACCGACCGGCATGTGATTGATGTCGCCGCCGAGGATGCCCTGCCCGCCGTAGCGGTGCAGCCGCCCGATCATTCGCTGCGCCTCGGTCGCCGCCGCCTCTGCCGAATAAGCCGTCAGGTGAGCCGAGATCACCGCCAACCCCGGGTCATCATCGGACGCGTCCCGGTCCGCCAGCACCGCCACCCCATACCCGTTCTCGGTCAGGTGGCTGTATTTGGTCTCAAAGTGCCGGAACGCCAACCGGTCAGGCCGGAACGCCACGGCGGTGTGGTTGTGCACCGGCGACGGCGCGACCAGGAACCGCAGCCCCCACCCGCGCCACTCCAACTCTCTTTCGGCCGCGCCCTGCAAGCGCGGGTCCCGGCCCCAGTCCGTCAGCTCCTGCGTCAGCAGCACATCCGGCCGGATGTCCGCGATCAAGTCAGCCAGCGGCCCCCATTGGCCGCCGTATTGGGTGTTGATGCTCAACACCGTCAGCAGCTCACCCATCACGGCGCCCCGTCCGCCGTCGCTTGCACGCCCACCGCACCGGCAACGACACCCACAGCGGCGCCATCCCCCACGCCGTCAGGCAAGCCAGCCGCCAGCCCGCAGCCTGCGCCCAAGCGTCCGTGTCGCTCTGCATGTCCCCGGTCGCCCGGCTCGTTCGACCAGCCATCCATGATCACGTAGAAGTCCCCTTCCAGGCGTTGAGTTGCGGAAAGGCCGCCGAAGGGGGTTCCACCTGGCGCAGGGCCGGGTCCTCCACCTGGCGCAGGGCCAGCATGAGCCGGGCATGCCTAACCAGCCCACTGAGGTATTGGCGGTCTGCCATCGCCGAAGAGGCTTCGGGGTCAAGCCATGATCCGAACACGCGGATGACGGCGAGCTGATACCAGGTATCGACCGTAAGCTCATCGAGGGTCATTTGCGCTTGACCAGCCAGCGCGCGAAGACGATCTTTCCGCTGTCGTTGTCATTGGTCTGGCTGTCGCGGCCGACTTGAACGCCCCAGGCGTGGGCGAGAGCTGCAACAAGGTGGAGTCCACGCCCGTGCTCCCCTTCGAGAGAGAGACACTGTTGCCGGGGACGATTCATGCCGTCTGCGTCCCAGACCTCCACCACGTACAGACCCTCGGACTCGTCCTGATCTGAGTACGCCTCCACACGGATCTGATCGGTATCGGCGTGCCCAATGGCGTTGTTGATCAGCTCTGCCGTGACGACGCGAACGTCATCCAGATCGACCGGCCACTCTTCGGCAGTCGCGATCTCCGCGACGTGATCACGTCCGCGCCTGGCCTCTACATCCTCCGGCTTAAGTACGATCATCAAGTCCTACCTGCGGATTCAGAGGTCGGCAGACATGCGCTCGTGTGGTCGATTTCATGCACTTTGGCGCTAGATCTCTCCGTCATCTGGAGACCACCGGCCCCTCTGTGGTGTACTGGTTAAACGTTCGATGACCATCCTGACGAGGTAACTGGGGATCTTCACAGCTCCTGTGAGATCGGGTATGGCGGCGAACCAATGCTCGAAACATCCGGATGTTCGGCCGAAACATCCTTTGGACTGCTGAGGAAGAGGGCAGGGTGAGTCTGAGCGCCAAAGACTTAGCGGCGGTGTTAAGGCGACAGATCAACGATCAAGAGCTTCGCTTCGGAGAGACAATCCCCTCTCAGACCGTTCTCGCCAGGACTTATGGCGTGAGCGTGACCACGGTGAACAGAGCCTTGTCAGAGCTGAGACGAGAGGGATTGGTCCGAACGGAGCAGGGAAGGGGAACAGTCGTGACGGCTTTGCCACAGATAGTCCGGGATGCCCGGGATAGGTACGCCGCTGACAAGCGGCTTCAGGACCGAGGGGCCTTCGCGGCCGAAATCCGTCGTCTCGGCATGACTCCAAGGTCCGAGACGACCATCTTCAGGGACGTCCCGCCCCCCAAGGTTGCCGAGTTTCTCGGCACTCCTAGCGGAGAGGAAGTCGTCGTCCGGCAGCGATCGATGTACGCGGACGACACCCTCGTTCAAATCGCACCTTCATACATCCCGCTCGACATCGCTGGTGGGACGATGCTGGAAGACACCGTCCAGACCAAGGGCGGCATGATCTCCACCATGGCCCAACTCGGCTACGAGCAGGAGTACGCCGACGAGTACCTAACCCTCTCCCGTAGCCCCACGGACGAGGAGACCACGAGGTTCGGCATCGGCTCAGATCAACCGGTCTTCGAGCTGTACCACGTCGCTTACGCCAATGATCGCGCCGTTGAGGTCTGCGTCCATGTAGGCCCGACGCACCTGTGGAACTTCGTATACCGAGTACCGATGAAGTAGAAGGAGTGACGCGGCGCGAAACCTCCGAGAGGGGGTTTCGCGCCGCTATGCGCCTTGTCTCCGTGTGAGGATTTTCCCTACTTAGGTCGAGGTGCGGCAGGTATTCGACATCCACGCAGCGAACGGCCGGAGACACCCGATGTCCGCTCAACGCCCCGGTAGTCGCGCGAGGTCCAGGTCCTTCGGTTCCCAACCATCCCCGGCCCCCGCCCCC
>NZ_VCKW01000484.1 GCF_005889715.1 Actinomadura soli
GGGATGGCCTCCCCGTCGTATCCGCGGACGACGCCGAAACGGTCGCCAGCCGTCCAGTCCTGGCGTGCCTTGGCGATTTCGTCGCCCGTCCGGGCGACGAAATTCCACCACATGACGAGCTTCTCCTCGAATGGCTCGCCGCCGAGCAGCACGAGCCCGCTGCCGCCGTCGGTGGCCCTCAGCGGCAGTTCGCGGCGGCCGCAGCCGAGGTAGAGCATCGAGCCGGGCTCCACCCGCAACCCGTCGATCTCCGTTATGCCGGACATCGTGAGCGCCGCGTACTCGAAGTCGGGCTCGACCGGCAGCCGCGCTACGGCTCCGTCCGCCAGGGTGATGTCGGCGCCCATGATGGGTGTGTAGGCCGTGCCGGGTGAGGCGGCTCCGTCCAGTTCCCCCAGGATGACGGTGGCTCCGAACCCGGGGCCCTGCACGACGGGCAGGTCGGCGTGGTGCTCGAACGCGGGATCGGTGTGCCGGTGGGTTTCCGGTAGCGCCACCCATAGCTGGGCGCCGTGCAGGATGGCCGGATGGCTGCGCGGCGACTCCTCCGAGTGCGCGATGGCCCGTCCCGCGGTCATCAGCCCCAGCTCCCTGGGGCGGACGGTCTGGAGGCTGCCCAGGCTGTCGCGGTGCAGTACCTCGCCGTCGTGCAGCCAGCTCACCGTCTGCAGCCCGATATGCGGATGGGGCGGCACCTGCATGCCCGGCTCGCCCGTGATGTCGTCCGGGCCGTAGTGGTCGACGAAGCACCAGGCGCCCACCATCCGCCGCCCCAGGCTGGGCAGCAGCCGCCGGACGACCGTGCTCTCACCGAGCGGCACGCGCCGCGGTGGCAGAAGCTCATGCACGGGACGGCCTGGGACGTCGTCCCGTCCACCGCACTCGACCGGCTTCGGCCGGACGTCGAGATTGCTCACCGGCACCGTCCTTCCCATGACCGCCACCCGTGACGATGCCCGGGCGTCCGTCCGCCAAGCCGATCGGCGGAATCAGCGTTGGGACGGTGGGGTTCGACTGTATGTGATGCACGGTGAGTACAAGGTCCCCGGTGGCAAGCTCGTCGTCGCCGACGTGGACGTCGCGGACGGGCTGTTGCGCGAGCCGAGAATCAGCGGCGACTTCTTCCTTGAACCTGACGGGGCACTGGAGGACATCAACGCCGTCCTGGACGGCCTCCCCGCTGGGCTCGACGCAAAAGCGATCGGCGCGCGTGTGGAAGCGGGCCTACCGCAGGGCACGGTGATGCTGGGAATCACTGCGGAGGCGGTAGGAATCGCGGTGCGGCGGGCCGTGGCGCAAGCCTCGGACTGGCGGGACCACGATTGGCGGCTGATCCATGAGCCGCCGCAGGACCCCGCCCTGCACATGGCGCTCGACCAGGTCCTCGTCGAGGAGGTCGGCGCGGGACGGCGCCCACCGACGCTGCGGGTGTGGGAGTGGGCCTCGCCTGCGGTGGTCATCGGGAGCTTCCAGTCGCTGCGGAACGAGGTCGACGCCGAGGCGGCCGGACGGCACGGCGTGGACGTGGTCCGCCGCATCAGCGGCGGCGGGGCGATGTTCATCGAGCCGGGCAACACGATCACGTACTCGCTGTACGCGCCGGAGACGCTGGTGGCGGGCATGTCGTTCGCGGAGAGCTACGCGTTCCTGGACGACTGGGTGCTGGGCGCGCTCGGCGAGCTCGGGATCAAGGCGTGGTACCAGCCGCTGAACGACATCGCGTCCGACCAGGGCAAGATCGCGGGCGCGGCGCAGAAGCGGCTCGCCGCCGGCGCGGTGCTGCACCACGTGACCATGGCGTACGACATCGACGCGGAGAAGATGCTGCGGGTGCTGCGGATCGGCAGGGAGAAGATCTCCGACAAGGGGATCGCCAGCGCGGTCAAGCGCGTCGACCCGCTGCGCCGCCAGACCGGCCTCCCCCGGGAGGAGATCATCGATCGCATGATCGGGCACTTCCGGAGCCGGTACGGCCTCATCGGCGACGAGGTGAGCGAGGACGAACTGCGCCTTGCCCGCAAGTACGTCACGGACAAGTTCAGCACCCCGGAATGGACGGCACGCGCCCTGACGCCTCCGCGCCACACACCCCCCGAAACGCTCTAGCGTCGAGGTGAACCGCACGCCGAAACGCCGTCGACGTCCGGGCCGGAACTCCGCGACGATTCGGTACGTCCGTCCATTGCAGGTCGCGAGGCCGCGCGACGGCCCGTAGGTTGAGGGCATCGATCGATGATGAGGAGCGTTCATGTCGTTGCAGAAGGGCGCCAACACCGCGGTGCCGGTTCCCTCGGTCCGGGTCGAGCTCGGCTGGCAGGGGGGTCCGGGCGTGCCCGACGCGGACGCGTCCGCGCTCCTGCTGGCGGACACGGGACGGGTGCGTTCGGACGACGATTTCGTCTTCTACAACCAGCCGGCGCACAAGTCGGGAGCGGTCCGCCACGACGGCAAGCAGCAGGGGCCGACCGTCCTGGACATCCTGTCGATCGATCTGGACCGGGTGGAGCCCGCCATCGACAGGATCGTCGTCGCGGCGTCCTCGGACGGAGGCACCTTCGGCAAGTTCCAGGGCCTGTACGTGCGCGTGGTCGACGCGGCGGCCGGTACCGAGGTCGCCCGGTTCGACAGTGAGGGGGCCACGACGGAGACGGCGTTCGTGCTCGGCGAGCTGTACCGGCGCCAGGGCGCGTGGAAGTTCCGCGCCGTCGGCCAGGGGTACGACTCCGGGCTCGCCGGCCTCGCGAGCGATTACGGGATCTCGGTGGACGATCCCGGCCAGGCCGCCCCTCCGCCGCCTCCCCC
>NZ_VCKW01000485.1 GCF_005889715.1 Actinomadura soli
GCGTAGCTCAGGGGTAGAGCACTCGCCTTACAAGCGAGGAGTCGGCGGTTCGAACCCGTCCGCGCCCACCCAGGTCAAAGGCCATGGTCCGCCGCCGCGGACCATGGCCTTTGATCTTGTGAGTGGCTAACTGAGTGGCCAGGGATCCTGAGCCGGCGGTGGTCACCGGAGGGCCGGGGTGTGCTGCTGTGCCGTTATTGGTCGGGATAACTGGCTCGCTTCGCGTGCGTCTTGTGGAGCGCGGTATGGGCGCGGAACCGAATTGAGCGCAGCGATCCCGCTCTTCATCGGGAGTGGTATCAGTGCACATGCTGCGATCGCCAGCGACTCCGGATCGTCCGGGCTCAAGCACACGGCAATCCGACCCAGGCCGGGTCTCGGCATGAGCGTGCGGTCGGTCTTGGGAAGGCGCGGGCAGGTCGGCGATGGGTTAGGGGGTTGGGCCGTAGTGGGCGGCTATTTGTTCGGAGGTGGGCCAGCGGGTGTAAGTGGGGGATTGGGGCCAGTTTTCGGGGGAGTCCTGCCATTCCTCCTGGCGGCCGTAGGGGAGTAGGTCGATCAGGGGGAAGGTGTGGCTGAGTTGTTCGGTGCCTCGGCCGTTGGTGTGCCAGGTGCGGTAGACGGTGTCGCCGTCGCGGAGGAAGACGTTGACGGCGAAGCCGCCGCCGGGAGGTGCGTCCACGTCGGTGCCGAAGGGGCTGTTCGCGGTGGAGTACCAGGTCATCTTGTTGCCGACCCGCTGTTTGTACGCGAGGGCCTCGTCGATCGGGCCCTGGGTGACGATGACGAACCTGGCGTCGTAGGGCTCCAGGAATTCCAGGCGTGTGAATTGTGACGTGAGGCCCGTGCAGCCCGGGCACTGCCACTTCTCGTCCGGGAACCACATGTGGTTGTAGACGATGAGCTGGGATCTGCCGTCGAAGATCTCGGCCAGGCTGACCGGGCCTTCCTCGCCTTCGAGGGTGTACTCGGGCATCTCGACCATCGGCAGACGGCGGCGCTGGGCGGCGATCGCGTCGAGTTCGCGGGTCGCCGCCTTCTCCCGGACGCGCAGCTCGTCGAGGTGGCGCTGCCAGGTCTCGGTGTCGACGACGGGCGGTAGTGCCTTCGCGGTCATGGGCTCCTCCGAGTCTCACGGCTTGCGGTCTCTATGTGTGGACCAGGGCCGTGCGCCGAACTCATCGGTCTCCATGTGAAACCCCTGTCCCCGGCGGGCGGGGACAGGGGTTTCGTGGTCCTCTCTCAGCAGAGGCCGTTCGGGTTGGAGGTTCCGCAGGTGTTGTCGCGGAAGCGGTTGGTGGTGCTGCCGCTCTTGTTGACCAGGTCGTACGGCAGGTTGCCGCGGACGTTGTTGGCCTTGATCAGGTTGTGGTGGGCGGGCCGGTTGCGCGGCGGGACGCCGCGGAAGAGGACGATCCCGCCGGAGTAGCGCAGGTTCCCGCGGTTCCGGTGCACGGTGTTCTTGACGATCTCGTTGTGGTCGCCGCCGAAGAACAGGATTCCGGTGCCGCTGAGCGCCGGGACGGGTCCGTGCGCCTCGCAGACCATGTTGTTCATCGAGACGTAGTTCTTCCACACCTGGGTGTGGCCCTGTCCCGTCGCCTGGCTGTCATCGACGAGGGCGATTCCGGTGCAGTTGTTCGTGATGGAATTGTGGTGGACCTTGATGTGGCGGGCGTGCCGGACCAGGACCCCGAGCGTGTTGCCGGAGGAATGGTTCCAGGCGATCTCGGTGCCGTAGGCGTTGGCGGTGTCGCCGACGTAGAGGCCGGCGTCCTCGCGGTTGTCGAGCGCCCAGTTCCAGACGAACCGGCCGCGGGTCGAGTTGTATTCGGCGATGCCGTACTCGCCGTTCCGCTTGGCCAGGACGGCCTGGACCGTCAGGCGGTCGGTGTAGGTGCCGAACACGCCGGTGCCCCTGAAGTTCCGGACGACCAGCTGCTGGATCGTCACGCCCCTGACCGGGCGCTTCCTCCAGCCGACGACGCAGAACCCCATGCCGGGCACCTTGGCCTTCGCGCAGTGGTCGCGGCCGCCGGGACGGACGATCGTCCTGTTGCCCTCGCCGCGGATCGTGAGGCGTTTGCGGATCAGGACGCCGCCGTCGTAGTGGCCGGCCTTGAGCCGGATGGTGTCGCCCGGTCTGGCCCGGTTGACGGCCGCTTGGATCGACTGACCCGGCCGTACGACGTGGGTCCGTCCGGCCTGTGCCGCCTGGCCGGCGGGCGCGATGGTGACCAGCCCTGCCAGCACGACGCCTGTGCCGACCGAGGCCGCGATAGTCCGCCTCATCCCATTCCCCCGTTTCGCATTGCTTTGCCGCGCCGTGCGGCAACCAATTCCTCGATCATCTTGAACCGGAAAGATTATTCCGTTGATGTGAGCGGGGTAAAAAGTCAAAGGGTTCTCGGGAAGACCGGTGAATTCTGCGGACCGCCGGGCGTTATGCGTCCCAGTTCTCGGTGGTGTGGCCGGGTAGGAGGTCCAGGGCCACGCGGTCTTCGGTGGCGAGGACGGACATGAGGTCTTCTGCCTCGGCCACGGTCACGTGGCGGCCGTGGGAGCGGCGGGCGGCGGGGTCCGGGCATTCCAGCCACAGGCGCGGGCCGGCCTCCCACATCACCTGGACGACGCCGTCGGAGCGGCCCGCGAAGACGGCGAAGTTGTCGGGCCAGGGCGTGAGTTCGAGGAGGACGCCGCGGGCCTCGGCCAGCGTCATGGGGACGGCTTCGTCGGTGTGGCGGCCTCGCGTGTAGTCGCAGTACGTGACGGCCAGGCGGTCGGCGCCGGGGGTGGGC
>NZ_VCKW01000486.1 GCF_005889715.1 Actinomadura soli
ACGGTGTGGCGACCAGCCGCGAACCCAGGCGTCCTCCTCCTGGACGCCGAGATAGGCGGCACATGGCGCCAACACCGATCCGGCGACCACCTGACCCTAAAACTCCACCCATTCACCACACCCCCCGCCCAGCTCCGCGACGCCCTCACCCCTGACGCCACCACAATCGCCACTCACACCAACGCCTCCACCACCACCCTCCAACTCGACTGACAACCGTTCCTGAACAGCGCTCAGAATTGACCGCAAGGGTCGGTCTAGCACTGCGCCAGTCCCAGACGGTCTGGATGGGCTGGCAGGCCCCGTGTGAGCGTTCATGCGCCGTTGGGGATGTGGAGTCTGAGAGCCGCGATGGCAGCGCGGGCGTCTTCCGGCTCTGCGCCGTCCGCGATGGCCGCCAGTGCCGCGCGCCAGGCCGCCGCGAGGACCCGCCCCAGAAGAGGTGCCGCCGGGCCGATGCTCTGGCTGAGCATCTCGGCCAGCCGGTCGTGGTCTGTGCCTGCGGGCGGGTCTCCCAAGATGTGAAGGAAGCCCTCGCGCACGGCGAAGTCCAGGCCGACGAGCATCGCGGACGTCACGGCCGCCGAGCGATCCGACGCCGCCGCCGGAGTGGATCGCGACCCCGAAGCCGATTCGGAGGCCGCTATCGCGCCTTCCATCCGGTCCAGCAGACGCCGCTCGACGTCCTGCCGTGCGAAGGCGTACAGCCCGAGCTTGCTACCGAAGTGGTGGTACAGCGCCCCTGTCGTGACCTGCGCTGCGGCCGCCAGCTCAGCGACCGTGACCTCGGCGAACGGGCGCGTCCCGAACGCCTCGACGGCGGCGAGCGCGAGCCTGCCCCTGGGGGATGTCGATACCGGGATCCATTCGCGCATCCGTCCATAATGCCGTTATGCTGTGCGTAAATCTAGTTACGTGAAGGAAGGATGCACCATGAAGCTTGAGTTCCTGTTCGTCCCCACCACCGACCTGAAGGCATCCCTCGCCCTCTACCGCGACAGCCTCGGCTTCACCGAGATGTGGCGCGAAGGCGACACGACCGTCGCGCTGGCCTTGCCGGGCACCGAGGTCCAGATCATGCTCGACGCCAACGACCCCGACGCCCCGGTCGGGCCGCTGTTCGTCGTCGACAGCGTCCAGGTCTTCCACGCGGCCCGGGCGGAGACGCTCGCCGTGGTGGAAGCGCCTTCGGAGATCCCCGGCGGCTTCCTGGCCACCTACCGGGACCCGGGCGGGGCCACCATCTACGTCATGGACCAATCAGCAGATCAGAACGTCTCGTAACACCGACGCATGGGGTGGACGCGCGACGGCTCTGTGCGGTGATTCGCCGTGTGCTCCGGCAGGGGATGAATGTCTCCGGTCACCTGAAAATGAGAGTGTCGGACGATGAAGATCTATACGCGCAAGGGGGACGGCGGACAGACGGGCATCTGGGGCGGACGCCGCCTGGACAAGGACCATGGCCGCATGGAGGCGATCGGCGCGGTGGACGAATGCAACGCGGCCATCGGTGTCGCGGCCGCCGCGTCATTGCCCGACAAGGCGGCCAGGGTCCTTGCCGAGGTCCAGGACTGCTTGTTCGTGGTCGGCTGCGAGCTCATGGCGCCTGACCGCACCGGTGGGGGCGGCTCCGTTCCGCGGCTGGCGGGCGAAGAGGTCACGCGACTTGAGTCGGCGATCGATGCGCTTGAGGCCGAGCTGCCCGAGCTGACCAGCTTCATCCATCCGACCGGAACGCCCGAGGCGGCGACTCTGCATCTGGCGCGGGCCATATGCCGCCGCGCCGAACGGCGGGTGACCACGCTGCGCCGCGCCGAGGCGGTGAGTGATCATGTCGCCGTGTATCTGAACCGGTTGGCCGACCTCCTGTTCGTCCTGGCCCGCTACGCCAATTCCACCGCCGGTGTTACAGACCGCAAATGGAGCCCCTCCCCATAGGACTCCGGTTTCACCGCTACCTGGCTGTGCCGTCCGAACGGTCGACACAAGCGTCCGCGGGATTGAGCCGGGTGGCCGCCCGGGCGCGGAGCAGCACGATGAAGTTGATCGCGGCTATCAATACGAGGCCGACGAGGGCGACCCAGAAACCGGCCCCCAGCCCGACCGCGTCGCCGGACTGGTTGATCAGGGGTGCGCTCTCGCTTTTCGGAATGGACGAGAACAGGACGGAGAGGAACTCCCGCGCGGCGCTCTCCATCCGTACGACGGCCGACACCCCGGTCACCACCAGCAGCACGCCGGACGCCGCCGCGACGACGGAGGCGTACAGGGATCGCTTCCGCGCGGGGCGGGCAAGGGTGGTTCCCACACCCGCCGCCATGACGAGAAGTGTGACGATGGCGAGCAGGCGGATGACGATCGGCCAACGGTAGTCGTCCTGGTGGACTGCCATGTTCGCACCGGTCGAGGAGATGTCGAGGAGAGACTCCAAGGGCGATATCTCCTCCACACGGGAAGGGAACTCCCAGGACGACATGGTGGCGCACGGCAGAAACAGGAACGCGAACAGGATTAGCGCGAAGCCGACGGGGTTGATGCCTCGCGTCACGAATTTCGCGAACGGGGAGGGTTGAGGCGAGTTGTTCACTTGCAGAACTCTAGCTTCGCCCAACCGAGAGGGGTCTCACTACGGATACAAGTCGCAGATATGGGTATTTGCCCTGCTTTGTACGGGACGCCGAACAGATCGAACGAAGCGCTAAGGCACCACAAAACAGGCCCCGCGCAATATCGACGTCACCCATCGCGCCATGAAGCCGGAGCCCAGGCCGAGCCAGGCCGGGCGGGCCGGGAC
>NZ_VCKW01000487.1 GCF_005889715.1 Actinomadura soli
GTGGGAACATGTGTTCGGGATGGGAGGTGATGAGTTCAGCAGCGAGCGCCACGTAGGCCAGAGAACACCCCCGGTCCTGTGGGGGGATGCATCTCCAGGCCCGCTCGGCCGCCACACGCGCATACAGCGCTCGACAGTGCCACTTTCTGTCACATGACCCGGTAGAATGAAATCGGTTCAGGATGCTGCGCCGCCAAGGGGTGCCCAAAGCTCTGACCAAACGTTGAACAGAGCACAAGGGCGCCCTGTCATGTGTGTTACGGGGCACACCGTGCCTCCCTCGGGCGCGGAGCGGCAGACATCCCCGGCAGGAGGATCTCCTTTGGCGTACGACGCTAGTTCGATCACTGTCCTTGAAGGGCTTGAGGCGGTTCGCAAACGCCCGGGCATGTACATCGGCTCGACCGGTGAGCGTGGCCTGCACCATCTCGTCTACGAGATCGTGGACAACGCGGTCGACGAGGCCCTGGCCGGCTATGCCGACGACATCGTGGTGACGTTGATGGCCGACGGAGGGGTGAGCGTCCTCGACAACGGGCGCGGCATCCCCGTGGGCGAGCATCCCGTGGAGAAGCGGCCGGCCATCGAGCTGGTGCTGACCACGTTGCACGCGGGCGGCAAGTTCGACGGCAAGTCCTACGCCGTTTCGGGCGGGCTCCACGGAGTGGGCTCAGCGGTTGTGAACGCGCTGTCCACCCGGATGGAGGCTGAGGTCCGCACCGATGGCCACGTGTGGCGCCAGTCGTACACGTGGCAGGGGCCGGAGACCGAGCTCAGCAAGGGGGAGCCGACCGAGGAGACCGGCACCCTCATCAGGTTCTGGCCGGACACGGAGATCTTCGAGACGACCGAGTGGAACTTTGAGACCCTCTCCCGCCGCATGCAGGAGATGGCGTTCCTGAACCGCGGCCTTGCCATCACGCTGCGGGACGAGCGTCCCGATCACGTGAACGGCGAGCCGAACGTTGTTCGGTACCACTATGACGGCGGCATCGAGGACTTCGTCCGCTACATCAACGCGCGCAAGGACGCCGTCCACGAGTCGGTCATTTACTTCGGTGATGAGACCACGGGCATGTCGATCGAGATCGCCATGCAGTGGAACTCGTCCTACGCCGAGTCCGTCCACACGTTCGCGAACACGATCAACACGGCGGAGGGCGGCACCCACGAGGAGGGCTTCCGCGCGGCGCTGACGACGATCGTCAACCGGTACGCCCGCGACAAGGGCCTGCTCCGCGACAAGGACGACAACCTCACCGGCGAGGACGTCCGCGAGGGCCTCACCGCGATCATCTCGATCAAGCTGGCCGACCCGCAGTTCGAGGGCCAGACCAAGACCAAGCTCGGCAACACCGAGGCCAAGTCGTTCGTGCAGCGGGCCTGCAACGTCTTCCTGCGCGACTGGTTCGAGGAGAACCCCGGCGAGGCCAAGGAGATCATCAACAAGGCGTCGCAGGCGGCGCGGGCCCGGGTCGCGGCGCGGCAGGCGCGCGACCTGACGCGCCGTAAGAGCCTGCTGGAGTCGACGTCGCTGCCCGGCAAGCTGTCGGACTGCCAGTCCACCGACCCCGGCAAGTCCGAGCTGTACATCGTCGAGGGCGACTCGGCGGGCGGCTCCGCGAAGGGCGGCCGCAACCCGCACTTCCAGGCGATCCTGCCGATCCGCGGCAAGATCCTGAACGTTGAGAAGGCCAGGATCGACAAGATCCTGAAGAACAACGAGGTGCAGGCGATCATCACGGCGCTCGGCACCGGCGTGCACGACGAGTTCGACATCACCAAGCTCCGCTACCACAAAATCATCCTGATGTCGGACGCGGACGTCGACGGCCACCACATCAACACGCTGCTGCTGACGCTGCTGTTCCGGTTCATGAAGCCGCTGATCGAGGCCGGGCACGTCTACCTGTCCCAGCCCCCGCTCTACAAGATCAAGTGGGACGCGCGGGGCTCGGAGGCCGACTACGCCTACTCCGACTCCGAGCGGGACGCGATCATCGAGGCCGGGGTCGCCACCGGCAAGCGCGACCCCCGTCCTCGCGACCTGGTCCAGCGCTTCAAGGGCCTCGGCGAGATGAACGCCAACGAGCTGTGGGACACCACGATGGACCCCGACAACCGAGTGCTGCTGCAGGTGCAGCTCGACGACGCCGCCCAGGCGGACGAGCTGTTCAGCGTGCTCATGGGCGAGGAGGTCGAGCCTCGCCGCGAGTTCATCCAGCGCAACGCCAAGGACGTGCGCTTCCTTGACATCTGAGTACGGCCCGTGCCGAGCTCCCATTGGCTTGACGGCCCAGCTTCCGCTTCCATCGGCCGTCGGCCCAGCTCCCTGCTGCCTCGGGCCGGGTTTCCGGCGGACGGTCATGGTCCTGGAGGCTCAGGCCGAGCATTTCGCAGGTCACGCCGCCGCCGAGTTTTCGACGACCCAGGCCAGGTTCTTGATGGGCCGGGCCACCAGGATCCCGCGGGCCCGGGCCAGGACGGCCAGGCTTCCAACCGTCCGGGCTGATCTCCTGGCGATTCAGGCCCAGCTTGCGACGTTTCGCGCCCAGCCGTCGGTGACGCAGGCTCAGCGTCCAGTCGCCCAGACCCCGCGTCTGGTGGTGCAGGCTCAACGTCCGGTGGTGCAGGCTCAACGTCCGGTGGTGCGGGCCCTGCGTCCGGTGGCGTCTGGTCTGCGTTCGGTGGCATCAGCCCAGGCTTCGGTGGCCCTAGGCCAGGCTTCGGTGGTGCTAGCCCAGGGTCCGGTGGCGTCAGCCCGGGGGCCGGTGGCGCGGGGCAGGGG
>NZ_VCKW01000488.1 GCF_005889715.1 Actinomadura soli
GCGCGTACCTGGGCGGGCTGGCGGAGCGTCCCGTCCACGACCGGTCGCGGGACGCGCTGCTGGACGAGCTGGACGGCCCGCTGCCGGTGAAGGGCGACGGGTCGGTCGCTGCGGTGGAACGGCTGGTGCGGGTGGGGACGCGGGCGGCGACGCATTCGTCCGGGCCGCGCTTCTTCCATTTCGTGGTGGGCGGGTCGACGCCGGCGGCGATGGCGGGCGACTGGACGACGTCGCTGCTGGACCAGGGCGCGGGCATGTGGGTGCTGTCGCCGCTGGCCACGCGGGCGGAGACGGTGGTGCTGCGCTGGCTGAAGGAGCTGTTCGGGCTGCCCGCGTCGTTCGGCGGCGTGCTGACGCCGAGCGCGACGCTCGCGCACGTCACGGGCCTGGCGTGCGCCCGTTCCTGGTGGGCCGACCGGTACGGCGTGGACGTGACGTCGCGCGGCCTCGCGGGCCTGCCGGCGATGCCGGTGTTCAGCAGCGGGCTGGTGCACGTCAGCACCCGCAAGGCGCTGCAGATCCTCGGGTGCGGCCGGGACACGCTCCGCACGTTCTCGCGCGACGACGCGGGCCGGGTCGACCTCGCGGCCATGGACGCGGAGCTGGCGCGCGCCGGCGGCCGCGCGGTGATCGTGGCGAACCTCGGCGACGTCAACGCGGGCGACTCCGACCCCATCGGTGATCTCGCCGACCTCGCGGAGCGGCACGGCGCCTGGCTGCACGTGGACGGCGCGTTCGGCATGTTCGCCGCGCTCTCGCCCCGGACGGCGCATCTCGCGCGGGGCGTGGAACGTGCCGATTCGGTCACGGCGGACGGGCACAAGTGGCTGAACGTGCCGTACGAGAGCGGGTTCTCGTTCGTCCGCGACCAGGCGATGATGACCCGCGCGTTCGGCGCGTGGGGGGCGTCGTATCTGCCGGACGGCGACGACGAGCGGATCAACTACAACACGCTGGGCCCGGAGTCGTCGCGGCGGGCCCGGGCGCTGCCGATCTGGGCGACGTTGCGCGCGTACGGGCGGGACGGCCACCGGGCGATGGTGGAGCGGCACCTGGACATCTCCCAGCACTTGGGCGGCCTCGTCGAGGCGGCGCCGGATCTGGAGCTCCTAGCGCCGGTCCAGCTGTGCGTCGTGTGCTTCCGGTACCGTCCGGACGGCGTCCCGGAGGACCGCTTGGACGAGCTGAACGCGCGCCTGGGCGAGGCGCTGCTCGCGGACGGCCGCGTCTACGCGGGGACGAGCACCTACCGGGGCATGACGGTGTTCCGGCCCGCACCGCTGAACTGGAGGACGACAAAGGCGGACGTGGAGCGGCTGGTGGACGTCCTGCGGGAACTCGGCCCCCGCCTGACCGCCTGATCAGGCGGGCCGAGGTCGGAGCGCATCGCCCCGGCCCCGCGGCGGGCCGGCCTCAGGAGACGCAGTCGCCCCAGGACGCGGTCTCGTCGAGCTTCTCGACGGGCTCGGTGAGGCTGTACCAGCAGCCGGAGTCGTCGCGGAAGACGGCCTCGACGCCGTAGGGGCGCTTCTCCGGCGGCTGGACGAACTCGACGCCCTGGGCGGACATCCGCTCGTAGTCGCCCTGGCAGTCGTCGGTGCCGAACGCCCCCGCGCCGAGGACGCCCTTGGCGATCAGCGCCTTCATCTGCTCGGCGGAGCCGGGGTCCATCGTGGGCGGGCCCGGGACCATGAGCGCGAGGCTCAGGTCGGGCTGGTCCTTCGCGCCGAGGGTGACCCAGCGCATCCCGCCCTCGCCGAGCGTCATGTCGTCGCGGACCTCCAGGCCGAGCTTCTCGGTGAAGAACGCCTTGGCCGAGTCCTGGTCGAGCACCCAGACGGTGGCCAACCTCAGATTGGTGATCATTTCGGTCTCCCCCTTCGTGACGCGGAACCTGTGCGTCAACGCTAGGAGGCGGACGGCCGGGCCGCCTTCTCGAAAGTTGCTGCCTCCCTGGCCGGTGGGAGGCCGTGTCCGCGTCGCCGGACGCCGCTAGTCCTTGCGGAAGCCGCCCGCCCAGAACAGCACGAAGCAGCCGGGGATCGCGGACGAGTCGTTGGCACGGGCGTGCCGGCGGAACTCCGTCGGCGTCATCCCGGCCTCCTGCTTGAAGCGGGTGCAGAACGAGCCGAGGCTGGTGAAGCCGACCAGCATGCAGATCTCGGTGACGGTCAGGTTGGCGGTGCGCAGCAGGTCCTGGGCGCGCTCGATGCGCCGCCGCGCCAGGTACCGGCCCGGCGTCTCGCCGTAGACGTCGTTGAACAGCCGGACGAAGTGGTACCGCGAGTAGCCGGCGCGCGCGGCGACGGCGGCGACGTCCAGGGGCTCGGCCCAGTCGCGGTCCATGGCGTCCCTGGCCAGCCTCATGCGGCGCAGCGGCTCGGTGTCCAGGGCGGACGTCGCGCTTCCCATGCTCCGATGCTGACACATCCGACATCGTCCTGTTCAGCTCGGTGTGCGCGCTGCTGGGCTGGGGCGCGATGGCCGTCCTGGAGCGCTTCACCCGCCACGCCCGCGCCATCTGGGGCGTCCTCGCGGCGGCGGTCCTGGTGCTGTCGTTCGTGCCGATCGGCATCGAGGAGGCGACGGCGTCCACCCGCACGATGCTGACGATCATCCACATCGCGGTGGCCGTCGCGCTCCTGCCCCTCCTGCGCCGCCGCGCCGCCCGGTGAGCGCGGCCAGGCACGACGAAGGCCCTGAAGGGAACTCCTTCAGGGCCTTCGTGGCGTATCGGCCGTCAGGGGATCGGGCGGGGCCGTCAGG
>NZ_VCKW01000048.1 GCF_005889715.1 Actinomadura soli
GCGCCGGAGGCCGCCCGACCCGCAACGGGGGTTCCAGGGGGTCGCCCCCCTGGGCGACTACGTCAGGAGTTGGCCGCCGTCTACCTGGATCACCGTGCCGGTGATGTGGCCTGCCTGGTCGGAGGCCAGGAACAGGACCAGGGGGGCGACGTCGTCCGTGGTGGCGATCTTGCTCAGTGGGATGCGGGACTCCCAGGCGGCGCGGGCCTCGGCGTTCTCCATGAGACCGGCCGTCATCGGGGTGTGGACCGGTCCAGGCGCGACGCCGTTGACGCGGATGCCGTGCCCCGCCAGCTCCAGTGCGGCGGTGCGGGTGAGGGCGTCCACGGCCGCCTTGGTGGCCTCGTAGTGGCCGAGGCCGGGGGTCGGCTGGCGGGCGCCGATCGAGCTGATGTTGACGATGCGGCCCTTGGTGCCGTGCTCGATCATCTGGTTGGCCACCGCCTGCGTGACCGTGAACGTGCCGCGGAGGTTGACGGCGACGACGGTGTCGAAGATCTCCATGGGCAGCGACGTCAGCGGTCCGCCGCCCGCGACGAGGCCCGCGTTGTTGACCAGGACCTCGACCGGGCCGATGGTGTCGGCGACGTGCGCGACCCCGGCGGCGACCGCCGCCGGGTCGGTGATGTCCATGGTGACGGCGTGGCCGTCCAGCTCCTTGGCCGCTTTCGCGGCGGCCTCGGCGTCCCGGTCGGCGATCACGACGCGGTCGCCCGCGGCGGCGAACGCGGCCGCCACCCCGCGGCCGATGCCGCTCGCCCCGCCGGTGACCAGGACGACGCGTCCTGTGCCAGCGCCGGAGGCGCTCAGGGGGGTGTGGGGGGCCGTCCCCCCTTGGGGGGAAGGCGTGCTCACTTCGCCTCCGCGATGATGATGCGCGGGCTGCCGGGCAGCGCTCGGGTCTCGACCGGCTCCCAGCCCGCGGCGGTCAGCCAGCCGCGGACCTCGTCCTCGGGGTAGACGACCGTGCCGTCGATGACCAGGTACTCGCCGGCGTGCAGGGCGTCGATGGCGCGCTGCTCCGGGTCCTCGTCGAGGAAGAAGTCGAGCAGGACGAGGGTGGCGCCGGGCACGGCGGCGCGGCGGGCCTTCTCGATCAGGGCCTTGTTCTGCTCGGCGTCGAAGCGGTGGACGACATGCTCCAGCAGGACGCAGTCGAAGCCGTCCGGGATCTCGCCGGTCAGCGGGTCGGACTCGACGACGTCGCTGCGGTCGGCGAGACCGGCGTCCTCCAGGGCCTTGCGAGTGAACTCAAGGAAGTCGCCCGGCGCCACGAAGGTGCCGTGCGCCTTCTCGGCGGTGCGCAGCGCCTCGACGAGGAACGCGCCGGACAGCCCGCCGAAGTCCAGGATGCGGGAGAAGGGGGTGAAGTCGAAGTTCTCCGCCAGCATCTTCGCGTGCAGCGCGTTGTAGGTCATCACGCCGGTCATGAAGGTCTGCATCCGGTCGCCGGAGAAGTCGAGCGGCTGCGGCTCCGCGCTGGCGGTGGTGGCGGCGAAGCCGAGCCAGTGCGGGTAGCTGATCGCGTCGAGGAAGGCCAGGAACGGGCGCAGGTCGACGGCGTCCTCGCCGCCCGCGAGGTACGCGGCGGTGGCGGGGGAGTTGGTGTAGCGGCCGCCTTCGCGCTTCAGCAGGCCGAAACCGGACATGGTGTCCGCGAGGATGCGGGCGGTGCGTTCCGGCAGCCCGGCCCGGGTGGCCAGCTCGGACGCCGTCGCGGGGCCGTCCGCCAGCGCGGCGAACACGCCGGCCTCACTCGCCGCGAACAGCTGCTTGGCGGCCATATAGCCGGTGGCGACGCCGAGAATGGACGAGGGGTCGGCGCCCGGGGAGGGATGCGACATCAAACTGTCTCCTTCGCGGTGAGAATATGCAGGATGCTATACGATCTAGCATAGAGACGGCCAGGGGTTGTCCGGGCCGACCCACCCCCTCACCGGAGGACGCGATGGAGTTCGCAGAACGGGTGCCCAGGCGGCGACTCGGCGTACACGGCCCGGAGGTCCCGCTCTTGGCGCTCGGCTCCTGGAACACCTGGGACCGCATGGACCGCGAGGACGCGGCGGAGCTGGCCCGGCTCGCCGTCGACCGCGGTGTGAACATGTTCGACGTCGCGCACTACAACTTCGGCCCGCACTCCGAGAACGCCGTCACGGACGTCCTCTTTGGGCAGGCGATCCGAGATGCCGGAATCGCACGCGAAGACTACCTTCTGTGCGGGAAGCTCTGGCTGTGGGAGTATCCGGCGTCCTCGTTCGCCGAACAGATCAAGGTGTCGCTCGGCCGTATCGGCACCGACCACGCGGACACGGTCGTGGTCGGCGACTTCATGGAGCGGCCCGACCTGCACGCCGTCGTGACGGACGTGTCGGAGCTCGTCCGCGCCGGGCGGTTCTCGTCCTGGGGCGTCAACAACTGGTCGGCCTGCGACGTGCTGTTCGCCTGCCGGTTCGCGGCCGCCGAGGGCCTGGTGCCGCCGTCGTTCGCCCAGCTCAAGTACAACCTGGCCCGGCGCTCGGTGCCGGAGGGCCCGCTGTATGCCCGGTTGTTCGCCGAGGAGGGGCTCGCGCTGCAGGCGTCGGACGTGCTGGAGGGCGGCATCCTCGCCGGGAAGCTCGACCCGGAGCGCAAGATCGGCGCCGACCCCGGCGGGATCCGTGACCGGATCCGCGCCGCCTTCCCCGAGATCAGCAACATCGCGGACGGCTTCGGCGTCACCCCCGCCCAACTGGCCGTCGCGTTCTGCCTGGCCCACCCCGCGGTCGCGAACGTCCTGGTCGGCGTCAGCAGGTCCGAGCAGCTCGAGGACAACCTGGCCGCTCTCGGCCTCTGCGCCCGGCACGGCGACGAGCTGCGCGACGCCGCGGCCGGGCTGTGGCTGGACGAGGGCGTGGTGGACCCCGCGGCCTCCTGGGGAACCGACGCGCCCTCCGCGGCCCGCGACGACGCCGTCCCGTGCGGATGACGGACCGCTGATCAGGCGGGCCGCCGACCCGGCCCGCCCGGCCCGCTCAGGGCGCATGGACGGCTCAGAGCTCGTGGACGACCTCGCCGTCCAGGACGGTCATCCGCACCGGCACCGACGGCAGGGCCTCAGGTTCCGCGCCGTACAGGTCGCCGTCGAGGACGCACAGGTCGGCGACCTTTCCCGGCTCGATCGAGCCCTTCACGTCCTCCTCGCCGTCCTGCCACGCGGGCGTGATCGTGTAGGCGCGCAGCGCCTCGGCGAGCGCGAGCCGCTGCGCCTCCCCGCGGACGGAGCCGTCCAGGCCGCGCCGGGTCACCGCCGCCGCCAGCCCGGCCCGCCAGTCCGGGGTCAGCACCGGGGAGTCCGAGCTGAGGCACAGCCGGACGCCGGCGTCCAGGGCGTCGCGGGTCGGCCACGCGTCCCGGAGGGCGTCCTCGCCGAGGGCGTCGGCCAGCATCGGCTCGGTCGCGACCGGGATCCCGGCCTGGGTGTTCAGCCCGATCCCGGCGGCCGACATGACGGTCAGCGTCCGCGGCGCGAGCAGGTCGCCGTGGATGACGTAGTGCCGGGCGTCGCGCTCGTTCCGCCGGAGCGCCGCCGCCAGCGCGTCCGCCACGACCCGGGTCGTGGCGTCGCCGGTCGCGTGCACGCCGATCTGGTGCCCGGCGTCGTGCGCCGCGTCGATCATCGTGCGCAGCGCCTCCTCGCGCCGGTCGTCCGAGCGGCCCTCGATCAGCAGGGCGCCGTGGGAGCCGTCGGTGTACGGACGGTCCGTCCACGCGGTGCGCATCGGCGGGATGCCGTCGGCGAAGATCTTCACTCCCGCGACCTTGAAGCGTCCTTGCACGTCAGCGGGCGGTTTGAAGTCGCGCAGGCCGTCAAAGAACTCCTGCGCGGAGCTGCGGCCGTCCAGCTCCCCGAACAGCATCAGGGCGGTCACCCGGGCCTTGAGCCCGCCCTGCGCGGCCAGCTCGGCGTAGTCGTACAGGGCGGCCGAGCCGAAGCAGCCGGTGGCGCCGTCGTCCTCGCCGGGGCCGAGGCCGGGCTCGGTGTAGCTGGTGATCCCGAAGGAGGCGAGCAGGTCCGCGGTGCGCAGGATGGCCCGGCGCCGGTCGTCGGCGGTCTCCAGCCGGGACGGGGCCGACGGGGGCTCGTGCGCGTGGCCGCCGCCGGAACCGGCCAGCTGGTCCATGAGCAGGTTCGGCCACATCGCGCCGAGCCACATACCGTGCAGATGGGAGTCGTTGATGCCGGGTAGGACGGACCGTCCCTCCAGCCGGACGACACGCGTGCCGGGGCCGGTCAGCGGGGCCATCTCTTCGGCCGCGCCCACGCGCGCGATGCGGCCGCCGCGGACGGCGACCGCCTCGGCGACGCGGTCGCGCCCGTCGACCGTGTGGACCCTGCCACCGGTCAGGACAAGGTCGGCGGGGGAAACATCCGGCATATCCTGCTCCAACTCTGGACACCGTCGATGGGATGCAATTAACGTACACGGAATCAGATACGATTTTGGAGTGTCCAGCCCGACGGGCACGGACACACTGGGCCTTCGGAGGTTAACGATGCCCCTGGATCCCGAGGCGCAGCGGATCATCGACCGCACCCCTGCCGAGGACCCGAACGCATCAGGACCACTCGACGTCGCCGCGATGCGCGAGGGGTTCCGCCAGATGTGGGTCATGCCGGACGACCTCCCCGAGGTCGGCTCCGTCGCCGACACCACGATTCCCGGCCCGGCCGGAGAGCTGCCCGTCCGCGTGTACACGCCCAAGGGGCCGGGCCCGTTCCCCACCCTCGTCTGGTACCACGGCGGCGGCTGGACGATCGGCGGCCTCGACGAGAACGAGTACTCGTGCCGCGCCGTCTGCGGCGCCGCGGACGCGATCGTCCTCTCCGTCGACTACCGGCTCGCACCGGAGAACCCCTTCCCGGCGGCGGCCGAGGACGCCTACGCCGCCGTCGCCTGGGTCGCCGAGCACGGCGCGGAGATCGGGGCGGACCCGTCCCGGATCGCCGTCGGCGGGGAGAGCGCGGGCGGCAACCTCGCCGCCGTCGCCGCTCTCAAGGCCCGCGACCTCGGCGGCCCCGAACTGGCCCTCCAGTTGCTCGTGTCTCCCGTCCTCGGACACCCGGACGACGGGCGCGCCTCCTACGCGGAGTTCGCCGACGGGTACTTCCTCTCCAAGTCGAGTATGGACTGGTTCTTCACCACCTACCCGACCGGGCCCGCCGACCTTGACGACCCCTATCTGCTGCCCCTGCGCTCCGGCGATCTGAAGGGGCTGGCGCCCGCGCTGGTCCTGGAGGCGGAGTGCGACGTGCTCCGCGACGAGGGCGAGGAGTACGCCGCGCGGCTGAAGGAGGCGGGCGTCGAGACCGAGCTCGTCCGCTACGACGGGATCATCCACGCGTTCTTCGGCCCGCTCGCCACCGAGCTGTCGGCCGCCAAGGACGCCCAGGCCAAGGCCGCCGCCGCGCTCCGCGCCGCGTTCGGCACGGAAGGCGACCGATGACCGCTCCGGCGCTCGCCCTGGACGGCGTGAAGGTGAACCGGGCCGAGGTCCCGGTCATCCACGACGTCACGCTCGACGCCGCCCCGGGCGAGGTCACCGTCGTCCTCGGCGCGAACGGGGCCGGGAAGACGACCCTGATGGACGGCATCGCCGGCCTCGCCCCCGTCAAGTCCGGGACGATCCGGCTGGACGGGACGCCCATCGAGAAGCTCGCGCCCTACAAGCGCGCCAGGGCCGGCCTCGGCTACGTCGAGCAGGCGCGGACCACGTTCCGGACCCTCACCGTCGAGCAGAACCTCGTCGTCTCCCAGTCGGGCGACGGCGACCTCGGGACCGTCTACAAGCTCTTCCCCGAGCTGGACAAGCGGCGGACCCTGCAGGCCGGGTACCTTTCAGGCGGCGAGCAGCAGATGCTCGTGCTCGGCCGCGCGCTGGTCTCGGCGCCGAAGGTCGTCCTGATCGACGAGATGTCGCTGGGCCTCGCGCCGATGGTGGTGCGCCGCCTCATGGGCACGGTCGGCGAGCTGGCCGGGATGGGCATCGCGGTCGTGCTGATCGAGCAGTTCGCGAACCTGGCCCTCGACGTCGGCGCCCACGTCCACGTGCTGCGCAAGGGCAGCGTGGTCTTCTCCGGCCCGTGCGAGGAGCTGCGCGGCGACGAACGGCGCCTGCACCGGCTCTACTTCGGCGGACCGCCCCTGAGCGCCGCCGCCGGAGCGGACCCCGCCGCGGCGGACTCCGGTGGGGGGACCGCCCCCCACAACGGATCGGACGCGGGCAAGACAGAGAGCGAGCTTGAATGAACGTGCTGGACAAGCGGAGCCTCGGCGCCGGCCTCGGCGCCGCGGTCCTCGCGTGCGCGGTGCTGCCGGTGGTGCTGCCGCCGTACTGGGTCTACCTGGCGATCAGCGCGGCCATCAGCGCGGTGATCATGCAGAGCTTCGGCGTGATCGTCGGCCGGGCCGGCGTCATGTCGCTGTGCCAGATGTCGTTCGCGGCGATCGGCGCGTGGGTCGTGCTGCGGCTCAACGTGGCGGAGGCGCCAGGCGGCTTCTACCTGTGGCTGATCCTCGGCGGCCTCGCCGCGGTGCCCGTCGGCGTCGCGATCGGCCTGCCGGCGCTGCGCATCCGCGGCGTCAACCTCGCCGTGGTGACGTTCGGGTTCGCGGTGTCCACCGACATCGTGCTGAACGTCAACGAGTTCCCCGGCGCCAAGGACCTCACGATGCTGGACCGGCCGGCGCCGTTCGACACCGACGGCGGCTACTTCGTCTTCTGCGTGATCGTGTTCACCGTCCTGGCCGTCGCGCTCGGGATGATCGGCAAGACCCGGCTCGGCCTGTCCTGGTACGAGCTGCGGCACTCCGAGCGGTCCGCCGCCGCGCACGGCATCTCGGTGGCGCGCAGCAAGCTCGCCGCCTTCGCGATCAGCGCGTTCGTCGCCGGGATCGGCGGCGGGCTGTTGGTCGGCCAGCTCAGCCTGGTGGTGCCGCAGAACTTCGCGATGGGCCAGTCCCTCGCGCTGTTCGCCGTCGCCGTCATGATCGGCCCGCACCACCCGGAGGGCGCCGTGCTCGGCGGGATCTTCGGCGCGATCATGGGCACGATCATGGAGAAGGTCTCGCTGCCGCAGGACTTCGGCGGCGTCCTCTTCGGCGTCGGCGCGCTGCTCGCGCTGCGCAGCGGGCTGAGCCAGACCGACCTCACCCGGATGCGCAAGCGGGAGGCCGGCGCCCGCAAGCTGCTGAAAGCGGCCGAGGACAAGAAGACCGCCGAGGAGCAGGCCGCCGCCGACGGGGCCACCGTCGACGGGAAGGCCGCCGACGGGAAGTCCGGGACACCGGCCGCGCCGCTCGTCGTGCCCGCCGCGCCGCGTCCCGCGGGCGACCGGACGCCGCTCCTCACCGTCACGGGGATGACCGTCAAGTTCGGGGAGGTCGTCGCGCTCGACGCCGTCGACCTGACCGTCCCGGAAGGCGGCGTGGTCGGGCTCATCGGCCCGAACGGCGCCGGCAAGTCCACGTTCATCGCGGCGGTCAGCGGCTTCGTCGGCTACCAGGGCGCGGTCGAGCTGGCCGGACGGCCCCTGGACCGGCTCTCCCCGAACAAGCGCGCGACGCTCGGGCTGCGCCGCACCTTCCAGACCACCGTCATCGCGCCCGAGCTCACCCAGTACGAGTACCTGACGATCGGCGCGGGCCGGCGGCTGACGCGCGCCGAGGCGGACGAGCTGCTGGAGTTCTTCGGCTGCCCGCCCGGGCAGGTCCCGGTGTCCATCGTGGACGCCGGCAGCCGCAGGCTCCTCGACGTCGCGGCGGCGATCGCGGCGCGCCCCAAGGTCGCGCTGCTGGACGAGCCCGCCGCCGGGCAGTCCGCGGCCGAGTCGCTGGCGCTCGGCGCCCGGCTCGTCGCCGTCCCGGAGGCGTTCGGGGTGTCGATCCTGCTGGTCGAGCATGACATGGAGCTGGTCCAGGCGGTGTGCGAGGAGGTCACCGTCCTGGACTTCGGGAATGTGATCGCCTCAGGCCCGACCGGCGAGGTTCTGGAGGACCCCGCCGTCCGGGCCGCCTATCTCGGGGCCGCGGACGTTCCGGCGTCCTGAGCCCGTCAACCACCACCCACCTTCCCCGCGAACAAGGGCCCATACGATGAAACGCACATACACGCGCACAGCCACGGGGGCGGCCGCGGCCGCACTTCTCATCTCCATCGCCGGCGCCGGCTGCTCGGACTCCGGCGGCAGCGACGGGCCGATCAAGGTCGGTTCGATCAACGGCGTCACCGGCCTGTTCCAGACGCCCGAGGTCCCGAAGGCCGTCAAGGCGGTCTTCGACGAGGTCAACGCGGCCGGCGGGATCAACGGCCGGAAGCTGGAGCTGATCAGCAAGGACGACGCCATGGACCCGGCGCGGTCCGGCCAGGCCGCCCGGCAGCTGATCACGTCCGAGAACGTGGTCGCGCTCGCCGGCTCCTCCAGCGCGGTGGACTGCGGTGTCAACCGCGCCACCTACAGCAAGGAGAAGATCGTCTCGGTGCCGGCGATCGGCGTCGACCCGTCCTGCTTCACCAGCCCGAACATCGCGCCGGTGAACCCCGGCCCGTACACGCTCACCACGGCGATGCTGTACTACGCGTCGGAGACGCTGAAGCGCGACAAGGTCTGCCTCGCCTACACCGTCCTGCCCGGCAGCGGCGGCGGCATCGAGGCCGCCATCAAGGAGTGGACGAACCTCACCGGCAAGACCCTCACGGTCAAGAACCTCGCCGTCGGCCAGGGCGACCCGACCCGCTACCTGGTGCAGCTGAAGAACGCCGGCTGCCAGGCCGTGGCTTACAACTCGGCCGTCGGGCCGTGGTTCCAGCAGGCCAAGACGCAGGGCATGCAGAACGTCGACTTCATCCTGGCGGCGAACAGCTACTCCGACGCCAACGCCAAGGTGATCCCGGCGGGCATGAACGCCTACGCCGGCACCGAGTGGCAGCCGTACACCGACCCGACGCTGCCCGGCAACGATCGCTGGTCCAAGATCATCGAGAAGAACGGGATCCAGAAGACGGCGTTCAGCCAGGGCGCGGTCATGGCCGCGGACGTGTTCGTCCAGGTCCTCAAGACCATCAAGGGCGACATCACCCGCGAGTCGGTGACCAAGGCGTTCAAGGAGATGAAGCCGATCAACTACCCGATGGTCGGCACCCCGTACGTCTTCGGCCCCGGCAACGAGCACAACCCGATCAAGGGCAGCCAGTTCGTCAAGGCCGAGAACGGCGCCTGGAAGGTCCTGCCCGGCGGCTTCACCGTCCCCACCAAGAAGTAGCCGTGCGCACCGGGCGCGCGGGGCCTCCCCGCGCGCCCGGGCCCACCGGAGGTATCCGATGCTGAACTCTGTGATCGCCGGGCTGAGCAGCGGCGGCGGTTACGCCCTGCTCGGCCTGTGCGTCGTGCTGACCTACCGGCTCGTCGCCGTCGTCAACTTCGCGATGACGGCCGTCGGCGCGATGGGCGCGTTCGTGATGGTGACGCTCACCGACGAGGGCCTGAACGTCTGGCTGGCCCTGCTGATCGGCGCGGTCTCCGCGGCGGCGCTGTCCGGCGTGTTCGGCGCGGCGCTCGCCCGCTGGTTCGCGGGCCACCGCGAGGGGACGAAGGCCGCCGTCACGGTGGCGCTGTTCGTGGCGCTGACCGCGATCGGGGTGCGGCTGTTCGGCGGCACCTCCACCGGCGCGCGCCAGTTCCCGAACCCGTTCAGCGATCCCGTCTTCACGGTCGGGAGCGTCGTCGTGCCGCAGTCGGTGCTGGTGTCGCTGGCGTTCGCGGTGCTCATCACGGTGGCGGTCGGGCTGATGCTGACCCGCACCCGGGTCGGGCTGAAGCTGCAGGCGCTGTCGGAGCGGCCTGCCACCGCCCAGGTCGTCGGCATCCCCGCGCCGGTGCTCGCCGTCGGCGTCTGGTCCGGCGTCGGCGCCATCACGATGCTGGTGATCGTCCTGGTCGCGCCGCGGCTCGGCGGCGACTTCGGCACCCTGGCCGGGCTGATCAGCACCGCGCTGGCGGTGGCGATGGTCGGCGCGTTCCGCAACCTGCCGCTGACGCTCGCCGGCGGCCTCATCGTGGGGTGCCTGGAGGGCATGTCGGCCTCCGTCGACTCCATCCAGAAGTACCAGGGCGTCGTGCCCTTCCTGGTGATCCTCGTGCTCCTGTGGTGGCGCAGCCGCCGCGAGGTCTGGGACACCGCGCACAGCCGCTGAGCGCGGTCTGAGAGAGAAACGAGCCCTCCCGGGGGGACTGGGGGGGCGTCCCCCCAGATGAAGAAACGAGGAAGAATGCTCCACCCGACCTCAACCAGGGCCGCAGTGCTGCGCGAGCACGGCGCGGACCTGAGCATCGAGGAGCTGCCGCTGCCCGCCGAGTGCGAGCCGGGCGCGGCGCTCGTCCGGGTCGACTGCGCGACGCTGTGCGCGACGGACGTGCACCTGTGGTCCGGCGCCATGTCGTTCCCGGAGATGCTGCCGATCGTCCTCGGCCACGAGACGATGGGCACCGTCTGCGCCGTCGGCCCCGGGGCCCGCGACGCGCTCGGCCGGGACGTCAAGGTCGGCGACCGCATCGGCTGGTCGGAGTCGGTGTGCGGGCACTGCTACGGCTGCGCCGTCCTGCGCAACCCCGTCGCGTGCTCCGAGCGCGGCTACGGGTTCCTGCTGCGCGCCGACCGCTTCCCCTACGCGACGGGCGGGCTCGCCGGGCACAACTACGTGACGCCGGGGGCGCTGAAGCTCGTCCTGCCCGACGAGGTCAAGGACACCTGGGCGGCGTCGGCGGGGTGCGCGGTCAAGACCGTCCTGCACGCCTTCGACCGGGCCGGGGGAGTGCGTCCCGGATCGTCCGTCGTGGTGCAGGGCGCGGGCGCGCTCGGGATCGTCGCGACGGCCGTGGCGAGCCTGTCGGGCGCCGGCAAGGTGATCACGATCGGCGCGCCCGACGCCCGGCTCGACCTGGCCCGCCGCTTCGGCGCCGACGAGACCATCGGGCTGGACGGTGACGGCGACTCCCGGGTCGCCGCCGTCATGGAGGCCACGCAGGGGCGCGGCGCCGAACTCGTCCTCGACCTCGCCGGGGCGCCCGGCATCGGCGCGGAGGCGGTCGGCATGGCCGCGTTCGGCGGCCGGTTCGTCATCGTCGGCAGCACCGGCTTCCAGCCGGACCAGCTCTCCCTCGGCGCGATCATGGGCAAGGAGCTGAACGTGCTCGGCTCGCTGAACGGCGACGTCGGCGACCTCTACCGCAGCATCGAGTTCCTGCGCGGCTCCGCGGACCGCTTCCCCTGGGACGACCTGTTCAGCGCCCCGGGCGGCCTGGACGGGGCGTCCGGCGCGCTGTCGGCCATGTCGCGGCTGGAGCAGGTCAAGGCCGTCATCAACCCCAACCGGTAAAGGAAACTCCCCCCTCGTGTCTCCACAGAAGGTCCCCCATCGCCGCCTCGGCTCCGCCGGTCCCGAGGCATCCGTCCTGTCGCTCGGCTCCTGGCACACCTACGACCGGATGGACTTCGGCGACGCCGTGACGATGCTCCGGCACGCCGTCGACTCCGGCATCAACCTGTTCGACGTCGCCGTCTACGGCATCCCCGGCGTCCATCCGCCGGTGTTCACCGACGTGCTGTTCTCCGCGATGGTCCGCGCCGCCGGGATCGCCCGGGACGACTATTTGCTGTCCACGAAGCTGTGGCTGGAGGGGTACCCCGAGCACTCGATGCGCGACCAGCTGACCAACGCGCTGTTCCGGGTCGGCGCCGACCACGCGGACGTGGCCGTCCTCGGCGACATCCGCAGCGATGACCTCGACCTCAAGGCGCTCGCCGAGGACCTCGCCGCGCTGGAGCGGGAGGGCCTGCTCGGCTGCTGGGGCGTCAACAACTGGTCGGCCACCGCCGTCCGGACGATCCGCGAGCACGCCCTCGCCGCCGGATCGCCCGGCCCGCAGCTCGCCCAGCTGAAGTACAGCCCGTGCCGGCGCTCCATCCCGGACGGCGAGCCGTTCGCGGCCGTCTTCGCCGAAGGCGTTTCGCTGCAGGCGTCGGACGTCCTGGAGGGCGGCATCCTGGCGGGCAAGTCGGGTGAGTCCCGGCAGATCGGCCGCGACCCGGGCGACATCCGCCCGCGCATCCAGGAGGCCGCGAAGGGCCTCGCCGACCTGGGCAGGGAGCTGGACGCCAGCCCGGCCCAGCTCTGCATCGCGTTCACGCTCACGCACCCGTCCACGAGCACGGTGCTGTTCGGCTCGACGAGCCTTCAGCAGCTCACGGACAACATCGCGGCGCTGGACCTCCTGGACCGCGTCGGCGCGTCCCGCCTCCGTTCCATGATGGACCCGTTCTGGGCCGACCGCGACATCGTCGACCCCGAGGGCCCCTGACCCCGATCCCGCCGGGACCGGCCGACGGCCGGCCCCGGCGGTACGGGCCCGGCCTGGGCGGCGGCCGGGGCTCGGTCAGGGCTCGGTCAGGGCCGCGATGGCCTGCTCCGGCGTCTCGTAGGCGATGAGGTGGCGGTCCAGGCCGCTGCGTTCGATGATCGTGCGGAACCGCCGCTCCGGGCGGGCGAGGACGAGCTCGCCGCCCGCCCCGCGCGCCGCCTTCCACAGCACGATCAGGGCGTTGAGCCCGGAGGAGTCGCAGAACCCGACCCCGCCGATGTCCATCACGACCTTCGGCGGCCCGTCCAGCCGGCCGATGTCCGCGAGGACGTGCTCCCGCAGCCGGCCCGCCGTCACGAGCGTCAGCTCGCCGCCCGCCTCCACGAGCAGGCAGGGCCCGCGGACCTCGCTGCGGACCCGCAGCCGGTCGGGGCCCGCGGCGTCCGGCCGCCCCTCCGCGTCGTGCGACACCCTGATCACCTTCCGTCATCGCGCAGGGATCTCGCCTACCCACGACAGCGCAGGTCATGCAGCGCGCCGGCGGCCGCGTCCGGACCGGTGTCCCGGCGGCCGGGCGCGCCCTTATCAACCGGTTTAGCTTAGGCTAGCCTTATCTCGTGCTGTCCCCCGTGCGAAGGCGCCCGCCTCGAACCCCGGAGAAGGCGGGCGGGCCGCGCGGTCGCGGCGCCCACCTGGGAGGGCTGGCGCTGCTCACGGCCGTGCTCCTGCTGACGGTCGTGGCGAGCCTCGCGATCGGGGCCGGGGACGTCCCGCTCGGACGGGTCCTGCCCGGAGTCTTCTCTCCGGACGACGCCTCGCGGCCGGACCTGATCGTCCACGAGCTGCGGCTGCCGCGCACGGTCCTCGGCATCGCCGTCGGGATGGCGCTGGGCCTGGCCGGCGCGGTGATGCAGGCGCTCACCCGCAACCCGCTCGCCGAGCCGGGGCTGCTCGGCGTGAACGGCGGCGCGGCGCTCGCGGTCGTCATCGTCATCGGATCGACCCGGGTGGACGACCCGCTCGTCTACGTGTGGGCGGCGTTCCTGGGCGCGGCGGGCGCGGCGATGCTCGTCTACATGATCGGCGCGCGGGGGCGGGGCGGCGCGTCGCCCGCGCGGCTGGTGCTCGCCGGCGCCGCCGTCGAGGCCGTGTTCACCGCGCTCACGGCCGGGCTGATGCTGCTCAGCCCCGGCAGCTTCGGCGGCTTCCGGTTCTGGCAGGTCGGCAGCCTCGGCGGCCGGGAGATGTCGGTCTTCCTCCGCATCCTGCCGTTCGTGCTGGCCGGGACGATCCTGGCGCTGCTGCTGGCCCGTCCGCTGAACGCGCTCGGCATGGGCGACGAGGCGGGCAAGGCGCTCGGCTCCCGCCCGGGCCGGACGCGGGCGCTCGGGGCCCTCGCGGTCGTGGTGCTCTGCGGGTCCGCGACGGCGGCCGCGGGGCCGATCGTGTTCCTCGGGCTGGCGGTGCCGTTCATCGTCCGGACGGCGGTCGGGCCCGACCAGCGGCTCGTGCTGCCGTACTCGCTGCTGCTCGCGCCCGTCCTGCTGCTCGGCGCGGACATCTTCGGCCGGGTCATCGCGCCCGGCGAGCTGGAGACCGGGATCGTCACCGCGTTCCTCGGGGCGCCGCTGTTCGCGGTGATGGTCCGGCGGGGAAGGACGCGCGACCTATGAGAGTGATGCGCGCGGGCGCGCTGTCGGTGCGCTGGGAGCCGCGGGCCGCGGCGGTGTGCGGGGTGCTGGCGCTGGTCGCGGCGTCCGCGGCCGTCCTCGTCGTCGGGTCGGGCGAGTTCCCGATCTCACCGCCGGACGTGGTGCGCGTCCTGGTCGGGCAGGGCGACCAGGCCACCGAGTTCATCGTCACGACGCTGCGGCTCCCGCGCGCGGTCACCGGGCTGCTCGCCGGGCTCGCGCTCGGCCTCAGCGGCGCGATCTTCCAGAGCATCTCCCGCAACCCGCTCGGCAGCCCCGACCTGATCGGGTTCACCACCGGGTCGGCGTCCGGCGCGCTGCTGCAGATCCTCGTGTTCGGCGGCGGCGCGGTCGCGATCACCGTCAGCTCGGTCGCGGGCTCGGTGCTGACCGCGGCGGGCGTGTACCTGGTCGCCTACCGGCGCGGCGGCGGCGTCCACGGCGTCCGGCTGGTGCTGATCGGCGTCGCGGCGGCGGCGATGCTGCAGGCGCTGAACTCCTACCTCATCACCCGCGCGGAGCTGCGCGAGGGCTACGAGGCCGCGTTCTGGCTGACCGGCAGCCTGAACGGGCGGGACTGGGACCAGGCCGTCCCGCTCGGGATCGCGCTGGCGGTGCTCGTCCCGGCGGCGCTGCTGCTCGCCCGCCCGCTCGGCATGGGCGAGCTGGGCGACGACGCCGCGCAGGCGCTCGGCGTGCCCGTCCAGCGGACCCGGGCGCTGCTCACGGTCGCCGGGGTGGGCCTCGTCGCGGCGGCCACCGCGGCGGCCGGGCCCGTCCCGTTCGTCGCGCTCGCCGCGCCGCAGCTCGCCCGGCGGATGACGCGCCGGGCCGGCGCGCAGCTGCTGCCCGCCGCGCTGACCGGCGCGGCGCTGCTGGCCACCGCCGATCTGATCTCGCTCCACCTGCCGGTCGCGATGCCGGTGGGCGTCGTCACCGGCGTCCTCGGCGGCGCGTACCTGGCCTGGCTGCTGTCGACCACCGGACGGAAGGGGATGGCGTGACCCGGTTGCGCGCGGACGACCTCACCCTGGCCTACGAGAGGCGGGTCGTCGCCGAGAACCTCGGCGTGGAGATCCCGGACGAGTCGTTCACCGTCATCGTCGGGCCGAACGCCTGCGGCAAGTCGACGCTGCTGCGCGCCCTCGCCCGGCTGCTTCGTCCCCGCGCGGGGACCGTCTACCTGGACGACGCCCCGATCGCCGCCCTGCCGCCGAAACGGCTCGCGCGGCGGCTCGGCCTCCTGCCGCAGTCGCCGCTGACGCCCGAGGGCATCACGGTCGCCGACCTCGTCGCGCGGGGCCGCTACCCGCACCAGGGGCTGCTGCGCCAGTGGTCGCGCGAGGACGAGGCCGCCGTGGCCGAGGCCATGGCCGCCGTCGGCGTCACCGACCTCGCCGGACGCGTCGTGGACGAGCTGTCCGGCGGCCAGCGGCAGCGGGTCTGGCTGGCGCTCGTCCTGGCCCAGGAGACCGGCATCATGCTGCTGGACGAGCCCACGACCTACCTCGACATCGCGCACCAGATCGAGGTGCTCGACCTGTGCGCGCGGCTGCACGAGGAGGGGCGCACGCTCGTCGCGGTGCTGCACGACCTCAACCACGCCTGCCGGTACGCCACCCATCTGATCGCGATGCGCGGCGGCGAGATCCTCGCGGAGGGCCCGCCCGCCGAGATCGTCACCGCCGACCTCGTGGAGCGCGTGTTCGGCCTGCCGTGCCGCGTCATCCCCGACCCGGAGACGGACACGCCGCTGATCGTCCCGGCGGACCGGCGGCGGGCGTTGACGGCCGGAAAACCTCTCAATTAGGTTAGCCTTACCTAAACAGAGGGGAGTGCCGTGCCCACCGCGCTGACCTGGGAAGACCTGCACGCCGCGCTGGCGGAGGTGCTCGGCGAGCCCGCCGGGGCCGACGAGAACCTCATCGAGCTCGGGATGGACTCGATCCGGCTCATGCAGCTGACCGGGCGGCTGCGCCGCCGCGGCGTCGAGATCCGGTTCGCCGAGCTGGCCGAGCGCCCGACGCTCGCCGGCTGGTGGGCCCTGCTCGCGGAGAAGGGCCAGGTCGAGGCGTCCGCGGGCCCGCCCGAGCCGGAGACCGGCGCGGCGGAGACCGGCGCGGCGGACCTCGACCCGGCCGAGATCGAGCCCGACGGGCCGTTCCCGCTCGCGCTGATGCAGCACGCCTACTGGATCGGCCGCGACTCCGGTCAGTCGCTCGGCTCCGTCGCCGCGCACCTGTACGTCGAGCTGGACGGCCGCGAGATCGACCCCGCCCGGCTGGAGGACGCCGTCCGCGCCCTGGTGGCGCGGCACCCGATGCTCCGCGTCGCCGTGTCCGACGACGGCACGCAGCGCATCCTGCCCGAGCGTCCAGGGCCCGCCGTGACCGTCCACGACCTGCGCGCGTCCGCCGACCCCGAGGCCGGGCTTGAGGCGATCCGCGCGGAAATGTCGGAGCAGCGTCTCCCGATCGAGGACGGCCGCGTCTTCGACGCCCGCCTCAGCCTGCTGCCCGCCGGGACGTCCCGCCTCCACCTGGACGTCGACATGGTCGCCGCCGACGCGATGAGCTACCGCGTCATGCTGGACGACCTCGCCGCCCTGTACGAGGGCGGGACGCTCGCGCCGATCCGCTACGGCTACGCCCGCTACCTCGCCGACGACCCCCGCGCCGGCGCCCGCGAGCAGGACCGCCGCTGGTGGGCCGACCGGCTCGCCGACCTGCCGGGGCCGCCGGAGCTGCCGGTCGTGCCCGAGCCCGGGAACCGCGTCGAGCGCAAGCACCACTGGCTCTCGCCGGACGACAAGGCCCGCTTCATCGCCCGCGCGCACGCCGAGGGCGTCACCCCCGCGATGGCCCTCGCGGCGGTGTTCGCCGAGGTCATCGGCGCCTGGTCGGCGACGCCCCGGTTCCTGCTGAACCTGCCGCTGTTCCACCGCGAGCCCGTCCACCCCGACGTGGACAAGGTCGTCGGCGACTTCACCGGCTCCATCATGCTGGAGGCCGACCTCACCGAGGACCTCACCTTCATCGCCCGCGCCCGCGCCGTGCAGGCGAACCTGCACACGGCGGGCGCGCACAGCGACTACTCCGGCCTGGAGGTGCTGCGCGACCTGTCCCGGCTGCGCGGCGAGCAGGTCCTCGCGCCGATCGTCTACACGAGCGCGCTCAACCTGGGCGAGCTGTTCGGCGACCGCGTCCGCGGGCACTTCGGCGAACCGGGCTGGATCGTCTCGCAGGGCCCGCAGGTGCTGCTGGACGCGCAGGTCACCGAGGTGTCCGGCGGCCTGCTGCTGAACTGGGACGTGCGCCGTCCGGCGTTCCCGGACGGCGTCGCCGAGGCGATGTTCGACGCGTACACCTCCGCGATCACCCGTCTCGGCGCGCCCGGCGCCGACTGGGACGCGCCCCTCGGGATCGCGGCGCCGCCGCCGCAGCTGCGCGTCCGGCACGGCCTGAACGCGACCCCGGCGCCGCCGCCGCGCACCCTGACCGAGGGGTTCTTCGAGAACGCGCGCCGCCGTCCGGACGCCCCGGCGCTGCACTGGGGCGACGACGGGACGCTCACCTACGGCGAACTCGCCACCCGCGCGCTGCGCATCGCGTCCGGCCTGGCCGGGGAAGGGGTGCGGCCCGGCGACCGGGTGTCGGTCGAGCTTGCGAAGGGCCCGGACCAGGCAGCGGCCGTCCTCGGCGTCCTCGCCGCGGGCGCCGCCTACGTCCCCATCGGCCCGGAGCAGCCCGAGGCCCGCCGCGCCAAGATCCGCGCGACCGCCCGTGTCGCGGCGTCCCTCACCCCGGATCGGATCGTGGACGCCGAGCCGCTGGCGGAGCCGGTGAAGGTCCGCCCCGAACAGGTGGCCTACGTGCTGTTCACGTCCGGGTCGACGGGCGAGCCGAAGGGCGTCGAGGTGCCGCACGGCGCGGCCATGAACACCATCGGCGACCTCGCCGAGCGGTTCGCGCTCGGCCCGGACGACGTCACCTTCGGGATCTCCGCGCTCGACTTCGACCTGTCGGTGTTCGACCTGTTCGCGCCGTGGCACGCGGGCGGCGCGGTCGTCCTTCCGGACGAGGACGAGCGCCGCGACGCCGCGCGCTGGGCCGACCTCGTCCGGCGGCGGTCGGTGACGGTGCTGAACTGCGTCCCGTCCGTGCTGGAGATGCTGCTGAACGCCGGCCGCGCCGAGAGCCTGCGGCTGGTGCTGCTCGGCGGCGACTGGGTCGGCACGCACCTGCCCGCGCTGCTGGACGAGCGCGCCCCCGGCTGCCGCTTCGTCGCGCTCGGCGGGACGACGGAGACCGCGATCCACTCCACCGTGCAGGAGGTCGCGGGGGAGGTGCCGTCCGACTGGCACGCCGTCCCGTACGGGGTCCCGCTGCGCGGCGTCGCCTGCCGGGTCGTGGACGAGCTGGGCCGCGACCGTCCCGACTGGGTGGCGGGCGAGCTGTGGATCGGCGGCTCCGGCGTCGCGGACGGCTACGCCGCCGACCCGGAGCGCACCGCCGACCGGTTCGTCGTCCACGACGGCGCCCGCTGGTACCGGACGGGCGACCTCGCCCGCTACCGCCCGGGCGGGACCCTGGAGTTCCTCGGCCGCCGCGACCACCAGGTCAAGGTCCGCGGGTTCCGGATCGAGCTCGGCGAGGTCGAGGCCGCGCTGCGCGACCACCCCGCCGTGGGCCGGGCCGTCGCGCTGCTGGCGAACGGACGCCTCTCCGCCACCGTCCAGGCCGGGGAGGGGCTCGACCGGGACGCGGTGCTGGCGCACGTCCGGGAGCTGCTGCCGCCGCACATGGTCCCTGAGCTGCTCGTCCGCGTGGACGAGCTGCCGCTGACCGCCAACGGCAAGGTCGACCGGAAGGCGCTCGCCGCGCTGGCCGCCACCGAGGCGGGCGAGGCGGCCGGTGCCTACGTCGAGCCGGAGACGCCGCTGGAGAAGGTCCTGGCCCGGATCGTGGCCGGCGTGCTGGGGCGGGAGCGCGTCGGCGCGGACGCCGACTTCTTCGCGCTCGGCGGCGACTCCGTCCTCGCGACCACCGTGATCGCGCGGCTGCGGGAGGCGCTCGACACGACCGCGCTGCCCGTCCGGGTGCTGTTCGCCGAGCGGACCGTCGCGCGCGTCTGCCGCCGCTTCACCGAGCTGGAGGAGGCGCCGGGACGCCTGGCGGCCGTCGCCGCGATCTGGCTGGAGGTCGAGGCCATGAGCGAGGAGGAGCTCGCCGCCCGCCTCGGCTGACGGATCAGCCCGGCTCGGGCGCCGGTTCCGGTTCGGGCTCCGGACGCAGCGTCGCCGTCCGGAGCCCGGTGAGGGTCAGCGCCAGGGCCAGCGCGAGGACGGCGCTGACCGTCCCGTAGACGACGATGGCCGCGCCCGGCGCGAGGTAGCGGCCGAGGGCCCCGGCGCCCAGCGCCCCGACCGCGCCGCCGCCGGTCTCCTGCGCGGCCCACAGCGCGTTGACGCGTCCGAGATGGGAGTCAGGGGTGTGGGACTGGATCAGCCCGTACCGCAGGATCTCCTCGATCGACTGGGCGAACCCGTACGCGAAAAGGATCGCGACGGCCAGTGCCGGGTGACGGGCCAGGCCCAGGCAGCCGAGCGCCGCGAACCCCGTCACGGACGCGACGAGCAGCGCCATGCCGGGCGCCCGAACCGTCCCCGCCCACCCGCTCGTGACGGACGCGAGCACAGCGCCGCACGCGGGCGCCGCGAACAGCAGCCCGACCGTGGTGGCGCCGCCGTCCAGGCTGCGCGTCGCGAACGCGGGCATCAGCACCGGAATGCCGCCCGCGACCATGAACAGCAGCCCGAGCAGCATCAGCGACCCGACGACGCGGTGCGACGCGACGAACCGGAACCCGTCCGCGACGGCCTTCAGCGGGTTCGCGGGCTTGTCGTCCCCGAGATCGGGCCGGAGCGACGGCAGGCCGGTCAGCAGCGCGAGCGTGCCGATCGTCCCGGCCGCCGCCGCGGCGTAGTTCCAGCCGACGCCGAACGCCGACACCACGACGCCGCCGAGCGCCGGCGACGCCATCGACCCGAGCCGGACGGTCAGCGCGTTCAGCGCGCCCGCCGCGACCAGCTTGTCCGGTGCCACCAGCGCGGGCGTCGCGGCCAGCAGCGCGGTGACGCTGACGCCGGTCGCGAGCCCGTCCCACGCCGCGAGCACGTAGATGGCCGGGAGCCACGGCGACGGCAGGAACGCGTTCAGCGCCAGCAGGACGAACCCGATCCCGGCGGCCGTCCGGGCGTGCAGCATCAGCCGCCGCCGGTCGTACCGGTCGGCGAGCACCCCGCCCCACAGGAACCCGGCCAGGAGCGCGAACCCCTCCGCCGCGGACACCGCGCCGACGTGCACCGTCGACCCCGTCAGGCCGTAGACCTGCACGGGGACGCCGACCGCCAGCATCCCGATCCCGAACACCGAGACGGTGCGGGCGATGAACACGTTGCGGAAGGGCCGGCTGTCGCGCAGCGGGCCGACGTCCATCGCCAGGCGGCGGGCCAGTCGCCGGAGCATTCTCGGGGTTCTCCTCTGCCAGGGGAATGGCTAAGGTAAGCCTAGCCTTAGTTGGTCTTGGAAAAGAGGGCGTACCGGTGCAGCGCATGCTGATGAACGGAAAGATCCACCGTGCCACGGTCACCCAGGCGGACCTGCACTACGTGGGCTCGCTGACCATCGACGCGGATCTCATGGCCGCGGCGGACATCGTGGAGGGGGAGCAGGTCCACGTCGTCGACATCACGAACGGCTCCCGTCTGGTCACCTACGCCATCACCGGCGAGGCGGGCACCGGCGTCATCGGCATCAACGGCGCGGCGGCCCGCCAGGTCCAGCCCGGCGACCTGGTCATCATCATCACCTACACGGCCGTGGCGGAGGCCGACCGCCCCCGCCACCGGCCCCGCGTCGTCCACGTGGACGACGCCAACCGCATCGTCGCGCTCGGCTCCGACCCGGCCGAACCGGTGCCCGGCGCCCCGGCCCAGCTCGCCGGACGGTGAGCGGCCGATGACCGGTTCGATGAGCACGGAGGGCTTCGTTCCCTGGCCGGACGACTTCGAGGCCCGCTACAAGGCCGAAGGGTTCTGGGGCGACCGCGTCCTCGGCGACGTCCTGCGCGGTGACCCCGGCAAGACCGCCCTCGTGGCCGGCGCCGACCGCCTCACCTACGCCGAACTCGACGACCGCGCGTCCCGTGCCGCCGCCGGGTTCCTGCGCCTGGGCCTTCGCCGGGGTGACCGCGTCGTCGTCCAGCTCCCCAACACCACCGGCTTCGTGGTGACGTTCCTCGCCCTCGTCCGCATCGGCGCGGCGCCCGTCCTCGCGCTGCCCGCGCACCGCGAGAGCGAGATCCGCTACCTGTGCGAGCTGTCCGAGGCCCGCGCCTACGTCTGCGCCGACCGCGACGGCGACTTCGACTACCGCGCGATGGCCCGCACCCTCCCGGTCGAGTACGTGATCGTGGACGGCGACGCGCAGGACCTCACCGCGCTGTCCTCCGTCGACGCCGACCCGGTCGACCTTCCCCAGCCCGACCCGTCCGACGTGGGTGTGTTCCTCCTGTCCGGCGGGACCACGGGCCTGCCGAAGCTGATCCCCCGGACGCACCGCGACTACGTCTACAACCTGGAGGCCAGCGCCGAGGTCTGCGGGTTCACGTCCGCCACCGTCTACCTGGTCGTCCTGCCCGCCGCGCACAACTTCGCGCTCGCCTGCCCCGGCATCCTCGGTGTGTTCGCCAACGGCGGCACGGTCGTCCTCTCCCCGTCGGGCTCCCCGGACGACGCGTTCCCCCTCATCGAACGCGAACGCGCCACGGTCTGCGCGGCCGTCCCCCCGATCGCGCTCCTCTGGCTGGACGCCGTGACCTGGCAGGACGAGGACATCTCCTCCCTCGAGCTCCTCCAGGTGGGCGGCGCGAAGTTCGCCGCCGAACGCGCCGCCGAAGTGCCGGACGCCCTGGGCTGCCAGGTCCAGCAGGTCTTCGGCATGGCCGAGGGACTGCTCAACTACACCCGCCTGGACGACCCCCGCGACCTCGTGGAGCAGACGCAGGGCCGCCCGCTCTCACCCGCCGACGAGATCCGCGTCGTCGACGCCGACGGCGAGGACGTCGCGCCGGGCGAGACCGGGGAACTCCTCACCCGGGGCCCGTACACGCTCCGGGGCTACTACCGCGCCCCCGAGCACAACGCCCGCTCGTTCACCCCGGACGGCTTCTACCGGACGGGCGACCTCGTCCGCCGGCTCCCGTCCGGCCACCTGATCGTGGAGGGCCGCGAGAAGGACCAGATCAACCGGGGCGGCGACAAGATCTCGGCCGAGGAGCTGGAGAACCACCTGCTCGCGCACCCGGCCGTCCACGACGCCGCCGTCGTCGGGCTCCCCGACCCGGTGATGGGCGAGCGGACCTGCGCGTTCCTCATCGTCAGGGACGGTGAGAAGACCCCCGGCCTCCGCGAGATGAAGGACTTCCTCCGCGCCCGCGGCGTGGCCGCCTACAAGTTTCCCGACCGCCTCGAAACGACCGACGCCTTCCCCCGCACCCCGGTAGGCAAGATCAGCAAGAAGGCCCTGGCCGCCGCCGTCCGGTAAGCCCTGAGCGTCACGCGGGACCTTCCAGTACCCGCGGCCGATGCCGCGCCAGGAAGAGGCGCGATGGGATGCTGGTCGCGCAGGCCGCCGCCGCGTGGTGCCGGTGGACGGGCCTGCCCCGACCCGACCGCGACCAGGCGGCGGGCCGTGGCGCCGCTGCTCGCGGAGGGAGACGAGCGCCCGTGACACCCCGGGTGGTGCTTGCACCCGACTCGTTCAAGTCGACCCTCACGGCGGCGCGGGCCGCCGAGGCGATGGCCGAGGGCTTCCGGCGCGTGCGCCCCGACGTCGTGACCGAACGCCTGCCCCAGGCGGACGGCGGCGAGGGCACGCTCGACACGGTCCTGGCCGCGCGTACGGACGCGGCCGTCCGCACGACAACGGTGACCCTGCCCGGTGGCCCGCGCACAGCGCGCTGGCTCATGCTCGACGACGGCACCGCGATAGTGGAACTCGCCGATTGCTGCGGCCTGCCGCTGATCGGCACTGCCGACCCCGCGGGCGCCGACAGCGCCCCACTAGGCACCGTCCTTCGCGAGGCGCTCCGGGCGTCGGCCCGCAGGATCGTCGTAGGTCTCGGCGGGTCGGCCTCCACCGACGGCGGCGCCGGCTGCCTGCGCGAACTCGGCCTGCGAACGACCGGCCCGGACGACCGCGACGTCCCGCCCGGTGGCGCCGGGCTCGCCGTGGTGACCAGCGTCGACACCACAAACCTCCTGGCCCCTCCGCCGGACGGTGTCCTTCTCCTCTGCGACGTCGACGCACCCCTGTTCGGCCCGCGAGGCGCCGCCGCCGTCTTCGCCCCCCAGAAGGGCGCCGGTCCGGAGCTGGTGCGGTTCCTCGACAGCGCTCTCCGCAGGTGGGCGGACCTGGCGGGCGGTGCCCCGGACGCCCCTGGCGCGGGCGCCGCGGGCGGTATCGGGTACGGCCTGTCGTCGTACTGGAGGGCGACGATGACGTCCGGCGCCCGATACCTGTCCGAGCTGAGCGGCCTCCCGGGCCGCGTCCCCGGCGCGGCGCTCGTCGTGACGGGGGAAGGCCGCCACGACGAGCAGTCCTACACGGGCAAGGTCACGGGCCACGTCGTCCGGCTCGCGCAGCGACACCGCGTCCCAGCGGCCGTGATCGCCGGAGCCGTGGCCACCGAGCGCGCCGGCGTGACGATGGTCAGCCTCACCGACCTGGCCGGCTCGGAACGCGAGGCGATGGAGCGCCCCGAACACCACCTCCGCCGCGCCGCCGAACGGCTGGCCGCCGGGCTCACGGCATAACACCATGAGGGCGCCGGTCGCGCTCCAACTCGAGCTCTCCGTTCGCCGGACCTTAGGGGAGCGGGACGACGTGGGGAGCGATGCTGGTGAGTTTTTCGCAGGTCTCCTCGTATTCGCGTTCGGGGGTGGACGCGTCGACGATTCCGGCGCCGGCGCGGAGCCAGGCGCGGCCGTCGCGGTTGTAGAGGGCGCGCAGGACGAGCGCGGAGTCGAGCGCCCCGTCGTGGGAGACGGTGAGGACGGCGCCGGAGTACAGGCCGCGGTGCTCGTCCAGGCGGGTGATCGCGTCGATCGCCTCGGGCTTCGGGATGCCGGACGCGGTGACGCCGGGGAACAGGGCGTCGAGGGCGTCCCACGAGGTGCGGCCGGGGGCGAGGACGCCGCTGACGGTGGAGCCGAGGTGCTGGACGCTGCCGCGCTCCTTGACGGTCATGAACCCGGTGACCTGGACGGTCGCGGGGTCGCAGACCCGGTACAGCTCGTCCTGGGAGGTGCGGACGGAGACGGCGTGCTCGTAGATCTCCTTGGGGTCGGTCTCCAGGTCCTCGCGGCCCTCGGCGTCGGCGCCGGCGCCCAGGCCGAACGCGCGGGTGCCGGCGAGGGGCTGGGTCATGACGCGTCCGGCGGCGTCCACGCTCACGAGGACCTCGGGGCTGAAGCCGGTGGCCTGGAAGCCGCCCATGTCGAGCAGGAACGAGCGCGCCGGGGTGTTCGCGCGGCGGCCCTGGACGAACGTCGAGACGATGTCGACGGGGTAGGAGATGTCCAGCCGCCGCGAAACGATCACCTTCTGGTAGCGGCCGGCCTTGATCTCGGCGACGGCGTCGGCGACCTGCGCGCGGTACGCGGCGTCGCCGACACGGACGTCGACCGGTGCGGGGGTGCCCGCGGCGGGGGCGCCGGACTCCGCCTCGGCCAGCAGCAGCTTGGCGACCTGTTCGGTCTCGTGCGCGTCGACGCCGGTGATGCGGGCCCGGCCGTCCTCGGCGCGGACCTCGACGCGGGGGACGATCAGGTGCGCGAGCCGTCCCCGGGGGGAGGGCGCGGCGAACTCGAACGCGATCCAGCCGTAGGCGTTCCAGGCCGGGAGCGGGACGCCGGCGAACGCCTCGCGCAGCGCGTCGGCCGGACGTCCTTCCGTCCAGGGCCTGGTGACCGGTGGACGGTCGGGCCAGCGGGTGTGCACCCGGTCGGCGTCGAGGACGACCTCGCCGAGCAGGCCGCCGGCGAACGTCCACGAGCCGGGCCGCTCGTAGACGACGTGGTCGTCGAAGAGCCCCGATCCGGACAGCCGGGCCATCAGCGCGAGCGGGTCCGCGGTGTACTCGACGACCAGCTCGGCGGGGTTCGCGTCAGTGCGCAGAGCGAAGGACAAGGCAGCCAACTCCCTTTCGCGGGCCGGAACGGTCCCGAACTTAGGTAAGGCTAACCTTGTGGGATTTTCCTAGGCAAGGCTAACCTAACCGACGGCGGGATGAAGCCGACAACGGAGAGTTGAGCGTGCAGGAGCAGACGACGACGGCACGGCGACGCGAACTGATGCGGCGGATGATGGCGGAGGCCGGGCTCGGCCCGGACTCCGCCGGACTCGCCCCCCGGGGATCGGACGGGCCGGCGCCCCTGTCCTACGCGCAGCAGAGCATGTGGCTGCACCATCGGACGTTCCCGGACAGCCCCGCCTACAACGTCTGCCTCCTCATCCGCATGTCGGGGCCGCTCGACACCGGCGCGCTGCGCGAGGCGCTGCGCGGGCTGATCCGGCGCCATGCGGTCCTGCGCTCGGTGTACTCGGACGCGGAGGGCGGTCCCGTGCAGATCGTCACCGATGACGACGCGCTGGAGCTGACGCCGGTCGCCTGCGCCGACCCCGGCGCGCGGGCGGCGGAGCTGGCGGCGGTGCCGTTCGAGCTGCGCCGCGAGCGGCCGATCCGGCTCGAACTGCTCCGGCCGGACGGCGCGGACGAGCACGCACTGGTCCTCGTCGTGCACCACATCGCGTGGGACGGCATGACGTGGGGATCGCTGTCGCGCGACCTGTCGGCCCTCTACCGTGCGGCCGTCACGGGCGAGAAGGACGGGCTGCCTTCGCTGGACGTCCAGTACGCCGACTACGCCGAATGGGAGCAGCGGCGGCCCCTCGACGAGGACGACCTCGCCTACTGGCGCGAGCGGCTCGACCCGCCGCCCGCGCCGCTCGACCTGCCCGCCGACCGCGCGCGGGGCGCCGCCGTGTCCGAACGGGGCGGGCGGCGGGCGCGGCGCTTCGACGACGCCGTGACCGACGGGATGCGGAAGCTCGCCGCCGAGGAGAACCTCACCCCGTACATGGTGATGATGGCGGGCTACGCCGTCCTGCTGCACCGCTACACCGGCGCCGCCGACGTGGCGATCGGGTCGGCGGTGATGAACCGGGAGCACGCCGAGGTCGAGCGGCTCGTCGGCAACTTCGGCAACACGCTGGTGATGCGGACCGACCTGTCCGGCGCGCCGACGTTCCGGGAGGCGCTGCACCGCGTCGGCCGGACGGTCACCGGCGGCTTCGCGCACCAGTCGCCGCCCTACGACCGCATCGTCCAGGAACTCCGCCCGGCGCGGGGACGCGGACGGTCGGCGTTCTTCGACACCATGCTGCTGTTCCTCGCGCAGGAGATCGGCGAGCTGGACCTGCCCGGCATCACGTCGAGCTGGACGCACGTCCACAACGGCACCACGCATTTCGACCTGTCGCTGGAGGCGTTCGTCCGGCCGCAGGGCATGACGGTCGAGGCGACGTTCCGCCGCGAGCTGTTCGACGACGAGCGCATCGAGGCGCTGCTCGGCCATCTGGAGACGCTCCTCGGGGACGCCCTCGCGGACCCCGACCGTCCGATCGGCGCGCTCGAACTCATGGACGCGGACGAGCGCGCCCTGATCGAACGCGCGAACGCCACCGGACGCGACCTGCCGGACACGAGCGTCGTCGCGCTATTCGAGGAGCAGGCCGCGCGGACACCGGACGCCACGGCGGTCGAGGCGGGAGACCGGTCCCTCACGTACGCCGGGCTGGACGAACGGTCGTCCGCGCTCGCCGCGCACCTCCGGGCCAGGGGCGCCGGGCCGGAGGCCGTCGTCGCGCTGGCGCTGCCGCGCACCCCCGATCTGGCCGTCGCGCTGCTCGGCGTCCTGAAGTCGGGGGCCGCGTACCTGCCGCTCGACCTCGACCATCCCGCCGACCGGCTCGCCTACATGCTGGACGACGCCGCGCCGCTCTGCGCGATCGTCACGGACGAGACGGCGCGCCTGCTCCCCGCGACGGCGAACCTCCTGGTCATCGACGGCCCGCTGGAGGACGTCCCGGCGGAGCCGTCCCACGGGCCACGCGAGGACGACCTCGCCTACGTCATCTACACCTCGGGCTCGACCGGACGGCCCAAGGGCGTGGCCATCCCGCACGGCGCGCTGACGAACTTCCTCCTCACGACGCGCTCGCAGCTGAACCTCGGCCCGGCCGACCGGCTCGTTGCGGTGACGACGATCGCGTTCGACATCGCGGCGCTGGAGCTGTTCGCGCCGCTGATCAGCGGCGCGACCGTCGTCCTCGCCGGGAGGCGGACCGTCCGCGACCCGGCCGCGCTCGCCGCGCTGCTGGAGGGCGCGACCGTCGTGCAGGGCACCCCGTCGCTGCTCGGCACGCTCGACCCGGCCGCGCTGAAGGGGCTGCGGGTCCTCGCCGGCGGGGAGGCGCTGCCCGCCGCGCTCGCCGGGTCCCTGGAGGCGTCCGCGTCGCTCGCGACGAACATGTACGGGCCGACGGAGGCGACGATCTGGGCGACGTCCGCGGACCTGCCCGCGGCCGGCATCGGCGCGCCATTCTGGAACACCCGGGCGCACGTCCTGGACGCGGCGTTGCGGCCCGTCCCGCCGGGCGTTCCCGGCGAGCTGTACCTGGCGGGCGCGCAGCTCGCCCGCGGCTACGTCGGCCGCCCCGACCTGACCGCGGAGCGGTTCGTCGCCGACCCGTTCGGCCCGCCCGGATCCCGCATGTACCGGACGGGCGACCTCGCGCGCCGCGCCCGCGACGGGTCGATCGAGTACCTGGGCCGCACCGACGACCAGGTGAAGATCCGCGGGTTCCGGATCGAGCCGGCGGAGGCGCAGGCGGTGCTCGCCGCGCGGCCCGGCGTCGCGCAGGCGGCGGTCGTGGTCCGCGACGACCGGCTCGTCGGCTACTACGTGCCCGGCGGCGATGGTGTGGACGAGGCCGCGCTGCGCGACGCGCTCGCCCGGGCACTGCCCGAGTACATGGTGCCGTCCGCGCTCGTCGCCCTGGACGCGCTGCCCCGCACCGTCAACGGCAAGCTCGACCGCGCCGCGCTCCCCGCCCCCGAGGCCGAGGTGTCCGGACGGGTCCCGCGCGACGCCCGCGAGGCCGCGCTCTGCGCGATCTTCTCCGAGCTGCTCGGCGTCGACGGGATCGGCGTCGACGACGACTTCTTCGCGCTCGGCGGCCATTCGCTGCTGGCCACGCGCGTGGCGGCGAAGGCACGCGCCGTCCTCGGCGGGTCGCTGTCGATCGCGGACGTGTTCGAGGCGCCGACCGTGGCCGCGCTCGCGCCCCGGCTGGTCACCGCGGACACGGCGCGCGTCCGCGACGTGGCGCGGCCGGAGGTCGTCCCGGCGTCGGCGGCGCAGCGGGGGCTCTGGCTGGAGGAGCGGCTGCGCGGGCCGTCCGCCTCGTACGCGCTGCCGCTCGGCCTCCGGCTCCGCGGCCCGCTGGACGAGGCCGCGCTGGACGCCGCGTTCGCCGACGTCGTCGCCCGCCACGAGGCGCTGCGCACGCTGCTCGTCGAAGGGCCGGACGGGCTGCCCGTCCAGCGCGTCCTGGAACCGGACGTCCCCGTGAGCCTCGCCGTCGCGGGCACCGAAGGGGAGGCGACAGGGCACGTCTTCGACATCGGCCGCGACCTCCCGATCCGCGGCAGCCTGATCCGGAACGGCGACGAGGACCGGTCGCTGATCCTGCTCCTGCACCACGCCGCCGCGGACGAGTGGTCGTTCACGCCGCTGCTCGCCGACCTGGCGCGCGCCTACGAGGCCCGCCGGGACGGACGCGCACCCGATTGGGAGCCGCTGCCCGTCCAGTACGCCGACTACGCGGCCTGGCAGCGGGACGGCGCGCCCGACGCGTCCGGCCAGCTCGACTACTGGGGAGAGGCCCTGGCCGGGCTGCCGGAGGAGACCGTCCTGCCGTTCGACCGGCCGCGTCCGGCGGAGGCGAGCCACCGCGGCGGGCTCGTCCCGTTCCGGCTCCGGGCCGCCGGGGCGCGGCGGCTCGCCCGCGACACCGGGACCAGCGTGTTCATGGTGCTGCACGCCGCCGTCGCCGCGCTGCTCCAGCGGTCCGGCGCGGGGGACGACGTGGCCGTAGGGTCGCCCATCGCGGGACGCCCCGACGAGGACCTCGCCGGCCTGGTCGGCGTGTTCGTCAACCCGCTCGTGCTGCGCACCGACCTGTCCGGCGACCCGTCGTTCGCCGAGCTGCTCGACCGGGTGCGCGCCGCCGACCTCGCCGCGTTCTCGCACGCCGACGTCCCGTTCGAGCGGGTCGTGGACCGGCTCGCCCCCGAGCGGTCGCTGGCCCGCAGCCCGCTGTTCCAGGTGATGATCGTCCACCAGCGGCTGGACGACGTGCGCCTCGCGCTGCCGGGCGTGCGCGCGGAGCCGTTCCTGCCGGAGACCGGCGGCGTCAAGTTCGACCTCGACGTGTACTTCGCCGAAGGCGACGAGGAGATCGAAGGGTTCGCCGCGTACGCGACCGACCTCTTCGACGCCGCGACCGTCGAGCGGCTCCTGGACGGCCTCGACGACCTCCTCACCCATGTCACCACCGACCCGCGGCGGAAGCTGTCGTCGCTCGGCGCCGCCGTCGAGCACCCCGACACCGCGCGCGAGTTCCCCGTCCGGACGGTCGCCGCCCTCATCGAGGAGCAGGCCGCGCGGACGCCCGCCGCGACCGCCGTGGTCTTCGGCGGCACCGCCCTGACCTACGCCGACCTCGACCGCCGCGCCGAGGCGCTCGCCGACCGGCTGGCCGCCGCCGGCGCCGGGCCCGAGCAGGTCGTCGCGCTGGCGCTGCCGCGCTCGGACGAGTTCGCGGTCGCGCTGCTCGCCGTCCTCAAGACGGGTGCCGCCTACCTGCCGATCGACCTGGCCTACCCGCCCGCGCGCGTGGACGCGATGCTGGACGCCGTCCGCCCCCTCCTCGTCCTCGGCCGGGACGAGCCGCCCGTGGACGCGCCGCCCCGCGAACGTCCCGGCGTCCATCCGGAGCACCCGTCATACGTGATCTTCACGTCCGGGTCGACCGGGACGCCGAAGGCCGTCGCGGGCACGCAGCGCGCCCTCGCGAACCGGCTCGCGTGGGGCGCCGGCCTCGCCGCGCCCGGCGGCGTCCGTGTCGCGAAGAGCTCGCCCGCGTTCATCGACGGCACGACCGAGCTGCTCGGCGGCCTCGTCGCCGGGGACACCGTCGTCATCGCCGACGACGCGACCGCCACCGACGCCGTCGCGCTCGCCGAGTTCATCGAACGGCACGACGCCCGCCTCGTCACGCTCGTCCCGAGCCTGCTCGCCGCGCTCGTGGAGAACGGGCTGCCCGCCTCGGTCACCACCTGGATCAGCAGCGGTGAGGCCCTGCCCGCCGCGCTGGCCGAGCGCGTCCCGGCCCGGCTCGTCAACCTCTACGGATGCTCCGAGGCCGCGGGGGACAGCCTTGTCGAAGAGGACGGCGGGCTGTTCCCCATCGCCAACACCCGCGCGCACGTCCTGGACTCCGCGCTCCGCGAGGTCCCCGTGGGCGAGCTGTACCTCGCGGGCGACGGGCTCGCGCGCGGCTACCTCGGGGACCCGGCCCGCACCGCCGAGCGGTTCGTCGCGAACCCGTTCGGCCGGCCCGGCTCCCGCCTCTACCGCACCGGCGACCGCGTGCGGCGCCGCCCGGGCGGCGGGCTCGACTTCCTCGGCCGCGCCGACGAGCAGATCAAGATCCGCGGCTTCCGGATCGAGCCGGGCGAGGTCGAGGCCGCGCTCGCCGCGCAGCCCGGGGTCAGGCGGGCCGCCGTCGCCGCGCACGGGTCGCGGCTCGCCGGCTATGTCGCGGGGGACGTCGACGCCGACGATCTCCGCGACCGGCTGCGCGCGCTGCTGCCCGACTATCTCGTCCCGGCGGAGCTGGTCGTCCTGGACGAGCTGCCCCTCAACCCGAACGGCAAGGTCGACCGCCGCGCGCTGCCCGACCCGGGCCGCCCCGGCGCTGGACGCGCGCCCGCCACCGAGCCGGAGCGCGTCCTCGCCCGCCTCGCCGCGACCGTCCTCGGACGCGACGCGGTGGGCGCCGACGACGACTTCTTCCGCACCGGCGGCGACAGCATCAGCGCGGCGCTCCTCGTCGCCCGCGCCCGCCGCGCCGGGCTGTCCTTCACCGTCCGCGACGTGTTCAGGCTGCGCACCGTCGAGGCGCTCGCGGCGACGGCCGCGCCCGCCGTCGCCGCTCCCGCCCAGGCGGCGGACCAGGCCGGCGAACTGCCGCTCTCGCCGCTCCAGGAAGGGCTGCTGTTCCACCTGATGCTGGCCGGGGAAGGCCGCGACATCTACGTGCAGCAGGCCGTGGTGACGCTGTCCGGGCCGGTCGACCCGGCGCGGATGGCGGACGCGGTGCGCGCCGTCCTGGAGAAGTACCCCAACCTCCGGGCCGGGTTCCGGACGGACGGCGACCGCGCCGTCCAGTTCGTCCCGGACGCCTTCGACACCCCATGGACGCACGCCCGCGTCGCCCCGGACGACCTCGACGCGTTCGTCGACGCGCAGCGCGCCGAGCCGTTCGACCCGGGTGAGCCGCCGCTGATCCGGTTCGCGCTCGCCACCCTCGCGGCCGGCGACCACCGCCTGATCCTCACCTCCGAGCTGATCCTGCTGGACGGCTGGTCGGGCGGCCTCCTCGTCACCTCGCTGCTCGACTCCTACACCGACGCCGCCGCCGAGGCGGCCCGTCCCGTCCCGCCGTTCCGCGCGTTCCTGGACTGGGTGAACGGCCGCGACAAGGCCGCCGCCGTGGACGCGTGGCGCCGCGCGCTCGGCGGCTTCGACGAACCGGCCCTCGTCCGGCCCGGCCTGGTCGACCGGCCGGCCGACCTCGCGACGGCGGGGGAGGTGCACCGCGCGCTGCCACCCGGCCTGCCCGGCCGCCTGGACGCCGTCGCCCGCGAGCACGGCGTCACGCCCGGCACCCTGTTCGAGACCGCGTGGGGCCTGGTCCTGATGGGCCTGACCGGACGCGACGACGTCGTCTTCGGCGCCTCCGTCTCCGGCCGCCACCCGGACGTCGACGGCGTCGACGCCATGGTCGGGCTGCTGTTCAACACCATCCCCGTCCGCGTTCAGGCCGGACCGGCGGACCCGCTCACCGCCGTGCTCGACCGCGTCCAGACCGCCCAGTCGGAGCTGTTCGACCACTCCTTCGTCGCGCTCGCCGACGTCCAGCGCGCCACCGGCCTCGGGACGCTCTTCGACACGCTGTTCGTCTTCCAGAACTTCCCCGGCATGCCGACCGGCCGCGGCTTCGGCCCGGACGGCGCCCTCCGCGTCCGCGGCCGCGAGGTCCGCGACGCCACCCACTACCCGATCACGATGGTCGTCGAGCCGGGCGCCGGGCTGCGCGTGATGTACCGGGGCGACGCGTTCACCGAGGCCGAGGCCGAGCGGATCACCGACCGGTACGTCCGGGTCCTGCGGACGCTCGCGGAGTCGCCCGGGATGCCGTGCCACCGCCTCGACCTGCTCGTCCCGGACGAGCACGACCGGCTGCGCCGCGACTGGGCGGACGCGCGACGTCCCGTCCCCGAACTGACCGTCGCGGAACTGCTCGCCGAACGCGCCGCGGAGCAGCCCGGCGCCCTGGCGCTCGTCTCGCTCCCCGATGTCCGCCTCACCTACGGCGAGCTGAACGCCGAGGTCAACCGGCTCGCCCGGCTGCTCATCGCCAACGGCGCGGGCCCGGAGCGGGTCGTCGCGCTCGCGCTGCCCCGCTCCGCGCAGATGGTCGTCGCGCTGTTCGCCGTCCTGCGGACGGGCGCCGCCTACCTGCCCCTCGAACTCGACTATCCGGCCGAGCGCCTCGACTACATGCTCCAGGACGCCGCCCCCACCTGCCTGCTCTCGCACCGCGACATCGCCGCAGGTCTGACCCACTCCGGCGTCACCCTCGCGCTGGACGACCCCGAGGTGGCGCGCACGCTCGCCGCCCTGCCCGGCACCGACCTGGCCCCGGACGAGTTGCCCGGCTTCGCCCCGGGCACGCCGGGCCGCCTCGACCACCCCGCCTACGTCATCTACACCTCGGGCTCCACCGGACGTCCCAAGGGCGTGGTCACCCCGTATCGCGGTCTGACCAACATGCAGTTCAACCACCGCGCCAACATCTTCGATCCGGTCGTGGAGTCCGCGGGCCGACGGCTCCGGATCGCGCACACCGTCTCGTTCTCCTTCGACATGTCGTGGGAGGAGCTGCTCTGGCTCATCGAGGGCCACGAGGTGCACGTCTGCGACGAGGACCTGCGCCGCGACGCCGAAGCGCTTACCGCCTACCTGCGGCAGCACCGCATCGACGTCATCAACGTGACGCCGACCTATGCTCAGCAGCTGCTCGACGAGGGACTCCTCAATGGGGAACACCGACCGCCGCTCGTCCTGCTCGGCGGCGAGGCCGTCCCGACCTCCGTCTGGGACCGGCTCGCGCAGGCCGACGGCGTCCTCGGCTACAACCTGTACGGCCCGACCGAGTACACGATCAACACGCTCGGCGGCGGCACCGAGGACAGCGCCACCCCGACCGTCGGCAAGCCGATCTGGAACACCCGCGGCTACGTCCTGGACGGATGGCTGCGCCCCGTCCCGCCCGGCGCCCCCGGAGAGCTGTACATCGCGGGCGACGGACTGGCCCGCGGCTACCTCGGCCGCGCCGACCTGACCGCCGAGCGCTTCGTCGCCGACCCGTTCTGCGCCGACCCGAGCAGTGGCGGCCGCATGTACCGGACGGGCGACCTCGTCCGGGTCCGCGCGGACGGGAACATCGACTTCCTCGGCCGCACCGACGACCAGGTCAAGATCCGCGGCTACCGGGTCGAGCTGGAGGAGATCGAGACCGCGCTCGCCGCCGAACCCGGCGTCGGGCAGGCCGCGGTCGTCGCCGCCGACACCGACGTCCCCGGCGTGAAGCGGCTCGTCGGCTGCGTCGTCCCGGACGGGACGCGCGAAGGCGCCGCCGACGAGCAGCTCGCCGAATGGCGGCAGATCTACGACGCCGAGTACACCGAGGTCGGGACCGTCGTCCATCACGAGGAGTTCGCCGGCTGGAACAGCAGCTATGACGGCGAGCCCATCCCACTGGACCACATGCGCGAATGGCGCGCGACGACCCTCGACCGCATCCGGGCGCTCCGGCCCCGCCGCGTCCTTGAGATCGGGGTGGGGGCAGGACTCATCCTGACCCGCCTCGCGCCCGAGACCGACGAGTACTGGGGCACCGACTTCTCCGAGCCCGTCATCGCCAAACTCCGGCAGGACCTCGGGCCGGACTCGCGCGTCCGGCTGAGCTGCCGGCCCGCGCACGACACGGGCGGGCTGCCCGAGGCGTACTACGACACCATCGTGATCAACTCGGTGGTGCAGTACTTCCCCGGGGCCGCCTACCTCCAGGACGTCATCGCCAAGGCGATGCGGCTCCTCGCACCCGGCGGGGCATTGTTCATCGGCGACGTCCGCGACCTGCGAACGGTCCGCGCCTTGCACGCCGCGATCCAGCACGGACGCGGCGGCGGCGACCTGGACGCCGTCGAGCGCGCCGTCCGCATGGAGAAGGAACTGCTCCTCGACCCCGCGTTCTTCGCGGCCCTGGACGGCCCTGCGCGCGTGGACGTCCTGATCAAGCGCGGCACGCACCACAACGAGCTGACCCGCCACCGCTACGACGCCGTCCTCCACAAGGACGCCGCCCCCGCCCCCGACACGCCGGTCATCGACTGGAGCACCCTGGACGACCTGACCGACAGGCCGCCCGGCCCGCTGCGTGTCAGGGGCATCCCCGACGCGCGGCTGACCGGCGAGATGGCCGCCCTGCACGCCCTCCAGAACGGCACACCACCCGACGCGACCGAAGGCGTCGAGCCGGAGACGCTGCACGCGCTGTTCCCGGACGTGGTGCTCACCCCGTCCGGGACGGCCGGTTGCTACGACGCGGTGTTCGGCGGGGGAGCGGCCTGCCTTCCGGCCGAGCCCGGACGCGCGCCCGCCTCCTACGCGAACAACCCGGTCGCCGCCCGCGACCACGGCGTGCTGGCGGCCCGGGTCCGGGAGGCGCTGAAGGGACGCCTCCCCGGCTACATGGTGCCGAGCGCGATCATGACGCTGGACGCGCTGCCGCTGACCGTGAACGGCAAGCTCGACCGGCGCGCCCTCCCCGACCCCGGTCAGGACGGGCCGCGCCGCGCCGGGCGGGCGCCCCGCACGCCCGTCGAGCGGCTCCTGTGCACGCTGTTCGCCGAGGTCCTGGATGTGCCCGGGGCGGGCGTCGACGACGACTTCTTCGACCTCGGCGGCCACTCCCTCCTCGCGACCCGGCTCGTCGGACGCGCCCGCGCGGTGCTCGGCGCCGAGCTGGCGATCCGCGACCTGTTCGAGGCGCCGACCGTCGCGGAACTCGCCGAACGCGTCCACCGCAACGCCGCCGCCGGGGCCCGGCCCGTCCTGGAGCCGAAGGAGCGGCCGGACCGCGTTCCGCTGTCGTCCGCGCAGCGCCGCCTGTGGATGCTCGACCAGCTCCTCCGCGAGGACGACGGGCCGCGCGGCGCGTACCATCTGCCGCTGGCCGTCCGGCTCCGCGGCGACCTCGACCGCGCGGCGCTCGAAGCCGCGATCGGCGACGTCACCGCCAGGCACGAGAGCCTCCGCACCGTGTTCCCCGAGCACGACGGCGTCCCTTACCAGCGGATTCTCGCGCCGGATGAGGCGCGTCCCGTCCTGGAGGTGGCGACGTGCCCGCCGCAGGACGTCATCGCCCGGCCGTTCGACCTCGCCAAGGACATCCCGCTGCGGGTAGCGGTGTTCCCCGAGGGGGAGCGCGAGCACCTGCTGCTCGCCGTCTTCCACCACATCGCGTTCGACGAGTGGTCGTTCGGGCCGTTCGCCCGCGACGTCGCCGAGGCGTACACGGCGCGCCTGGACGGGAAGGCCCCCGGCTGGGAGGCGCCGCCCGTCCAGTACGCCGACCACGCGCTGTGGCAGAGCGAGCTGCTCGGCGACCCGCTCGACCCCGGCAGCGTCCACGCCCGGCAGCTCGGCCACTGGGCGCGGGCCCTCGCCGGCCTGCCCGAGGAGATCCCGCTGCCCGCGGACAGGCCGCGCCCCGGCACCACCGGGCAGCGCGGCGGCACCCTGACCGCCGATTTCCCGCCCGGCCTGACGCGGCGGCTGCGCCAGGTCGCGCGCGACGCGAACGCCAGCATGTTCATGGTCTGCCAGGCCGCCGTCGCCGCCCTGCTGCACCGCACGGGCGCGGGCGACGACGTCCCGCTCGGCAGCCCCGTCGCCGGACGCACCGAGGAGGCCGCGCGGGACCTCGTCGGCTTCTTCGTCAACACGCTCGTGCTGCGCGCCGACGTGTCCGGCGACCCCGCGTTCGCCGAGCTGCTCGGCCGCGTCCGGGAGGCCGATCTCGCCGGGCTCGCCAACCAGGACCTGCCGTTCGAGGCGGTCGTCGAGGCGCTGCGCCCCCGCCGCGTGCCCGGCCGCAACCCGCTGTTCCAGGTGATGGTCGGCTACGAGAACCAGGGCGCGGGCGACGTGCGGTTCCCCGGACTGGAGCAGCGGGAGGCGCTGTTCGGCCCGGGCGCGGCGAAGTTCGACATCGACTTCATCTTCCGCGAGGGCGCCGGCGAGGACGGCCTCCGGCTGATCGTCGACTACTCCGCCGACATGTTCGACCGGGACACGATCGCCGCCCTGGCCGACGGCCTCCTCGCGCTGATGGACGCCGTCGCCGCGGACCCGGGCGTGAGGGTGAGCGCCCTGCCCGCCCCGCTGACGCCCGCCGTGCCGGCCGCTCGCGCCGCCACGCCCGAGGCGGCGGCGCCGGCGGCGCGGACCGGGGACGACGACCGGGAGGCGGTCCTGTGCCGCATCTTCGCGGAGGAGCTCGGCGTCGCCGAGGTCGGCCCGGACGACGACTTCTTCGATCTCGGCGGCCATTCGCTGCTCGCCATGAAGCTCGTCCGGCGGATCAGGAGGGAGCCCGGATGCGAGTCCGTGAAGATCGCGGCCCTGATGACCGCGCCCACGGTGGCGGGCCTGCTGGCCCGGATGAGGTGAGAAGGCCCATATATGCCGACCCATTGCACAGTTAGGTGAGCCTAACCTAAGATCTCGGTCGATAACCCCGGAATTCTGGAAGGACACCGGTCCTCAATGCGCACCATTATGCGGCGAATGGCGGTCACCGCCGCGCTCGTCCTGAGCCTGGGAACGGCCGCCGCGTGCGGCGACGACGAACCCGCGGACAACACCTCGGGCGCCGAGGCGGGGGCCGGGGCGTTCCCGGTCACGATCACCCACAAGCTCGGCACCGCCAAGATCGACTCCGCGCCGAAGCGGATCGTCGCGCTCGGCGAGGTCGACCAGGACGCGCTGCTCGCCCTCGGCGTCACGCCCGTCGGCATGGCCGAGCTGACCGGCGTCCAGCCCGACGGCCTCGCCCCCTGGAGCGCGCCCAGGCTCACCGGCGAGAAGCCCAAGCTGCTCAAGGCCGGGGAGGCCGGGTTCAACCTGGAGGAGATCGCGGCGCTGCGCCCCGACCTCATCCTCGCCGCCGGCGACTTCTACATCGACAAGGAGTACGGCAAGCTCTCCAAGCTCGCCCCGACCGTCGCGTACCAGACCGGGCCCGCCGAGGACGCCTGGCAGCAGATCACCATGCAGGTCGCCAAGGCCGTCGGCAAGTCCGACGAGGGCGGCGCCCTGGTCGGGAGGCTCGACACCAGCCTCGCCGCAGTGAAGACCCAGCACCCCGAGCTGAACGGCAAGGGGTTCGCGTTCACCAGTATGTTCCCGAACGGGAACATCGGCGTGATGAAGGCCGACGGCGACACCAGCGTCAAGCTGCTCAAGCAGTTCGGCATGGTGCTGCCCGAGCCCCTGAAGAAGCTGCCCGGTGAGGGCTTCGCCGCCGAGCTGAGCATGGAGAAGATCTCCGTCCTTGACGTGGACGTCCTGCTCAGCCACTACAACGACGACCCGGCCACGCAGAAGAAGATCGAGGGCAACAAGCTCTTCGCCGACCTCGCCGTCGTCAAGCGCGGCTCGTACGTGGCGCTCGACCTGAAGTCGTTCTGGCCGCTGCGCACCCCGACCCCGCTGTCGGTCCCGTACGTCATCGAGCAGATCGTCCCGAAGATCGCCAAGGCCGCCGCGGCGAAGCCCGCCTGAGGCCCGCCAGATGCCGGAGGAGCGCATGCAGACCCCCGTCCATGACGTGGTGGGCATCGGGTTCGGCCCGTCCAACCTGGCGCTCGCGGTCGCGCTCGACGAGGCGGACCGCGTCGCCGGGAAGGACGGCGGAGGCGGCGCGTCCGCGGACGCCGTGTTCTTCGAGAAGCAGCCGGAGTTCGGCTGGCACCGGGGCATGCTCATCGACGGCGCCACCATGCAGGTCCACTTCCTCAAGGACCTGGTGACGCTGCGCAACCCCGCCAGCCCGTACTCGTTCCTGGCCTACCTGCACGCCAGGGGCCGCCTCGTCGACTTCGTCAACCACAAGACGATGTTCCCGACGCGGGTGGAGTTCCACGACTACCTCGAATGGACGGCCGCCGCGTTCGCCGACCGGGTCCGCTACCGCTCCGAAGTGGTCGCCATGCGCCCGCACGACGACGAGACGCTCGAGGTCGTCGTGCGGCGCGACGACGAGCTGGAGACGCACCTGACCCGCAACGCCGTCATCGGCGCCGGGCTGGAGCCCGTCCTGCCGGAGGGCGTCCGGCAGGGCGAGCGGATCTGGCACACCGAGGACCTGCTCACCCGCCTCGCCGAGCGGCCGGGCTGGACCCCGAAGCGGCTCGTCGTCGTCGGCGCCGGGCAGAGCGCCGCCGAAGCCGTCGAGTACCTGCACCGCACCTTCGCCGGCGCCGAGGTGTGCGCCGTCTTCGCCCGGTACGGGTACTCGCCCGCCGACGACAGCTCGTTCGCCAACCGCATCTTCGACCCCGAGGCCGTCGACCACTACTACGACGCCCCCGACGACGTGAAGCGGATGCTGTTCGACTACTCGCGCAACACCAACTACTCGGTGGTGGACCTCGACCTCATCGACGAGCTGTACCGGCGCTCCTACGCCGAGAAGGTCGCGGGGGCCGAACGGCTCCGCATCCTCAATGTCTCGCGCATCGTGGACGTCCGGGAGGAGCCCGGGGGAGTGCGGGCGCGGGTCCGGTTCATGCCGACCGGCGATGTGCGCGACGTGGACGCCGACGCGATCGTCTACGCCACCGGCTACCGCGAGCGCGACCCGTTCGACCTGCTCGGCGAGGCGGCGCCGCTCTGCCAGACCGGGCCGGACGGGCGTCCGGTCATGGAGCGCGACTACCGCGTCGCCACCCAGCCCGGCCCGCGCTGGGGCGTCTACCTGCAGGGCGCCACCGAGCACAGCCACGGCATCGCGTCGTCGCTGCTGTCCATGACGGCCGTGCGCACCGGGGAGATCGTCCGCTCCATCGCCCGCCGCTCCGTCCCCGTCGCCCAGGAGGCGTGAGATGACCAACCCGTTCGACGACCCCGAAGGGACGTTCCTCGTCCTCGTCAACGACGAGGGCCAGCACTCCCTGTGGCCCGGGTTCGCCGACGTCCCCGCCGGCTGGACGACCGCCTTCGGCCCCGCGTCCCGGCCCGACTGCCTCGGCTACGTCACCGCGAACTGGACCGATCTGCGCCCGCGCAGCCTCACCACCTGACGCCCGCGGCGGCGCGCGGGCCGACCCGCGCACTGGTCCCGGGGAAGCCGCGCCGGGACGTCCTCCCAGGTAGACCACTATTACGGCCGGTCGTGTGACATTTCGCGGCAGGCGGGCGCTGTAGGAGTTGGGAGCCGGAGAGCGACGCCGCCGGCGGGCCGTGCAGGAGGGGGGCCCGCTCGGCGGGGTCGGGCTCACCGGCCGCAGCCGGCGGGCTGGACGGTCCCGCGGTGCCGGGGCGGACGCCGCGGGACCGTCCCGCCCGCCGGCCGGGGCTCATGGTCATGGCAGGCATCAGGCCGCTGACCAGCCCCTTTCCTTCACTTATGCGCAGCCCTCTTCCGCGGCTCACGCATGCCCGCCGACCAGCACCGGTGGCAACGCAATAAACGGGTTCTGGTCGTTGCTACCGATGACGGGGAAGATGATCGGTAGTGGGCGGGAGTGACGGACGAGGCGGGAGGCGCTTTGATCCGGTCCGAAGCGGCCGCGGCCGGCCCTGAGAACACCGGTCCAGGGGAGGCCGGTGCGGGGGAGAGCGGCACGGGGG
>NZ_VCKW01000489.1 GCF_005889715.1 Actinomadura soli
CGGTACGGGTCGCCCAGCGCATCTTGGCCATGGCCGCAGCGATCTGGCACAACCACCGCACCGGCCAGCCCATCACCCGGTCACTGACCGCGTTCGACCACTGATCACTTCGGAACTACTCGTCTAGCGGCCGGAGGGGCGTGCCCGGCCGGGCCACCGAGCGCCGCTGACCGTCGCGGGGGGCCGGTCAGCGGCGCCCAGTGGAGCACGGCGGCGTTCGGTGGCGGTCAGCGGCGGTAGCCGAGGCCGTGGCCGAACGGGTAGAGGGCGGTGCCGGGCTCGTCGCGGACGGGGATCGTGACGGGCAGCCGGCCGCGCGGCTCCACCTCGCCGAACAGCACCTTGCCCGCGGCCCGCAGCGCCTCGGCGGTGTAGGAGTAGGTGGCCAGGTAGGTCGCGGCCTCGGGGAACCAGGCGATGTCGTAGGGGTCGCGGACGGCGACGACGATGACGGGCTTGCCGGTGGCGAGGAGAGCCCTGACGAGGTTGGCCTGGCCGGGCCCGTTGTGGCCGGGCTCGTCCTTGACGTCCCAGGCGCGGTTGGTGACGGCGACGACGAGGTCCTGGTCCTCGGCGGCGGCGACGGCCTGGTCGATCTGGGCCTGCCCGGGACTGAGGCCGGTCTGCCGGATCGTGGCGGTGGCGCCGCGGCGGGCGAGCTCGGTGCCGAGCGTCGCGGTGGTGGACACGCCCCATCCGGTGACGAGCGCCTTGCGCGGGCCCGGCCGCAGCGGCAGCACGCCCGCGCCGTTCTTGATCAGGGTGGTGGTGCGGTCGGTGGCGCGCTGCGCGGCGTCCAGGTGCGGCGGCGTCCCGACGACGTCGTCGATCCTGGACTCGTCGGCGTAGGGGTCGCGGAACAGGCCGCGCTCGTGCTTCAGCTCCAGGATCCGGTACACCGACTCCTCGACGCGCTTCTCGGTCAGCTCGCCGGATCTCACGGCGGCGACGACGGCGGCGAGCTGGCGGGGGAAAACGCCGGTGCCGTCCTTGCCGGCGGGCGGTTTGAGCAGGACGTCCGCGCCGGCCTTGAGGGCGAGGACGGGGACGCGCTCGTCGCCGTACTTGGCGCGGACGCCGTCCATGTCCAGGGCGTCGGTGACGACGACGCCGCGGTAGCCGAGCCGCTCGCGCAGGATGCCGGTGAGGATGGGCCGCGACAGGGTGGCGGGGTCGCCGGAGGCGTCCAGTGACTTCACCACGATGTGCGCCGTCATGATCGAGTCGACGCCGCGGGCGATGGCGGCGCGGAACGGCGGCAGGTCGAGCCGCTCCCACTCCTCGCGGGTGTGGTCGATCTCCGGGACGCCGGTGTGGCTGTCGGTGGTGGTGTCGCCGTGCCCGGGGAAGTGCTTGACGGTCGGGGTGACGCCCGCGGACCGGTAGCCGCCGGCCTGCGCGCTGACCATGGACGACACCAGGCCCGGGTCGGACCCGAAGGACCGGACGCCGATGACGGGGTTGGCGGGGTTGACGTTGACGTCGGCGTCGGGCGCGTAGTCCTGGTTGACGCCGATGGCGCGCAGTTCCCGTCCGGTGATGCGGGCCAGGGCGCGGGCGTCGGCGGTGCTGCGCCCGGCGGCCAGCGCCATCGCGCCGGGCGACTGGGTGGCGGGCGGCTGGACGCGGGCGACGATGCCGCCCTCCTGGTCGATGGCGATCGTCGCGGGGATTTTGTGGCGCTGCGCGAGGGCGGCGCGCTGGATGCCGTTGGAGAACGCGGCGAGCTGGTGCGGGTCGGTGACGTTCTCGCCGTAGTAGATGAACCCGCCGGGGTTGTAGCGGGCCATGACCTGCGCGGCGTTGTCGGCCCCGTACAGCCTGCGGTTGGCGGCGACGGCGGCCGCGTCTGCGGTGTCGGCGCTCTTGCCGTAGATCTGCAGGACGAACAGCTGCGCGGCCTTCTCCTCCAGCGTCATCGACCGCAGGATCCGCATCAGGTGCGGGTTCCTGCCGTGCCCGGCCTGTGCGGTGGGCGCGGCCAGGGCGGCGAGGGCGGTGGCGGCGAGCGTTCCGGCGGCGAGTCCGGCGAGCCACCGCAGGCGCGTGCGGGGACGGTTCATGTCGGCTCCCTCCCGTCCCCCGAGCAGTCCCGACGATCAAGGTTCTCCCTGGCAAGTTAACCCCGCGCCGGGCGCCCGTCCACCACCGCCGCCCCCGCCGGAACCGGCCGCGTGGCCGATACAGGGCAGATGATCACTTTGGTCCGGTCCGGGCGGTTAGCCTGTTCGGCGATCATTCGGTCTGCCCGCCGGAGCGTGACCCCGTGGACCCGTCCGACGGCCCGGGCCCGCCCGCGGACACCGTGGAGGTCGGTGGCCGGTACCGGCTGGTGCGGGAGCTGGGGCGCGGTGGCATGGGCCGGGTGTGGGAGGCGGTCGACGGGGTGCTGCGGCGCCGGGTCGCGGTGAAGGAGGTGCTGCCGCCCGAGGGCCTGGAACCGCAGGAGCGGCGGCGGCTGATGGCGCGGGCGGTGCGGGAGGCGCGGGCGGCGGCGCTGCTGGAGCACGAGTCGATCGTCGTGGTCCACGACGTGCTCGTCGACGGCGACCGGCCGTGGATCGTGATGGAGCTGGTCGAGGGCGTGACGCTGCGCGAGGCGGCGCCGCTGCCGCCGGCGGAGGCGGCGCGGGTGGGCGCGGCCGTGCTGGGCGCGCTGCGCGCCGCGCACGCCGCCGGGGTGCTGCACCGGGACGTGACGCCGGGCAACGTCATGCTCGGTCCCGGCCCGGCGGGCGGG
>NZ_VCKW01000490.1 GCF_005889715.1 Actinomadura soli
GGTCCCCCGCCCTGTACGGGCTCTCCCGGCGCGAACTGGACGTGGCGCTCCTGGTCGCGGAGGGCCGGACGAACCTGCAGATCGCCGAGTCGCTCATCATCAGCGTCCGCGCGGTGGAATGCCACCTCAGCCACATTTTCGCCAAGCTCGGCGTCACCTCCCGCGCGGGCGTCTCCGCCGCCCTCCGCCGAGCCGGCAAGCCGGACCCGCACCCCGTACCGGCGTTCTGAAACGACCCGTCACGGGGATTGCAGCCAGAATTCGCGCAGATCGTAGAAGACCGCTTCCTGGTCGAAATGGGCCATCTGCTCGTCGCGCCAGGCTTTGTACTCCGGCGGCATCTCCGTTCGCTCGCCCTTGCGGGCCGCCTCGAGCGAGGTGAAGTAGGCCACGCCGGTGCAGGTGCCGTCGGGGTGAATGCAGAACATGCCGCCGATCATGTCGGGCCGCAGCCGCGTCAGCGTCCGCTGGGCCTCCTCGGGCACGTGCGGACGCACCGCCTCCCGGTCGCGGATGTGGGTCCGCAGGATCTGGACGAATCCCGCCTCGTCGGAGCCGCCCCGTCCGAACGTCTCCACGTCCGTGGACTCCTCGACGGTGACCTCGCCCTCGAAGAGGTCGGCGACCTCGTCCCACCACTGCCCCTGCGCGCGACTCCGGTCGTTGCGGTGGGCCGCGCGCGGAGAGTCGAAGCGCATCAGGTTGAAGTAGACCCCGTCAGCGGTCACTCCGCCGGTGCTGCCCAGCCATCCCCGGGCCCGGGGAGCGACCTCCCGGTGCCAGCGGTCGGCGGCCTCGCACAGGCGCGCCGCGTCGCCCGTCCGGCCCTTGACCACCTGGACACACGTCTTACGCTGGCCAAACACCTTTCTGACGGTACCGATCGCGGCGCAAACCTGACGTCATCCCCAGTTGAAGATCCGACCGAGGCGCCGGACGGGAACGTCCCAGGTCAGGCCGGGTATCGGGTGGCCTCGTCGACCTCCGTGCTACCCGGATCCGCGATCACCTGAGGCTTGGGCGGAACCTCCTGCCCCGCCATCGTGTCCTCCAGCCGGATACGCGGCGGAAGGCTACGCCACCGCTCCGCCCCACGCTCGTGCGCCCGCTCGTCATCGCTCATAAGGCCATAATGCGCCCTCGAACGACATTCCAGACACCCCCACCGCCACCTTCACTCCGACCGGCCTACGCGCACACCCTGCGCGACACCGAAAAATGCCATTTACCCGCGCCACCCTCATCACGGCCTCCGGGGAGTCGAGCCCGGTCTGGATTGAACCAGGACAGCGCGCCTTCCGTGACCATTAGCAAGGGTCACACAGATGGCGACGGGAAGGTCAGCCAAATGAAGGGTCGAAGCCGCGTCCTGGGTTGCTTACTCAGTGCAGTCATAGCGACACCGATCGTCCAGGCATCCGCCTCGGCGGGAACGGTGTCCGAGCCGCCGAGCCGCCGGAACGCGCTGTACGTGCTGCATCTGTTCTCCAACGACATCACCACTTTCACACTCGACTCCAAGGGGCGGCCCACCCCGATCGACCGTGTAACGACCGGCACCGGGCCACGCGGTTTCGTCTTCACACCCGACGGGCGCAGGGCCTACACGGCCAACGGAGGCGACGGCACGATCTCCGGCTATACGGTCGACGATCGAGGCAAACTCGCCCCGCTGGGCGAACCAGTCCCGGTCGGAGGACAGGTGCCTTTCGGCATTGCCATAGCCCCGGACGGCAAGACGCTTTATACCGCCAATCTGAATTCCGGCACCGTCTCGGCCCTGTCAGTCGACGCGAACGGAAAACCCCACCTCATCGGCACACCGGTGCCGACCGGATCCCCCCAACCGCGCACCGTGTCGGCCTCGGCGGACGGACGATTCGTCTTCGTCAGCCACGGCCTCCCCGCCAAAGGACGCGCGGACGACATGGTCGTGCTCGCCGTCCGCCCCGATGGCGGCCTGAAGCGCACCACAATTCCAAACGTCCCGGTCGGCTCCGGCGGAAACGGATCCGACATCACCCCGGACGGCCGGTTCATCTACGTCGCGAGCACCGGATCGGACGTCGTGTACGGCTACCGCATCGCCCATGACGGCAGCCTCTCGTCCATTCCCGGCTCGCCGTTCCCCACCGCCGTCTTCCCCGAGGACGCGGCGGTCACGCCGGACGGCCGGCACCTCTACGTCACCAGCCCGAACCACGACACCACGGTCACACGCAACGTGACCGCCTTCTCCATAGGACGGGACGGCGTACTGCAAGCCGTCCCAGGCTCGCCCTTCGAATCAGCAGGCGCGTCCGTGGGAATCACTCCCAGCCGAGACGGCCGGAGACTCTACGTGGGCAACTTCGAGACCCACGACCTTGCGGCCTTCGACATCGGCAAGACCGGCGTGCTCACCCAGCTCGCGGGCTCACCATTCCCGACCGGCGGCAGCAACCCCACATTCCAGGGCGTCTCCGTCCCACCCGACCAGGGCCCGAAGGCGGCCTTCCAGAGCACCATCACCGACCGCACCGCCCGCTTCGACGGCACCGCCTCCGCCGACCCCGACGGCACGATCGCCCGCTACGACTGGACCTTCGGCGACGGCGCCGCGCTGCCGAACGGCGGCCCGTACCCCACCCACACCTACCGGCGACCCGGCACCTACCAGGCCACCCTCACCGTCACCGACGACGAGGGCTGCGCCACCGCCTTGATCTTCAC
>NZ_VCKW01000491.1 GCF_005889715.1 Actinomadura soli
ACCAGTCGGCCACGACCGCCGGGTCGTCCAACACCACCACCGGCGCCGCGTCCTCCAACAGCAACGCCACCCGCCCCGCCGGATACCCCGGATCCACCGGCAAATACGCCGCACCCGCCTTCAACACCCCCCACAACGCCACCATCAACTCAACACCCCGCTCCAACACCACCGCCACCACCGACTCCGGCCCCACACCCTCCGCGACCAGGCGACGCGCCAACCGGGTCGCGCGGGCGTCCAACTCCGCATACGACACCTCAACGCCCTCGAACACCACCGCGACAGCCTCCGGGGTCCGACGCGCCTGCGCCTCGAACAATTCGGGCAACGACGCCGACGCCACCTCCACCGCCGTGTCATTCCACCCGGCAAGCACCCGATCCCGCTCATCGGCGTCCAGGACATCCACTCGATGCAGGGCGATGTCCGGCGCGCTGTCAAGGGTCGCGGCGAGGGCGGCCACCGTGTTCTCCACGGCTGTGTACACCAGGCGGGCGACCAAGCGCGCGTCGATGGGCTCCACCGCAAGAATGCTCAAGCTCAGCCCGTTGTCGCCCAGGTCGTTCACCGACACCGTCAACGGATAGTTGGTCCTGTCACGGAGGAAGACACTCCGGATGCCCTCGGGTTGCTGAGAGGTATCCGTCTCCTGGCTGGCATGTCGGTAGTTGAACAGGGACGTGAACAAGGGCGTGTTACCCACGATCCCACTGGCCTGCTGGGCGACTGCGAGGGGCGCATGCTCGTGCTCCAGCAGTCCCGCCAACTGGGCCCGCATCTGCTCAACAGCAGCGCGCACCCCGGTCTGACCAGCGTGCATCCGCACCGGCAAGGTGTTGAAGAACGGGCCCATCACCCGATCGGCATCGGTTCCGGCATTCATCCGGCCGAACAGCACCGTGCCGAACACCACGTCATCGCGGTTGGACAACACGCTTAGCACCCGCGCCCACGCCACGTGCAGCACCGTCGCGGGGCTCACACCCAGCCGCCGCGCCACGTCGCGCAACTCGACCGCCACCTGGCCGGGGACGGGCAGCAGTTCGGAAACCACATCGGAGCCGTCGCCGCGCACGTCGAGCAGTCCGAACGGCGCGGTCGGCTCGGTCACGTCGCCGAGCAGGTCCGCGAAGAATCGCTCGTGCTCGGATCGGTCGACTCCCCTGGCCTGCGCCACGAAGTTGCGGAACGGCGCGGCCGGGGTCAATGCCCCCGTCTGCCCGGACAGCACGGCCCGCAGCTCCTGCAACAGGACGTCCATGCCCAGGTGGTCCTGGACCATGTGATGCATCCGCACCACACCCAGCCACTCACCGCCGTCCAGCTCGGCGATATGCAGGTCCATCAGCGGGGCCCGGGAAAGGTCCATCACCGAGCCTGCCGCATCCAGCAGTGCTGCCGTCTGATCGGCCTCGGCCGAATCCAGCGTGTGTTCCCGCGCGGGCAGGGCAGCCTGACGCCATACCGCTTGGACGGGTTCGCGGAGTCCTTCCCAGACCATGCCCGTGCGGTAGATGTCGTGGCGGTCGACGACCTGTTGCAGTGCCTGGGTGAACTCGTCCAAGCGGGCCCGGGACTCGAATTCCACCACGCGCATGGTGACGTAGACATCCCCACCACTACCGGCGAGGAGATGGTGGAAGAGCAGGCCCTCCTGAAGCGGGGCCAGCGGGTAGATGTCGGCCACGTTGGCCGCGCCGCCCTCAACGGACGCGATCACCCGGTCGATCTCGGACTGGGTGAGGTCCACCAGCGGCAGCAAGTCCGGGGTGATGCGCTCAGCGTCGGCCGGGATCAGGTTGTCGGGAACCTCCACCGACACCGCCCCAGCCGCCCGCGCCAACCCCGCCGGAGTCGGCGTCTGGAACAACGCCCGCACCGACACCGACACCCCGCGTGCCCGCAGCCGCTCCACCAGCGACACCGCCAGCAGGGAGTGCCCGCCGAGGCGGAAGAAGTCGTCTTCCACCCCGACCGAGTTCACACCAAGAACCTCGGCGAAAACCGCGCACAACACCTCTTCGCGCACCGTGGCCGGCCCACGGCCTTCGCCCCCGGTGTACTCCGGTGCAGGTAAGGCTCGACGGTCCAGCTTGCCGTTGGCCGTCAACGGCAACTCCGGCAACACCACCACCGCTGAAGGCACCATGTACTCCGGCAACCGCCCACCAACAAACTCCCGCGCCCCCTCCGGGTCGACCGGCTCGCCGCCCTCGGCAGACACGATGTAGGCGACCAGGCGTTTGTCGCCCGGGGCGTCCTCGCGGGCGATGACCGCCGCCTGCGCCACGTCCGGGTGGGCCAGCAGCGCGGCCTCGACCTCACCCGGCTCGATCCGGAACCCGCGGACCTTCACCTGCTCATCCGCACGCCCCGCGAACACCAACTGCCCATCCGCCGTCCACCGCGCCAGATCCCCCGTGCGATACATCCGCTCACCCGCACCGAACGGACACCCCACAAACCGCTCCGCCGTCAGCCCAGGGCGACCCACATACCCGCGCGCCAACCCCGCACCCGCGATGTACAACTCGCCCGCCACCCCGACCGGCACCGGCGCGAGCGCCTCGTCCAGCACGAACAGACGGGTATTGGCGATCGGACGACCAAACGGCACCACCCCAGGCCGCTCCGCGTCCACCGTCGCGGCAGCCACCATCACCGCCGCCTCCGTCGGCCCATAGGTATTCACCAGACACCGACCC
>NZ_VCKW01000492.1 GCF_005889715.1 Actinomadura soli
CCTCCCACCCGTTCCCCAGTGATTTTAGTTGACCACAGACGTGCCGATCAGCCAAGGGCGCACGGCCCCTCCGAAAGTCGCACCGCTTCCACCAGAGGCCACGACTTTCGGCACCGGCTCGCTCCGTCCGGCGCTGCCGCGCCCCGCACGCCCTCCGCTCCAATCGAGGAGGACGGAAAGGGGCACCCACGTGACCGAGTTCGCCGCACGGACCGAAGGCGTGCGCAAGCTGTACGGGACGGGCGACGCCCGCGTGACCGCGCTGGACGGCGTCACGGTCGGCATCCCCCGCGAGCGGTTCGTCGCGGTGATGGGGCCGTCCGGGTCCGGCAAGTCGACGCTCATGCACGTCATGGCCGGGCTCGACTCGCCCGACTCGGGCCGCGTGCACATCGGCGGCACCGAGATCACGGGCCTGGACGACCGCGGCCTCACCCGGCTTCGCCGCGACCGGATCGGCTTCGTGTTCCAGGCGTTCAACCTCGTCCCGACCCTGACCGCGCTGGAGAACATCACGCTCCCCGCCGACATCGCGGGCCGCGGGCTCGACCCGGCCTGGCTGGACGAGGTCATCGACACGGTCGGCCTCCGCGAGCGGCTCTCGCACCGTCCGGCCCAGCTCTCCGGCGGCCAGCAGCAGCGCGTCGCCTGCGCCCGCGCCCTCGCCGGACGCCCCGAGCTGATCTTCGCGGACGAGCCGACCGGCAACCTCGACTCCCGCTCCGGCGCCGAGGTCCTCGCGTTCCTGCGCCGCTCCGTGGACGAGATGCGCCAGACGATCGTCATGGTCACCCACGACCCGTCCGCCGCCGCGCACGCCGACCACGTCATCACCCTCACCGACGGCCGCGTCCTCGACCAGACCTGAGAGTGAGGCGGCACCTCTCAGGTCTCCCTCTCAGGTCGCAGTCCCTCCCCCTCTCCGGTGAACATTGCAAAGAACCGTTGCAAAGGGCCTTTGCAACTTCTACGGTCCAAGGCATGAAGGAACGACCGCCGCCTGAGACGATCACCGATCCGCGGCAGGTGCGGCTGCTCGCGCACCCGCTGCGGCAGCGGATCGCCGAGATCATGCGGCGCGGTCCGGTCTCGTCCACCACCCTCGCCCGCGAGCTCGGCCAGAGCACCGGCGCGACGAGCTACCACCTGCGGCAGCTCGCCAAGCACGGGTTCATCGAGGAGGCGCCGGAACTGGCGCGCGGACGGGAGCGCTGGTGGCGGGAGGTGCCCGCCGACCGGCGGCTGCCCCCGCGCAGCGAGCAGTCCCCGGAGCTGCGCCGGGCGGTGGAGGAGCTGACGCGCCTGGAGTTCGCGAACGAGATGGACATGCTCGCCCGCTTCCAGCGTGAACGCGACCGTCTCGGCGAGCCGTGGGCGGACGCGCTGCTCTTCTCGTTCGCCACCGTCACGCTCAGGCCGGACGAGATCCGGCCCTTCTTCGAGGAGTACATCGCGCTCCTCTACCGCTACAAGCGCTCCGACGACGACCCGCCGCCGGACGCCCGCACCTTCCACGCCAGATTCCTGGCGTTCCCCGAGGTCTGACGACCCGGCCGCCACACCGGTCCGGAAGTCCGGGCCGCCGAGTTGCCCCTCGGCGGCCCGGACGGGCGAGGCCCGCATCACCACGCCGAACGGCGTGTTCTCCACGCGACAACGAACCCCACGGAAAGGAGAGCACTCCATGCTGCTCTCACGCAAACACCGATCGGCCGCGCCGCGGGGCCGCCTGCTGAAATGGGCGGTGCTGCTGCTCTGGGTCGCGATCACCGTCCTCGCCGTCCCGGCCGCGAGCAGCCTGCCGGACGTCGTCGAGGGGAAGGCGTCCGCCGAACTCCCGCGCGGCGCCCAGTCCACGAAGGTCGAGGAGCTGACCCCGCGCTTCCCCGGCGGGGAGCTGGCCCCGGGCATCGTCGTCTACGCCCGCTCCTCGGGGATCACGCCCGCCGACCGCGCGAAGGCCGAGACCGACCGCCGCGCGCTCGCCCCCCTCGCCGCCCGGCCCATCGCGCCGCCGCAGGCGTCCGGCGACGGCAAGGCGCTCATGCTGAACGTCGCGCTGCCGGACGACGACACCCTCGACGACAAGGCCCGGAGCCTCCGCGACCAGTCCCGCGCCGGCGCACCCGACGGCCTCGACATCCGCCTGACCGGTCCCGCGGGTTCCGCGCTCGACGTCGGCGACGCCTTCGAGAACATCGACAAGCCGATCTTCATCATCACGATCCTCGTCGTCACGGCCGTCCTGCTGCTCACCTACCGCAGCCCGATCCTGTGGCTGCTGCCGATCGTGAACGCGGCCATCGCGCTGCAGGTGGCGAACGCGGTCGTCTACCTGCTCGGCGAGCACGCCGGCCTCTACGTGGCGGACGGCATGTCCACCATCCTCAACGCACTCGTGTTCGGCATCTCGACCGACTACGCGCTGCTCCTCCTCGCCCGCTACCGCGAGGAACTGCGCCGCCACCCCGACCGCCACCGGGCGATGGCGATCGCGCTCCGCCACGCCGCCGCCCCGATCGTCGCGTCCGCCGCGACGGTCTCGCTCGGCCTCCTCTGCCTGCTCGCCGCCAACATGGGCTTCAACTACGCGCTCGGCCCGATCGGCGCCATCGGCGTCCTCGCCGGACTGGTCGTCGTGATGACCCTGCTGCCCGCCCTCCTCGTCATCTTCGGA
>NZ_VCKW01000493.1 GCF_005889715.1 Actinomadura soli
GTGGTGAATGAGTACGGTCCGACCGAGACGGTGGTGGGGTGTTCGGTTCATGAGGTGCGTGCGGGTGATCTGTCGGGTGAGTTGTCGGGTGGGGTGGTGCCGATCGGGCGTCCGATCGCCAACACGCGCTTGTTCGTTCTCGATGAGGCGCTCGCACCGGTTCCGGTCGGGGTGACCGGTGAGCTGTATGTGGCGGGCGCGGGGGTCGCGCGCGGGTATGTGGGGCGCCCGGGCCTGACGGCGGAGCGGTTTGTGGGCTGCCCGTTCGGTGCGGGCGAGCGGATGTACCGCACCGGCGACCTCGCCCGCTGGACACCAGACAGCCAGTTGGTGTTCCTGGGACGCGTCGATGACCAGGTCAAGATCCGCGGGTTCCGGATCGAGCTGGGTGAGGTCGAGGCGGTACTGCGCGCTCATCCTGGTGTGGGCCGGGTAGCGGCGGTGGTGCGCGAGGACGTGCCAGGTGATCGGCGGCTGGTGGCCTACGTGGTCTCTGCCAGTGGTGAAGAAGTCGATGCTGCCGCGCTGCGGGAGTTCGCGGGGCGGCGGCTGCCGGAGTACATGGTGCCTTCGGCTGTGGTTCTGCTGCCGGAGTTGCCCTTGGCCGCCAACGGCAAGGTGGACCGCCGGGCGTTGCCCGCGCCGGAGTACGCCGTGGGTGGGCGGGGTCCGGCCACGGTGCACGAGGAGATTCTGTGCGGTGTGTTCGCGCAGGTCCTCGGGCTGGAGTCGGTCGGGGTCGATGACGGCTTCTTCGACCTGGGCGGTCATTCGCTGCTGGCCGTCCGCCTGGCCTCGCGGGTTCGGGCCGCGCTGGGCGTTGAGGTGGCGCTGCGGACGCTGTTCGAGGCCCCGACGGTGGCGGCGCTGGCGGCGCGATTGGCCGATGCCGAGGTGAGCCGGGGCCGTGAGCCGTTGGGCCCCGTGGCACGACCGGAGCGGGTTCCGTTGTCGTTCGCGCAGCGGCGCCTGTGGTTCCTGGGCCGGCTGGAGGGGCCGAGCCCGACCTACAACATCCCGATGCCGATCCGGCTGGCCGGCGAGCTGGACGTGCCCGCCCTGAACGCGGCCTTGCGGGACGTGATCGGACGTCACGAGTCGCTGCGTACGGTGTTCCCGGCGGTGGACGGTGAGCCGTACCAGCAGATCCTGGACCAGGCGGAGCTCGACTGGGATCTGCAGGTTGCGACGGTTGCTCCTGACGACCTGCCCGAGGCGGTCGGGCAGGCATCGCGTTATGCGTTCGACCTTTCCGCTGAGATCCCGATCCGGGCGTGGCTGTTCGAAGCCGGGGCGGACGAGTACGTCCTCACCCTGGTGGTGCATCACATCGCCACAGATGGTTGGTCGATGGGGCCGCTGGGCCGGGATGTGTCGCTGGCGTATGCGGCGCGTGCGCGTGGTGAGGCTCCGGTGTGGGAGCCGTTGCCGGTGCAGTACGCCGACTACGCGCTCTGGCAACGCGAACTGCTGGGCGGGGATTCCGACCCGGAAAGCCTGTTGTCGGCCCAGGTCCAGTACTGGCGCGAAGCGCTGGCCGGGGCGCCGGAGGAGTTGGTGCTGCCGACCGACCGACCGCGCCCCGCGACCGGGAGTCATCGCGGCTACCGGGTGCCGGTGCGGGTGCCGGCCGAGGTGCATGAGCGCCTGGTGGGGTTGGCCCGATCCGAGGGCGTGACCGCGTTCATGGTGGTCCAGTCCGCCTTGGCCGTGCTGCTGTCGCGGCTGGGAGCCGGTACCGATATTCCGATCGGTTCGGCGGTGGCGGGGCGGTCGGATGAGGCGTTGGACGATCTGGTCGGGTTCTTCGTCAACACACTCGTGGTTCGCACCGACCTGTCGGACGACCCCGAGTTCCGTCAGGTGCTGGGCCGGGTGCGTGAGGCCACACTGAACGCGTTGGCGCATCAGGATGTGCCGTTCGAGCGGTTGGTGGAGGAGCTGGCGCCGTCGCGGTCGCTGTCTCGGCACCCGCTCTTCCAGGTCATGCTGACCTTGCAGAACATGGAACGCGCGACGCTCGATCTGCCCAATGCACAGGCCGGAACCGCGCTCCTGGACGAGGCCACCACGATGGCGCGCTTCGACCTGGACCTATCTCTCCAAGAAATGTTCGACGAAGACGGTAACCCGGCCGGGTTGCGTGGCTCGCTGGTGGCCTCAGCGGATCTGTTCGATGTGGCGTCGGTTGAGGTTTTGGTGGAGCGGTGGGTGCGGGTGCTGGGGTCGGTGGTCACGGCCCCGGACGCGCGGTTGCGTCAGGTGGATGTCCTGGACGCCGATGAGCGTCGGGTGGTCCTGGACGGGTGGAATGACACGGCGGTGGAGGTGGCGTCGGCGTCGTTGCCCGAGCTGTTCGAGGCGCAGGCGCGTCGGACCCCGGATGCGATCGCGGTGGTGTTCGAGGGCGTTGAGGTGTCGTATGCGGAGTTGGACGCCCGCGCGACCCGGTTGGCGCGCCGTCTGGTCGCGGAGGGTGCGGGACCGGAGTCAGTCGTAGCGGTGGTGTTGGAGCGAAGCGTCGAGTTGATGGTGGCGTTGTGGGGTGTGTTGAAGGCGGGTGCGGCGTATTTGCCGGTGGATCCGGGGTATCCGGCGGGGCGGGTGGCGTTGCTGTTGGAGGACGCGGCGCCGGTGGTGGTGTTGGACGACCCGGCGGTCGTGGCCGACTGGT
>NZ_VCKW01000494.1 GCF_005889715.1 Actinomadura soli
CGCCCGGCCCGTCCCCGCGAATCACCGCATGGAAGTGCACCAGCCCGCGCCGTTGATACTCGGCCACCTTGGCGAAGGAGACCCGCACCTGGGCATCGAACCGGCGTCGCGACATGCCCGCCCGGCGTGCGAGCTGCCGCCGCAGCTCCAGCGTGAACCGGTGCCAGAGCTGCCCGGCGTGCGCCTGCCACAGCACCGCCCCGACGTAGTCGTAGCAGTCCGGGCAGATCGGCTGCCCGACGCGCGGGTCATCGGTGTCGTGCCGAGCACCGCAGCGTTCCGGACGTCCGTGCGCGCACACCCCGCCGTCCCGGCGAGGGCGACACACCAGCGGCTTGCCGTTCCGTTTCCGCTGGGTATGCACCGTCCCGAAGGATGGAGCAGTGAGCGTGGCGAACACCCGAGGATGTTCACGGACCGCTTCGGGAACGCCCTTACCGCCCGCCAGCCCGGAGCGGATGAGCTGGAACACGTCCCGCTGATAGGTACGCGAGCAGGCCGGGCACACCGAGCCGCGCCGGTTCCCGCACGCCACCAGCAGATGACCGGTCGGCTCGTCCTGAGTGCGGTACACGTGCAGCACCTCGCCCGTACCCGCGTCGATCACCTGCGACTCGCCGACCAGCCGCACCGGGGCCGCACACCCGCCGGTCGCCGCCACCTGCCGCGCCCACCGCGCATACTACGGAGCCGACGCAACCTCGGCCACCGCCCGCATCCATGCCGGGACCTCCACCCCCGACCTGTCACTGTCCGGTCCACCCTCACTTTCTTCTTTCGTCTCGTGGTCGTGTGTCATGCCGCCTCGCCTCCTACACGTCTGCCTAGACGTAGGCCCACACGTGCTACATCTTCACCCATGCTCGACATGTTACACAAGACGTGCTACGACTTGTACCTACTAAGTTCGACTGACAAGCGATTTTCCGAGGAGGACGGCGTGACCGACGACGTGAGCAGGGAAAAGGTTTCGCCACGCTGGAGGATGGTGACCGACCACATGCGCACCGAGATCCTCGACGGGTACTACCAGCCCGGCCAGGCCCTGCCCGGCGAGGCCCAGTTGGCCAGCCATTACGCCACCTCACGCCCCACCGTCCGCAAAGCCATCGCGCAACTGGCCGCCGAAGGACTACTCAGCGCCGCCCACGGACGCGGCACCTTCGTCCGTCCCCGCCCTGACCGGCGCTTGATCGCCATCGGCCACGACCCTCACCCCGACCTGCTCAGCCCGGAATTCGATGTGATCGCCGCAGGCTGGGAACCCGTTGACGTCCCCAGCGACGCCGAACGCGAGCACTCCGGACTCGGCCACCGCGTGCCCATCCCCAACCCGTGCGGCATCGCAGAAGCCGAGACCCTCGGCATCCGGCGTGGACACTCGGTCATCTACCGGTATGCCTTCTGGCAACACGCCAAAGTCCGGACCCGCGTCTACATCGAGTCGAATATCCCGGCCGATCTCGTCGCCGGGATAGAGCCCGCCGACTACTACGCCCACCTGGCCGACACACGCGGGCCGCTGCGCTGGACCACCACCGTTCTCGCACAGATGCCCAGCGGAGACGAGATCAGCGACCTTGGCATGGAACCCACCGGAACCCCGCTCCTGGTGGTACGCCGGATCATGCTCGCAGCCGACGGCCGCCCGCTGGAATTCACTCAACTGCACGCGCCCGGAGACCGCTTCGAGGCCGCCAGCGCCACCGACCACGAACCCGACACCGAGTACACCGCCCTGCACCTGTGATCCGCCCCGCCACGGGCGAACCCACACGCGCGATCACAACGGGCTCAGAGTTTCTTTACTGGTTTTCAAGGGCGCCCGCTCCGCGGTCGCCGGAGCCAGCCGGGGACGGCGGGCGTGCGGCCTCTCCGAGCCGGTCCCGCCGTCCCCGGCCCCCTGTGGCAGAGGAACCCAACCCAAGAGAGTGCGAGCGACCGGGCCTGTCTGAGACGCTACAGACGTGCCCGCCGTCAAGGTCGGCTCTTGATCGTTTCAGCGACACGCCGGGGTCTCGTGCACAACCGGAGGTTTGCTGCAACCACACTCCATGTACGGTCGCCCACGTGGCATCCGGCCAGCGGCTTTACCATTGGGTCCTCATCGCCCCTACGAGGGTTCGCAACGAACGGAGACGGAAGGGCACAACGTTGCCGTCTCCCAGGTCCTCATCGCCCCTACGAGGGTTCGCAACGTGGTGAAGGCGGTCGCTGACAGATACCCTCTCTTTGGTCCTCATCGCCCCTACGAGGGTTCGCAACTGGCCGATCAACGTCTCGGGGTTGACCTGGGGTGTGGGTCCTCATCGCCCCTACGAGGGTTCGCAACCGTGAGTGAGCGTGGTCGCCTCGGGGAGGCCGCAGCCTCCTCATCGCCCCTACAAGGGTTCGCAACTCGCAAATACGGCTCCTTGATCAGTCCTCTCTGGTCCTCATCGCCCCTACAAGGGTTCGCAACGGCCGTACGAGGACGACACGGCGGCCAGACGGCGTGGTCCTCATCGCCCCTACGAGGGATCGCAACGGGCGGCTGCACGTAGAACGGATGGGGGTGCATGCCGATGGTCCACGCGCAGGTCGTTGACGCTTAGGTGTCACGCCCTCAGCACCGGGGGCGCGGGGCCGGGAGCGGGGCCGGGCCCGCCC
>NZ_VCKW01000495.1 GCF_005889715.1 Actinomadura soli
TCCCCCGACCGACCCGCCGACGGACCCGCCCACAGATCCGCCGGCGGACGACCCGGGCACGCCCAGCCCCAGCCCCACGACCAACCCGGCCCCGTCCCCGGGCACGGGCCAGGGCTGACGCGCCCTTCTACCGCGGCGGATCGTCACACCGCGGCGGCGCCTTCCACCTGGGTGTTGCCGCGCCGGACGAGCAGCGCCGCGAGGATGGCGACGACCGCGACCGCGCCGGCGACGGTCAGCGCGTTCTGGAAGCCGTCCATGAACGCGAGGTGGCTGCCCTTGGTGATGGCCTCGGCGGCCGGACCGGAGGTCCCCGGCGGGACGGGCGCGACGCCCTGCGACACGATGCCGCCCTGGCCCGCGAGCTGCTCCGCCGCCGGGCCGGGCACGCCCGCGCCCGTCAGGCGTCCGAACAGCACGTCGCCCACCTTGGTGGACAGCAGCACGCCCAGCACGGACGTGCCGAGGACGCCGCCGAGCTGCGCGGCGGTCTGCTGGAGCCCGCCCGCGACGCCCGCGAGGTGGGCGGGGGCGTTGCCGACGATGGCCTCCGTCCCGGCGACGATCACCATCCCGAACGCGAGCCCGACGAGCACGAACCACGGCCACAGCTCGACGTAGGGGGCGTCCACCCCGATCCGGGACAGCCCGAACATCGCGGCCGCCGTGAACGCCATGCCGAGCACGAGCGGCAGTCTCGGGCCGAACCGGCTGGTCAGCGCGCCCGCCAGCGGGGAGGCGACGATGAACACGCCGGTCATCGGCAGCATCCGGACGCCGGCGTCCACCGGGCTCATGCCGTGCACCTGCTGCAGGTAGAGGGTGATGAAGAAGACCGTCCCGAACATCCCGAAGAAGCCGAGGACGATGAGCCCGGTCGCCGCCGACAGCGACACCGAGCGGAACAGCCCGAGCGGCAGCAGCGGGCGCTCGACCCGCAGCTCGTTCCAGACGAACGCGGCGAACAGCACGACCGACACGGCGAACGACACCAGCGGGACCGCGTCCCCGAAGCCGTCCTCACCGGCCTTGATCAGGCCCCAGACCAGCCCGAACAGCGCGCCGGTGAGCAGCGCGACGCCGGGCAGGTCGAACGAGCCGACGGCCTCCTCGTCCCGCGACTCGCGGATCACCCAGAGGCCGACGAGGAGCGCGACCAGGCCGAGCGGAGCGTTCAGGAAGAACACCGACTCCCAGTTGACGTTCTCCACCAGCAGCCCGGCGACGATCGGGCCGCCCGCGATGGAGATGCCGACCGTGGAGCCCCAGATGCCGATGGCGGCGTTGAGCCGGTCGGCCGGGAACGTGTTGCGCAGGATGGCGAGACTGGCCGGTTGCAGCAGCGCCCCCGCGAAGCCCTGCACCACGCGCCAGAAGATGACCATCCCGAGGCCGCCGGACAGGCCGATCAGCACCGAGGAGATGGCGAAGCCGATCACGCCGGCGAGGAACGTCCGCTTGCGTCCGAACCGGTCGGCGATCTTCCCGGCCGGGATCAGCGTGACGGCGAGCGCCAGCAGGTAGGCGTTGGTGACCCACTGCAGGCCGGACAGGCTGGCGCCGAGGTCCTTGGCGATCGCCGGGTTGGCGATGGCCACGACGGTCGCGTCCAGCCCGACCATCATCACGCCGAGCGCGACGGCGACGAGCGTGAGCCAGGGATGGCCGTGGCCGGCTCTGGCGGGACGTCCGCGCGCACGGTCGCGCGGCGGTGCGTGGACGGCGCCCGGTTCGAGCGTCTCGGCGCCCTTGGACTGAGACATCTGCGACCTTCCAAATGGCAGCTAGGCGAGCTCTGAAGTGATGCGCCTCAAACTGTCATGACATGACACTTGTCGTCAAATGCCTCTAGTCTGGGCACGACATGATTCATCTCACGACATTGGTCACCCCGAGACGCTTGGCTCGGGATCACCGGCTGGCTACACTTCGCACATGACCGCGACCGCCCCCGAGACCGGCACCGCCGGTCCCGGACCCCAGCCCCCGGGCCGGCGCGAGCGCAAGAAGCGGCGCACCCGCGAGGCGCTCGTCGACGCCGCGTTCTCCCTGTTCGCCGAGAAGGGCTTCGACGCGACGACCGTCGAGGAGATCGCCGACGCCGTGGACGTCTCGTCCCGCACGTTCTTCCGCTACTTCGCCTCGAAAGAGGACGTCGCGCTCACCTTCCAGGAGGAGCAGACCCACGCCGTCATGGCGGCGCTGGAGGCCCGTCCCGCCGACGAGCCGATCATGACGGCGCTGCGCCGCACCGTGGTGGGGATCGCCCGCGCCTGCGAGCGCGGCGAGCTCGGCTTCGACCCCGAGCGGTTCACCTGCATGTTCGACATGATGAGCAAGAGCCCGTCCCTCATGGCGGGCAGCCTGGAGCACGCGCAGAAGAAGCAGGCGCTGCTGACCGAGGTCGTCGGCCGGCGGATCGGCCTCGACCCCGCCACCGACCTGCGCCCGCATGTCATCGCCGGCGCCGCGACCTGCGGCTTCCAGGCCGCCACCGACGCCCTGCGCCACTACCCGGGCGCGTTCGGCTCGATCTCCGAGGCCGTCGACCGGGCCTTCGACATCCTCGAGAACGGCTTCGACGAACCGCCGCGGGACTGACACCCGCC
>NZ_VCKW01000496.1 GCF_005889715.1 Actinomadura soli
CCCCCTACGGCGAGGCTCTGGCCGCCGCCCGCGAGCGCAGCGGATGCGACGAGGCCGTCCTCACCGGCGAAGGCCGCCTGCACGGCCGCCGCGTCGCGTTCGTCGTGTCGGAGTTCCGCTTCCTCGCCGGATCGATCGGCCTCGCCACCGCCGACCGCATCGTCACGGCCGTGGAACGCGCCACCGCCGAGCGCCTGCCGCTGCTCGCCGCGCCCGCGTCCGGCGGCACCCGCATGCAGGAGGGGACGGCCGCGTTCGTCCAGATGGCCCGTATCACCGCCGCCGTCATGGCGCACCGCGCCGCCGGGCTGCCGTACCTCGTCTACCTGCGGCATCCCACGACGGGCGGCGTATTCGCCTCGTGGGGGTCGCTCGGCCATGTCACGGCCGCCGAACCGGGCGCGCTGATCGGGTTCCTGGGCCCGCGCGTGTACGAGGGCCTGCACGGCGAACCGTTCCCGTCCGGCGTCCAGGTCGCCGAGAACCTCGCGGCCAAGGGGCTCCTGGACGCCGTGGTCGGCATCGACGACCTGGCCGATGTGGCGTCCCGCACGCTGAACGTCCTCTGCGAGAAACCACCCGCGGCCCTTCGACCGCGGCCTCCGTCCGGCGCCGCGCCGGAGACGGCGGCGTGGGAGTCGATCGAGCGATCACGGCGTCCGGGCCGTCCCGGGGTCCGCGAGCTGCTCCGCCACGGCGCGTCCGACGTCACCCCGCTCTCCGGCACCGGCCAGGGCGAGGCGGGCCGCGGCCTCCTCCTCGCCCTCGCCCGCTTCGGCGCGGCCCCCTGCGTCCTGGTCGGCCAGGACCGGCACGGCCAGCGCACCGGCCACCCGCTCGGCCCGGCCGGTCTCCGCGTCGCGCGCCGCGGCATGCGGCTGGCCGCCGGGCTGGGGCTCCCGCTGGTCACGGTCGTCGACACGCCCGGCGCCGTGCTGTCCGCCGAGGCGGAGGAGGGCGGTCTCGCGGGCGAGATCGCCCGCTGTCTCGCCGACCTGATCACCCTTCCCGCGCCGACGCTCTGCCTCCTCCTCGGCGAGGGCGCGGGCGGCGCGGCGCTCGCCCTCCTCCCCGCGGACCGCGTGCTCGTGGCCCGGCACGCCTGGCTCTCCCCGCTCCCGCCGGAGGGCGCGTCGCTGATCGTCCACCGGACCCCGTCGCGGGCGGACGAAATGGCGGCGGCCCAGGGCGTCCGGTCGGCGGACCTTCTCCGCGACGGCCTGGCCGACGTCCTCGTGGACGAGCGCCCCGACGCCGCCGACGAGCCGGAGCCGTTCTGCCGCCGCGCCTCGGCCGCCGTCGAGCGGGAACTGTCCGGCCTCGCCCCCGGCACTCCGGCCGCCCGCCAGGCCCGGTACCGTCCAGCCCCATGACCGAGGCCGCCACCCGATCCGCCTACGACTCCGTCGCCGTCCTCTACGCCGACACGTTCCGCGACTTCCTGGACGACATGCCGCTCGACCGCGCGCTGCTCGCCGCGTTCGCCGACCTGACCCGGGACTCCGGCCCGGTCGCCGACCTGGGCTGCGGGCCCGGCCGCCTGACCGGCCATCTGGCGTCGCTGGGACTCTCCGTCTTCGGCGTCGACCTGTCACCCGGAATGGTCGCGCAAGCCCGCAAGGAGCACCCGGGCCTCCGCTTCGACGAGGGCACCATCACGGCCCTCGACCTGGCCGACGGCAGCCTGGGCGGCATCCTCGCCTGGTTCTCGACCATCCACACGCTCCCGGCCGACCTGCCGCGGGTGTTCGCCGAGTTCCACCGCGTCCTCGCCCCGGGCGGCCACCTGCTGATCGCGTTCCAGGCCTGCGAGGGCGACACGCCACAGCCCTTCGACCACAAGGTCACGCTCGCCTACCGCTGGCCGCTGGACGGGCTCTCCGGCCTCCTGCGCCAGGCCGGGCTGATCGAAACGGCCCGTCTCCACCGCGAACCCTCGGAGCGGGAGCGCTTCCCGGCAGGCCATCTCCTGCTCCGCAAACCGTGATCGCGGCGGTCAGACCCGGCGTTCCCGGGCCTGGCCGTCCGTCTCGCGGGGGACCGGTACCCCGCTCAAGCCCCGGTGCCAGGGCCGCTCCCGGCGGAGCCGCCGGGTGCCCCGGCGGTGCCCGCCCCGGGGAAAGAAGGAGGCGACCACCCCGGCCGCCACGACGGCGACGAGCGCGGCGAGGGCCCAGGCCGCGATCTTGGGGCCGATACATCCCCGCGTGGCCTTCCGGCCCGGCAGATCCGGGACGATTCGCTGAGCGTCGCCCGCCACGGTGCTGTCCGCCATGTCGTTCGCTTTCTTGTTCCGGGTTGGCTGCCCCTATATCGGGTGACAGCATGTCACGAAACGGCCACCCGTCGCATGACGGCAACCTGGATGACCGACCACGTTCAGCCACCCGGGTATCCCGGGTGACCCACCCCCCGGCGACGCGAGGTCGTTTGGGGGCTTACGATTTTGGGAGTCGTAGGGGAGGGGTCCTGTGCGGGCGCTCGTCGTGCAGCATGATCATGTATCGCCGTCCGGTCCGGTGGGGGAGCGGCTGGAGGGGCGGGGGTTCGACATCACCGAGGTGTGCGTGGTGCCCGAGGAGCGGCACCTGACACCGGACG
>NZ_VCKW01000497.1 GCF_005889715.1 Actinomadura soli
CCCCCACGCCCCCTGCCGTACCGTCCGCCGACTGCGCCGAACAGCCCGCGCAGGCCCGTGTCCGAGCCGGTTCCCATGTCACCGAACGGAACCAGCCCGGTGCCGCCCAGGTCGCGGCGATGGAGAAGGACTTCCACGACCGCCTCGGCAAGCTGCGGAAGAAGCCCAAGGCCGCCGTCACCGTCCGCGTGCACTTCCAGGTCGTGTACGGCAGCGCGGGCAACATCCCGGACGCGACGCTGAAGAAGCAGCTCGACATCCTCAACGACGCCTACAAGGCGAGCGACGTCACGTTCACGCTCGCCGAGATCAAGCGGACGCAGAACGCGGCCTGGTTCTCCGACCCCGAGGGCAACGAGCGCCAGATGAAGAGCGCCCTGCGCACGGGCAACGCGCAGGATCTCCACTTCTACACGGCCGACCTCGGTAACAGCCTGCTGGGCTGGGCCACGTTCCCGAGCAGCTACCGGTCCCAGCCCGCGATGGACGGTGTCGTCGTCCACTACCAGAGCCTGCCTGGCGGGGCCCTTGGCAATTACAACGAGGGCGACACCGGCACCCACGAAGTGGGCCACTGGATGGGCCTGTACCACACGTTCCAGGGCGGCTGCTCCGGTCAGGGCGACGAGGTCGCCGACACCCCGGCCGAGCAGAGTCCCGCGTCCGGCTGCCCGACGGGCCGCGACACGTGCTCCTCAGCCGGCGCCGACCCCATCCACAACTTCATGGACTACAGCTACGACGCCTGCATGACGGAGTTCACGTCCGGCCAGAACCAGCGCATGCAGGCCCAGTGGGCGGCCTACCGCGCCTAAGCCACCACGGTCCGGCGCCGGAACGGCTCCGCCGCACGTCTCCCCCCGGGCGTGCCAGAGCCGCTCCGGCGCCGGACGCCCCTACGCGCCCGGGCGCCTGTACGCGGCCGAGTTGTCGGTAGCTCCCGCGAGGATGGGCGACGTGATCGACAAAACGGGTGAGCTGTGGCGCGGTGAGAACTTTGCGGATCTCGCGGCGTCCATCCGCGAGTTCCAGGCGGAGGGCTACGCCGTCGGCAAGGTCACCAAGTCCGTGTGCGGCCGCTGCGAAGGGCGAGCCTTCCGCGTGCTCGCCGGGGACGACGTGGCCCAGCGGACGTGCACCGGCTGCGGGACGTCCGAGTTTCATCGTGGACAGCGCCGACTACTGGGACGAGGCCGAACCGGACGAGTGCGAATGCCTGTGCGGAGGCGACGAGTTCGCCGCCGCCGTGGGCTTCTCCCTGCGTCCGGACGGAGAGGTCCGGTGGGTCAGCCTGGGCCTTCGCTGCCTGACAGACGGCGCCCTGGGCGTCCACGCCGACTGGAAGATCAACTACGGCCCGTCGGCGCACCTCGTGAACCGGGCCTGACCGCCCCGGCTTGTCCACGGAAACGATCGCGGTGTCGTTGGGCTGGCGGGTTTCCGGTCGGTGTCGCTGGGATGTGCGATGGCGGCTCGGCGTAGCGGGCACTGGTGGGTGCTGGTGTCGGCGACTGGCTGCATTGACGGTGTGTGTGCCCGGTATGCGCCGGGCCAGGGCGGTTCCCTGGCCCGGCGTCCGCCGATGACCGGAACGGGATGCGCGGTTTACCTCGGGACGGCGACGCTGCCGCCGAACTCGAAGACTCCGGAGCTGTGGGGAGGGACACGGTCGAGGACCCTGCCCCGGCACTGGTCGTCGTCGTAGACGAAGACCGGGGCGTCGGTCTGGTTGTCGACGGCCAACGGCCAGAAGTTCCCGGTGTAGCAGCCCTTGGCGGGGTCGGTGTACGTCCTGCCGCTGACGGTGAGGGTCCCCTGAGCCGCCAACGCTGGGACGGCGGTGCTCAAGGTCAGGGCCGTGCCGGTGGCCAGGGCGGCCAGGACGGTGGTGGTTCGTCGCATGATCGTCTCCGTTCGTTAAGGGCGAAAGTGCCCACCCTCACCGTAAGTAACAGATCGTAATGAATGACTACGCTTTGTAGCCACATTGGGTTGTGTCGCGGTCTTCGGGGTTGGTCTCTGCTGGTCTGTCAAGGTGGCGCGCTGCGCGCTCCGGCTAGCAGCCGGCGGCCCTCCGGCGCACTGTGCGGAGTCGTGTACGCGAGGGTGACGGCTGCCGGTCGCGGAACCGGGCGTGTGGTGGGGACCGCCCCGCCGGGCGGGCTACAGGCCCACCGTGTGGGCGGCATCGGCGGCGGTGAGGCAGAGCACAGCGCGGCGGCCTCCTGCCCGCACCCCAGCAGCAGCGCGGCTTGGTCCCCCCGGGGTCCAGATCAGCTATCAGGAGGCGCACCCGCCGCGTGCCCTCGCCACTGCAGTCTGCGACACCTACCTGGGGCGGGACAGCAGCGCCGTAGACCGTCACGGGCGCGGGGTGCTCAAATGACAACGCCGTGACCAGCGAAAACGCTGACGGGGAGCCACCTGCGAGCTAAGCCTCCGGAAACCCGGCTCGCTGACGGTTCCCTCGCAGCTCACGGCCGCGATCGGCGGAACCCGGCCGTTTATCCACAGAATCGCGTTCTACTTCCGTCCGCCCCGGGCGGGCCCGAGAATTCAGGCACGAGGTTCGCAACGGGGATTCGGGGGCGGT
>NZ_VCKW01000049.1 GCF_005889715.1 Actinomadura soli
GTGCTGGCGCTCCAGCCGTGCTCGGACGTCGCCGTCTTCCCGACCAGGATCGCGCCGGCCGCCCGCAGCCGCGCCACGGCGGGCGCGTCGACCCGCGCACGCGGGTTCTCCAGGAGCGACCCCCGCCCGGTGGGCAGGTCGGCGGTCTGGACGAGGTCCTTCACGGCGACGGCGATCCCGAGGAGGGGCCGGTCGCGCCACGCCGCCGGGCCGAGCTCGGAGATGCGGGCGTCGGCCTTCTCCGCGGCGCGCACCGCCTCGTCGCCGGCGACCGCGTGGAACGCGCCGAGATCGCGGTCGGCGTCCTCGATCGCGGCCAGCCGGGACCCGATGTGCTCGGCGACGGTCAGCTCGCCCCGGATCAGCGATCCGCGTATCTCGCGTATTCCACCCATCTCCGCTGCCCTCAGCCGTTCCGCCGGTCGGGCCGGTCGCCGCCGTCCGCGTCGTCCGCGCCACCCGTGCCGTCCGCGCCGTCCGGCTTCGTGGCTCCGGCGATGGTCGCCCAGTGCCAGGCGGGGTCGAAGGCGGTGACCTCGATGGCGGCGCCGTCCGCGACCAGGCCGGCGGCCAGGCCGGTGGCGTGGGCGATGAAGCCCGACGCGCGGTGGGCGAAGAGCAGGTCCTGCTCGTCGAACGGCCGTCCCTCGCAGCGCAGCAGGCGCAGGTCGACGAAGCCGTCGAACGTCCGGTCCAGCACGCGGACCGGCTGCGGGCTGCGGATGCTGTACCGGACCCGCGCCGCCACATGCCCGCGATGGTGCAGGTCGGAGTTGTAGGCGAGGTCGGGGATCGTCGGCGGGACGAAGTGGTCGCGGGCCCGGACCTCGGGCACGCCGGGGAGGTTGCCCGCGATGAAGTGCCACGAGTTGTACTGCATCCGCGCCGAGATCGCCCACGCGGTGTCGGCGAGGTGCGTGGCCGAGCCGCCGAAGAGCGCGCGGGCGCCGGGGGACGGGACGACGCAGCAGAAGTACTCGCCGATCTCCCATCCGACGATCTCGGTCCAGTCCTCGTCCCGCAGCGCGCGGATCAGCGCGGGCAGGGACCGCATCCCGCGGCTCATCGCGAAGTCCGCCTCGGCGGCGCCTCCCGCGCCGGTCACCGTCGCGTGCACGAGGGACTCCAGCCCGGTGCCGAACCCGCGGTGCGGGCGGGCCAGCCATCCGGGGGACCGGGTCAGCTCGGCCGCCTGCTCTGCCAGCGTGCCGCCGGTGACCGGCAGGGTCTCGCGCAGCCGGGCGCACAGCGCCCGCTCGCGCCGCTCGCAGGGTGTCTCCGGTGGTCCCGCGATGCGCTCGACCTTGTGCATCAGCGCGCCGTGGATCTCGCGGTAGAGCTGGACGTGCCCGGACAGCTCCCGGCGCCGCGCCCCGAGCGCCCCAGCGAGCTCGTCGAGTGACGCGACCCGCGCCGGCTCCGCCGCGGGAACGGGCGCGAGCTCCGGACCGGACGCGCGGTTGTACCCGCGCCGCGTCCGTTCGAGGAGGTGGGCGACGTGGTCGACGGTGAGCTGGGTGCCGTTGGCCTCCTCGATGCGCGCGAACCCCGCGGAACGCACCAGCAGCGAAAGGCAGACCACCGCCACGGCGTCGCCGTCCGACCACAGCTCCAGGGGCACCGCCTGCAGCGCGCTGAACGCGCAGTCCGGGTGGCCCGGCCACAGCGTCTTACCTGTGATCGTGTTGCGGTCGCGGAAGTTGGTGTACTGCCTGTCCTCCTGGTACAGGACGAAAGGGGCGGTGCGCTGCGCGGCCTCTTTGAGCCACTCCAGGCAGTCGTCCCGGCCTTTCGGGCCCAGGTCGTCGAGCCAGCGGCGGCAGTCGGCCACCGTCTCCGATCGCCGCGCCGCGGCCCGGGCCGTCTCGTCCCGGTACTCGTGCAGGCTCGCCGCCGACCATGGCACGCGCATGACCCCGTCGACAAGGTCGTGCCCGGTCTCCAAGGGCCCCTCGGATGGGACGCGCACGGCGATCCGGCCGCTCACGGTCAGGCCCAGCTCACCCAGGTACGCCGCCTCGGCGAGGGCGACGCCGGGGGCGGGGTCGCGGCGGCGGTGCGCCCGCCAGGACACGCCGCACAGGACGTTCAGCGCCGTCTCGTCCCGTTCGCGCAGGGCCCGTAGCTGCACGTCGGCGGGGACGACGCCGTCCAGGGTGAGCAGGACATCGACCGCGGCGGGCAGGTCGGGGGCCGCCTTCGCCTCCCGCCAGACGCGCTTGAGGAGCGCGCGGAACCCGGCGTCGTCGTCGAGCACGTAGTCGGGCTTGGGCGCGGTCCCGGCGCGGGTGCCGAGCCGGCTCGGGCGGCGGTTGCGCCAGCGCTCGGCCCGCTTCGCCCGGCGGGCCGCGCGGTCGTCGGCCACCGGGGGCCGTTCGGGACCCGTCATGGCGCACCCGCGGCGGTGAGTTCGACGTGGCTCCACAGGTCGCCGCCGGTGGGCGTCCACTCCTCGTCGACGTAGATGCAGTCGACGGGGCAGACGAGCACGCACGCGGGGCACCCGGAGCAGAGCTCGGGAACGATGACCACGTCCAGGCCGCGATCGAAGATGGCGCCGAACTCCGGCGGGCAGCCGCGCACGCAACTGTCGCAGGTGATGCATTCGGAGGATTCGATGCGGCGCGGCGGCTTTCGCCAGGCTCCACCGCGCGAACGCGTCTCGATACGTGCGGTCCGATCAGCCCGCGCGGCGGGCGTAATTGCCGGGTCAGCTTTCTGCCAAGGCATCAGGACCTCCAACTGGACGTCTTCGCCGGGCCCAACTCTAAAGACCGCGATGGCGGGTCGCAATATGCGCCGGGACGGCGTCCGGACTCGACAAAAATGACACGTCACGCGCACGCTGGAATAGGGGAAGGCGACGCCGGGAGTTCACCCGGAAGACAAGATCATAGAACGGCGCGCCGACCGGGCCGGGCCCTGTTCGACTGCGGAAGTACGCAGTCGAACACTCCGGCATGGGCCCACTCCCACGGCCCACTGACATCGCCCACCGGCAAATGGAGATGACAACAGTGTCGCGCTACGATTGGGCAAAAGCGCATCCAGGGATCGATAAGCTGAAGAAGGCGGTCGAGCCGGCTCGCGCCGAGGTGATCGACCATCCGGTTTACACGCGGCTGGGCTCCCTCGCCGACGTCAACGTCTTCACCGAGCACCACGTGTTCGCGGTCTGGGACTTCATGTCCCTGCTGAAGAACCTGCAGCGCATGCTGACCTGCGTCGAGGTCCCGTGGGTCCCGCACGGGCCGACCGAGAGCCGCCGGCTGATCAACGACATCGTGCTGGTCGAGGAGAGCGACGAGCTCGGCGACGGGTTCATCAGCCACTTCGAGCTGTACCTGGCGGGCATGCGCGAGGCCGGGGCCGACACCGGGCCGATCGAGCGGTTCCTGGACCTCGTCCGCGGCGGCACACCGGTGCCCGCCGCGCTTGACGCGGCCCCCGCGCCCCGGCCGGCGGCCGAGTTCACGGCCACCACCTGGGGTTTCATCGAGAAGGCCGCGGCGCACCAGCAGGCCGCCGCGTTCGCCTTCGGCCGCGAGGACCTGATCCCCGAGATGTTCGACCGGGTCATCGCGATCGGCGAGCGGGACGGGCGGCTCGGCACCTTCTGCGACTACCTGGCCCGCCACATCGAGGTGGACGGCGAGGAGCACACCCCGATGGCGATGGCCATGGTGGCCGACCTGTGCGGCGACGACACCGCCAAGTGGGACGACTGCGCCGACGCCATCATCGCCGCGCTGCGCGCCCGCCGCGCCCTGTGGGACGGCATCACCGCCCGGCTCGACGCCGCCTGAGCAACACCGCCCGAGGTGCCCGCGCCATTCGCGCCGCGCCGCCCGAACGCCATTCCATCCGCGCCGCCCCGAAAGGTGTCGCAGCAGCCCGCGCATCCACCGTGCGCATATTCCGAGAAAGGAATGGTCTCATGACCGAAACCCACGCCGGTGCGTACGACGCCATCGTCATCGGCGGCGGCCCGAGCGGGTCGAGCTACGCCATGACGCTCAGCCGGAAAGGCCACTCCGTGCTCCTGCTGGAGCGGGAGACTTTCCCCCGATTCCATATCGGTGAGTCGCTGCTGACCTATACCGCCGATGTGCTGGACCAGCTCGGCCTGCTGGACCGGGTGCGGGCGTCCGGATTCGTTGTCAAGAAAGGCATCGAGCTGACCGGGACAGACGGTCACTTCCGGCGCCTCGACCTCGGCCAGATCGGCGACGATCTGCGCGGCTGGACGCTGCATGTGGAAAGGGCGGATTTCGACAAGATTCTGCTCGACGCGGCGGCAGAGGAGCCCAATGCCACCGTTCTGCAGGAGGCCAGGGTCACCGGCCTGATCCGGGACGGCGAGCGGATCGACGGCGTCCGGTATACCCACCGGGGCGAGAAGCACGCGGCGACGGCGCGGATCGTCGTGGACGCCAGCGGCCGCGCCGGAGTGATCGCCCGGGCGCTGGACCTGCGCAGGACCGACGACGAGCTGAAGATGGCCGCGGTGTTCAAGCACTTCGGCGGCGTGGACGAGCGGAAGAACCCGGCGACGCAGGGCGACATCCAGCTCGGCCTGCACGACGACGGGTGGTTGTGGGCGATCCCGATCCGCCCGGACACGATGAGCGTCGGCGCCGTGGTGCCGGCGTCGATCCTGCGCGCGTCCCGTCCCGAGGAGGTCTTCGAGGAGCACCTGAGCCGGATCCCGCGGATCCGGCAGCGGATCGAGGGCACCACCGTGGTCCGCGACCTGACCGGCGAGAACAACTTCGAGTACCACTGCGACACCCTCGCCGGCCCCGGCTACTTCATCATCGGGGACGCGGGCTGCTTCACCGACCCGGTGTTCTCCGGCGGCGTCCTGCTGGCCCTCTCGACCGGACGGCGGGCCGCCGAGGAGTGCGCCCTGATCCTGAGCGGCGAGTCCTCCGAGGCCGAGGCGGGCGACCGCTACCAGTCCTTCTTCAAGACCGGTTACGAGACCTACTACCGGCTCATCCGCGCCGTGTACGACAACCGGTACCCCACCGCGGGCAAGGAGCTGCGGTTCGTCCCGGCGGAGAACGAGGCCCGGCTCACCGGGGCCGGCTGGTGGGGCATCCAGGAGCGCCTGCGCGCCACCTCCGGCGGGCCGTTCGACACCAAGGAGGAGATCGAGCACAAGTGGCTCGTCCGCGCGCTCAACGGTGACTTCTGGTCGGACGACAACCGGTTCTTCGAGCGGCTCCGCGAAGAGAAGGAATGGACGCTCTTCGAGGGCTACGAGCCGATGTACGGCTGCCCGGTGCAGGCCGCCGCGGCGCCCAGCGGACGGGCGTCATGACGCGGCCCGACCCGTCCGAGCGCTACGACGTCGCCCTGCTGGGCGGTCATCTCGCCACCGGCATGCTCGGCGCGGTCCTGGCCCGGCAGGGCCTGCGCGTGCTGGTCGTGGCCGCCCCCGGGGACCGCACCGAGGTCTCCGGCGAGACGACCGTGCCCTACACCTCCGAGGTGTTCATGCTCCTGGCGCACCGGTTCGAGGTGCCGGAGCTCGCGGCCTTCGGGCGCTTCCCCGACCTGCCCGCCGGCCTGCGCCGGGGCAGCGGCGTCAAGCGCAGCCTCGGCTTCCTGTACCACCGTGCGGGCGCGGTGCACGACCCGGAGGAGAGCATCCAGTTCAACGTGCCCGGCGAGCACACCGAATGGCACCCGTTCCGTCCGGACGTCGACCGGTACGCGGTCCGGCTGGCCGAGAAGTACGGGGCCGCCGCCACCTCGTCCGACGACGAACTCGTCGACGCGTGGGTGGAGCCGGACGGCAACGGCGCGCCGGCGGGCCGGGTCGAGACCAGCGGCGGGCACGTCTACCGGGCCCGCTTCCTCGTCGACGCCGCCGGGACGGATTCGCCCCTGGTGCGGCGCAACGGCGGCGACGACGCCGAGCCGCGCCTCAGGCACCGGTCCGCGGTGCTCACCGCGCGGATGCACGACGTGACCCCGTTCGAGGAGCTGGTGGACGCCTCCCGCTACCCCAAGGCGTCGCTCTGGTCGCGCGGCACGGTGCACCACCTGTTCGAGGGGGGCTGGCTGCAGCTCGCCGCGTTCGGCAACCACGAGGACAGCCGGAACCGGAGCACGAGCGTGACGCTCAGCCTCGACCCGGCCGCCCTCGCCGATCTCCCCTCGGATCCCGGCGCCGCGTTCCACACCGTCGTGGACCGCTTCCCCGACCTGAAACGGCAGTTCGAGAACGCCGTCCCGGTGTCGTGGCGGGTCGCGCCGCTCGTCCAGCGGACCGCCGCCCGGACCCACGGCGAGGGGTGGTTCGCGTTCGAGCGGTCCGCCGCGCGCAACGACCTGTTCCTGGCGCGTGACGTGACGACGAGCGCGGAGCTCGTGCACAGCCTGGCGGCGGCGCTGATCCCCGCGTTCGCGGACGGCGACCTCTCCCCTGGCCGGTTCGAGCGGGCGGCCCGCTTCCAGCACGAGCTGGCCGCCTTCCACGACTCCTGGATCGACGGCGCGCGCACCGCGTGCGCCGACTTCGCGCTGCTGAACGCCTTCAGCCGGGTCTGGCTGCTGTGGCAGATCCTGGCGGACCTGTCGCTGAAGCGGGCCCGGCTCGACTGCAAGGTCGCGGCCGCCCGGGGCCGGGCCGACTGGTCCCCGGTCGAACGCTTCGAGCTCGGCGGCCTCTGGTTCCAGGCGCCCGCCGGGCTCCGCGAGACGATCGCGTTCACCATGGACCGCCTCGCGCAGGTCCGGGCGGGGCTGATCGATCCCCGGTCCGCCGCGGACGACGTGTTCGGACGCCTCCGGACCGCCGACTTCGTCCCGCCGCTCTACGCGTTCGGCGACCCGGGCGCGCGGATCTACCGGTTCACCCTCCCCAAGCGACTGCAGATGCTGTGGTGGGTGAAGACGAAGGCGCCGTCGGACTTCCGCCGGCTCCTCACCCGGGACAACGTCACCTCGGTGAGCACCCGCTCCTCCCGCTGACACATCGAAGAAGCCTTCGCCGCGCGCGGCGAAGGCTTCTTCGATGTGCGGCGGAGGCTAGCGGTGCAGGGTGGCGTACCCGCCGCGCCAGTAGGTGAGCGGCGCCCGTTCGGGGAAGGCGTCGCCGCCCACGATCCGGCCCAGCAGCATGGTGTGGTCTCCGGCCTCGACCGTGCCGCTCAGCTCGCATTCGGCGTGCGCGACCGTCGCCCGCAGCAGCGGCATCCCGGTGACCACGCCGGCGTCCCAGCCGATCCGCTCGAACTTGCCGTCGGTGCCCCGGGACGCGAACAGCCGGGAGATCTCCGTGCCGCGCGAGCCGAGGATGTTGACCGCGAACCGGCCCCGGTCGAGGATCGCGCGCATCGTGCTGCTGACCGAGTTCGCGCACGACAGCAGCAGCGGCGGGGAACTGGACACGCTGCACAGCGCCGAGCAGGTGAACCCGCGCGGCACGCCGTCCTCGTCCAGCGTGGTCACCACGGAGACACCGCTGGCGAACGACCCCATCACCTTCCGGAACGTCGTCACGTCCACCGAGGGCAGTGAGGAGGACCGCAGGTCGGCGACGTGCTCGCCCGCGGTCGCCGGCGTCCCTGAGATCATCGCGGCTCACCCCCCTTCCGGGCCGGGGCCTCTTGGGTCGGGGCCGCCTGACCGAGGGCCTCCTGGACGAGGGCGGCCTCCTGGGCGATGCCCAGCAGCCGGGTCCGGTCGGTCTTCCCGTTGGCCGTGCGCGGCAGGTCCGGCAGGACGTGCAGCGCATCGATGATCATGTAGCGGGGCAGCCGCTCCGCGCAGTGCCGCTTGGCCGCCAGCAGCGACGGGGCGGCGCCGCCCGGCGCGGGGACCACGAACGCGTGCAGCCGGGCGTGCGTGCCCTCCCCCACCACCAGCAGGGCGGCCTCGCCGACCCGCTCCATCCCGGCGAGCACCGTCTCGATCTCGCCCAGCTCGATGCGGTGGCCGCGCAGCTTCACCATCTGGTCGCGGCGGCCCAGGTAGTGCAGGTCGCCCCGGTCGTCCAGGCGGGCCAGGTCGCCGGTGGGGTAGGGGCCCGTGTGCGGCTCCATCCCCCAGTAGCCGAGCATGACGGTCGGGCCGGACACCACGACCTCGCCCTCGGCGCCGCCCGGCGGGTCGAGCGTCACCGTGTCGCCGGAGCAGGCCCGTCCGATCGGCAGCGGGCCCGACCGGGCCAGGTCGTCGTCGGTCACCTCGTAGGACGTGCAGACGTTGGTCTCGGTCGGCCCGTACCAGTTGAGCAGGCGCACCGCGGGCCATTCCTTGCGCAGCCGGTGGACGTGCTGGATCGCGAACGGCTCCCCGGCGAACACGCAGGCGCGCAGGTCGGGCGGGGGCGGCTCGTCCAGCAGCCCGCCCTCGCGGATCATCAGGCTCAGCGCGGACGGCACCGAGTACCAGACGGTGATCCGCCGTTCCCGCAGGAAGGCGGTGAGCTGCGCGGGCGCGTAGGACATCTCCTCGGGGATCACATGGACGGACGCCCCGGTGAGGAACGCCGCGTAGATGTCGAAGACCGACAGGTCGAAGTTGAACGGGGCGTGGTTGGACAGCCGGTCGCCGGGGCCGATGTTCAGCTCGTCCGCCGCCCACTCCACGAACGCCAGCGCGTTGCGGTTGCTGATGCACACGCCCTTGGGCGTCCCGGTGGATCCGGACGTGTAGAGGATGTAGGCGGGCGCGTCGGGATCGGCATCGCGGGGCTCGGCGGGTTCGCCGGTGTCGGCGTCGGCGGAGGTCTCCAGCTCGTGGGCCGTCACCAGGTCGGCGTCGGCCCAGTCGGCGCGGCGGGCCTTGCCCGCGGCCGTGTCGTCGGCCACGACCACGGCCGGTTCGGCGCCCGCCGTGATGAGCGAGAGGCGGGCCGGGGGGTTGGACGCGGTCACCGGGACGTAGATCGCGCCCAGCCGCAGCGCGGCCTGCATGACCGCGATCGCCCACGTGCCCTTCTCTCCCCAGACCACCACCCGGTCGCCCGGCCCGACGCCCCGGGCGCGCAGCCCGGCGGCGTACCGGTCCGCGAGCCGGTCCAGCTCCCGGTACGTCGCGGGTCCCGCGGCGTCGTGCACGGCGACGGCGTCCGGACGGCGGCGCGCCGAGGCCGAAAGCAGTTCGCGTAGCAGCATCACAGTCCCAGCTCCCTCGCAATCAGTTCGCGTTGGACATCCGACGTGCCGGAGAAGATCACCGACGGCACCGTGTCGCGGAGCGCGGCCTCGACGCCGTCCGGGCGCAGGTAGCCCCGGCCGCCGAACACGCGCACCGCGTCCAGCGCGCACGCCAGCGCGCCCTCGGAGACGGCCAGCTTGGACAGCGCCGTGAACATCGTCGGCCGCCCGCCCCGGTCCATCTCCCAGCAGGCCCGGTAGAGCAGCAGCCGCGCCGACTCCACCCGCAGCTTCATCTCGGCGAGGCGGTGCGAGACGGCCTGGAAGGACGCGAGCCGCTGGTCGAACTGGCGGCGGTCGCGCGCGTGGTCGACGCACCGGCCGAGGATCCGGTCGGCGAGCCCGAGGTACCCGGCGAACAGGCAGCTGCGCTCCCAGCCCATCGACTGCTGGAAGATCCAGCCGCCCTGGCCCGGCTCCCCGATCACCTGCTCGTCCGGGACGAGGCAGTCGGTGAACCGCACGGTCCCCGCCGGGCACTGCAGCAGGCCCATCTTGTCCAGCGGCTCGCCGGCGTGGACGCCGTCCGCGTCGCGCTCCACGACGAAGGCGGTGATGCCGAGGTGCCCGGCCGCGGGGTCGGTGGTGGCGTAGGTGACGTAGATGTCGGCGGCGGGCCCGTTGCTGACGAAGCTCTTCTCCCCGTTCAGCACCCAGCCGCCGGGGGCCCGCTCGGCCCTGACCGCGAGCCGGGCCACGTCGGAGCCCGCGCCCCGCTCGGTCATCGCGTTGCCCGCGACGAGCTCGCCGGAGCACAGGCCCGGGAGCGTTCCGAAGCGGAGCTTCTCGCCGCCGAACTCGGCGATCGGCATGGCGCAGGCGAACAGGTGCGCGCCCGCCGCGAACACCAGGCCGGTGTTCGCGCAGCCGCGCCCGAACGCCTCGGTCATCAGCGCGGTGTCGAGCGCGCCGAGGCCGCCGCCGCCGTAGGTCTCCGGCACGCAGGCGCCCAGTACCCCGAGATCGCCCAGCGTGCGCCAGTCGTCGCGGGTGAAGAAGGAGGCGGTCGCGGGCGGGTCGTCGGGAAACGACTTCTGAACCGAGGCGAGGGTCTGGTCGTAGAGGTCGCGTTGCCGGTCGTCCCAGGCGAATTCCATGGGCTCTCCAGAGTGGACGGGTCGGTTGGCTGCCGTCCGGACCGGCGGCCGTGCCGCGCGCCGGTCCGGACGGCCGTCAGGGGTCGCGGTCGTGCGCGGAGACGGAGGCGGCGGCCGGGGAGGCGCGCGTGGTGGCGCCCAGCAGGTCCAGGCCGGGGACGCCGCCGTCCCGCCGGGCCCGCCGCAGCACCGCGCCGATGAGCGGGGACGTCATCCCGGTGGTGAGCAGCGCCATGATCACCATCAGCGTGAACAGCTCGGTGCTCAGCAGCCCGAGCGAGTAGCCCACGTTGAGGATCACCAGCTCGGTCAGCCCCCGGGTGTTGAGCAGGATCCCGAGGGCGGTGGAGTCCCGCCAGCCGAGGCCGGTCAGCCGGGCCGACAGCGTGATGCCGCCGAGCTTCCCGCCGCAGGCCACGACGATGATCAGGGCGAGCTGCAGCAGCCCGGCCGCGGTGATCGAGGTGAGGTCCACCGACAGGCCCGTGACGACGAAGAACACCGGGAGGAGCAGCCGCCCGGCGTCCTCCAGCGGGATCACCACGGTGCGCCGGAGCAGGTCGCGGTCGCCGTCCTTCGGCATGATCGCGCCGAACAGGAACGCGCCGAAGATCATGTGCAGGCCGATCGCGGAGGACACGTACGCCGACCCGAGCGTGCCCGCGGCGATCAGCAGCGGGAGCTGCGCGAACGCGGTCGAGGAGAGCCGGTTGACCAGCCATGCCAGCAGCGGCCTGACCAGCCAGAGCAACGCCGCAACGTACACGGCGCCCCAGATCGCGATCTTCACCGGCTCGGCGGTGCCCGCCGAGGTCGCCAGCGCCGAGACGAAGGCGAGCATCGACCACGCGAAGATGTCGTCGAGCGCGGCGACGGCCAGGGCGTAGGAGCCGAGCGGCAGGCGGTGGATCCCGTGCTCGGTGAGCAGCCGGGCGAGCACCGGGAACGCCGCGATCGACATCGCGACCCCGAGGAACAGCGCGAAGGGCAGGAACCGGATGGGCCGCCCGTCGACCGTGTCGTGCAGGTCGTACAGGACGGCCGCCAGCCCGATCCCGAGCCCCATGGGCAGCGCCACGCCGCCCAGCCACAGCAGCCCGAGGGGACGCCGCCGCCCGCGCAGCACCCGGCCGTCCAGCTCCCAGCCGACGATGAACATGAACAGCAGCACGCCCGCGTGCGCGACGATGGTGAGCAGCGGCCTGACCTCGTCCGGGAAGAGCCGGTCGGTCAGGTTCCCCGGGAGCAGGCCGAGCGCGCTCGGCCCGAGGCAGATCCCCGCGATGATCTCGCCGATCACCGGCGGCTGGCGCAGCCGCCGGGTCAGCGCGATGAACAGCGTCGACGTGACCAGCAGCAGCGCGATCCCGCCGATGGCGGTCGTGTACGCCCAGTCGAGATGTGCGGCCCTGTCCACGCGCCCGCCGCCCTACACCTGGGGGACGGCCACGGGGGCCTCGATGAGCCGCAGGAACGCCTCGTCGAGGTCGTCGGTCTGCGTCTCCTTGCGGATCATCTCCGGGGTGTCGTCGGCGATGATCTTGCCGGTGCGCATCAGCAGGATGCGGTCGCAGCGCGCGGCCTCGTCCATGACGTGGCTGGAGACGACGATGGTCGTCCCCTCCGCGCGGGCGATGTTGTGGAAGTGCGTCCACAGCTCGCGGCGCAGCAGCGGGTCCTGGCCGACGGTGGGCTCGTCGAGCACCAGCATCCGCGGCGCGGCCACCAGCGCGCAGGCGAGGTTCGCGCGGGTCTGCTGCCCGCCGGACAGCTTGCGCACGAGCTGCCGCGACTTCGGGCTCAGCCCGACCCGCTCGATCACGATCGCGGCGTCCCGCTTGGACCTGCGGTACAGCGCCGCGAAGTGGCGGACGTTCTCCTCCACCGTCAGGTCGCCGTACACGGTCGGCGACTGGGTGAGGTAGCTGACCTCGTGGCGCAGCGCGGCGGTGCCCGCCGGGCGGCCGAGCACGGTCACCCGGCCGCTCTTGATCTTCTGGACGCCGACGACGCAGCGCAGCAGCGTGGTCTTGCCGCTGCCGCTGGGGCCGACCAGGCCGGTCACGGTGCCGGGCGCGACGTCCAGGTCGATGCCGTCCAGGACGAGCGCGCCACCGCGGTACACGACCAGATCGCGTATCCGCACGGCCGATTCGGACATGACTGTCTCCGTTCTGCGTGCTTGTGGATTGACGCGGTGCTTGTGGATTGACGTGTGCTTGTGGAGTGAGGGACCTAGGCCGTCCGGCGGCGGATGATCGCCGCGACCCCGAGCAGCGCGGCCGCGGTGAGCACGGCCATGGCGACGCTGTTGACCACGAGTTCCGAGCCGCCGTAGGAGTGCTCGCGGGCCGCGGTCATCGCCCGGGTGACGGTGGAGAACGGCATGAACCGCTCGATGGCCCGCAGCCAGTCGGCCATGACGGGCAGCGGCCAGAAGACGCCGCAGATCAGCAGCTGCGGCACCATGATCCCGGGCACGAGCTGGGACGCCTGGCCCTCGTTCTGGCAGATGGCGCTGCAGATGAGCCCGAGGCTCATCCCGAAGATCGCGCACAGCGCGGCCATGGCGCCGAGCAGCCACGGCGGGCTCGCCGTCTCCAGGCCGCCGAGGGTGTAGCCCACCGCGACGGTGCTGACGGCCTGCACCAGCGACGCGGCCACGGCGGCGCACAGGTAGGCGAGGACGAAGTCGAGCCGGCTCGCGGGGGTGGCGAGGATCGCCTCCAGCGTTCCCCGGTTGCGTTCCCGCACCACCAGCGTGCTGCCGACCATGTACATGGACAGGGCGGGGAACGCGCCGAGCATCATCGCGCCCGTCGGGGCGAAGTCCGCGGCGGACTCGAACAGGTTGCGCACGAGCACGATCAGCACGCCCGGCGCGACGAGAAGGAAGATGCTCGCGCGCGTGTCGCGGAAGACCTCCCGCAGGATGCGGCGGGTGATCGCGAGCGTGATCCGTACAGAGAACACGGCTGTCCCTCCTAGGCGGTCCGGCGCCTGAGCACGGTGCCGACGGTCACGGCGGAAAGGGCGAACACGATGCCGACCGTCACGCTCAGGTTGAGCACCAGCTCGGACGTGACCGACGAGTGCAGATGGAGTTCGGAGACGGCGCCGACCGCGTACCGCCAGGGCGCGATGGTCGCCGCGGCCTGCATCCAGCCCGGCATGTCCTCATAGGGCAGGAACAGCCCGGACACCATCAGGTGCGGCAGCGCCACGGTCGGCAGCACCTTGGTGAGCTGGAGCTCGTTGTGCGCCAGGTTGATCGCGAACATGCCGAGCACGACGCCGAGGACGCAGGCGAGCATGGCGAGGAGCGCCGCCGCCCACCAGGGCCCGGCGCTGTCCAGGCCGAGCAGCCCGTAGGACACCGACACCGTCAGCGCGACCTGCGCGACCGCGGGGACGGAGAACGCGAGCAGGTAGCCGACGAGGACGTCCAACCGGGTGACGGGGCCCGACAGCAGGAACTCCAGTGAGCCCCGGTAGCGCTCGCGCTGGATGGCGAACGCGGCGAACAGGAACCCGGGAGCGGTCGGGAACAGGCCCATGACGAGCAGGCCGCTCCGGTCGAACGTCCGCGGGGTCTCCACGAGCATCCCGGCGACGAGGATCATCACGAACAGCGGCGACATGGTGAACAGGAACAGCGTCCGGTAGTCGCGCCGCAGCTCGCGGAGAACCCGGTTCGCGATGAGCAGGCAATTGCGGGAGATCACTTCAGACCACCTTTCTGGGGTCGCAAGGGTCGCGGGCGTCGCGGGCGCTCCGGCCCGGGTCGCGGACGCTCCGGCTCACAGGACACGGCGGCCCCGCACGAGTTCCTTGGTGCTCTCGCGGAGGAAGCCGAGCATCAGCCGGCGGACGTCCGGCGGCGCCTGCCTGGCGGCCCACCACATGGTCCGGCTGACGCGCCGCAGGTTCGGGTTGATGAACCGCAGGTCGCGTTCCGTCCAGCCCCAGTGGCGGGGCACGAACGGGGCGCGCTCCAGGTGGTCGTACAGGGCGTCGGCCGCCTCCCGGCCGGTGATCTCACCGCGGTCGAAGGCGTCGCACTGGGCGACCATGTCGTCGAACAGCTCCGCGTAGCCCTCGTGGTCGGACCAGTGCAGGCCGGGGTTCTCGACCTCCTCCAGCTCCAGCAGGTGGGCGTTGTCGCCGTCCTTGCGCCAGCGCCGGAACGCCTCCAGCGCGCGGAACGTCCCCGCGTTGGAGCCCCACGCCCAGATCCTGAAGACGGCGGACCACAGCTCGTGGTCGGCGAACGACTGGTAGGCCGCGTTGACCAGCTTGTCGTTGCCGTCGAACAGCGCCTGCTGGCGGCTGTTGACGGGGGCGAACCGCTCGGCGGAGAAGTCGTCGTCCTCGACCGCCCGCAGGATCCGCCAGGCGAGGATGTTGACCGCCTCGCACGTGTTGTGCAGGCCGCGGGAGAACAGCGGGTCGATGAAGGCGGCGGCGTGCGCGAGCAGCACCCACCGGTCGCCGACGGTCTGCGACGACGAGTACTGGAGGCGGTCGGTCGCCACCCACTCCCGCACCGGCTTGACGCCCTCGAACTGGCGGGCGATGCCGGGGAACCGGTTGGCGTGGTGCCAGAAGTCCTCTTCGGGCGTCACGCCCTCCGGCTTGGGGTAGCGCCGCTCGTCCAGCGTGAGCCCGACACTGCACAGCGGGTTGCGGGACGAGGGGTGGTTGTCGAACGCGATCACCCAGAACCACCCGTGGTCGAACAGGTGGTGGACGGTCCCGTCGTACCAGGGGACGGGCGGGGTGTCGCGCTTCGGACGGCGGAAGACGTCGTCCGTCCTGGGGGTGTCGCGCATGTGGTTCCAGATCGACCTGGAGTGGTGCCGGTAGCGGCACGGGTCCTCGCGCAGGCCGAACTTCTTGGCCAGCAGCGAGCGGTACCCGCTGGCGTCCACGATGTACCTGGCCCGCATCTCCTCGCCGCGCTCGGACGCGATCGTCACGCCCGACCCGTCGAAGTCGATCTTCTCGGCGGTGAAGTTGGTGCGGGTCGCGCAGCCGTACTTGACGGCGACGTTGTAGAGGTAGGCGTCGACGTCCTGGCGGAGCATGTGCGCGGCGGGGTGCAGCATCAGCTTCGGGAAGTTGAACATCGTCAGCTGGCGCGGATCCTGCTCCGCGCCCTCCTGGTGGTTCATGAACCCGAAGTGGATCTTCTGCCCGTGCGCCGCCGAGACGATCTTCTGGCAGCCGGAGAAGGTGGACACCGCCATGAGCTCCGGCACGTCGTAGCGGAGCGCCATGGTGCGCAGCGTCACCAGCATGTTGGGGATGGTGGACTCGCCGATCGCGAACTTGGGGTGGGACTTGCTGTCCAGCAGCAGGACCTTGGCCCCGTTGCGGGCCAGGATCGCGCCGAGCATGGAGCCGGCGAACCCCGAGCCCAGGATGGCGACGTCGTAGATCTCTTGATGCGTCGTGGTCGGCACTTGTCGCTCCCAGAACGTAGGGGTCGGCCTAGGACTTCATGGGGTCGGGGACGCGCAGCTTCCGGCCCAGCCACCGCCGGCCCGCCAGGTACTGCCTGAACTCTTCGCCGAGCTCGAACTCCCCGGGGGCCAGGCGCTTCTTCATGAAGAGCGTCAGCCCCTCGCGGGTGAGCCGGCCGATCTCCGGCGGCGCCTTCCGCTTGCCCCAGCGGAGCATGCGCAGCACGTCGAGGAACGTGGCGTCGAGGCAGCGCCGGCCGGGGTCGGCGAGGCCGAAGTGCGGCGGCACGAAGTCGGCCTCCCGCAGCCGCGCCATGATCGTGTCGGCCGCCGCGCCGGCGTCCAGCTCCTTGTTCTGGACCGCCTGGCACAGCTCGCTCACCTCGCGCAACAGTTCCAGGACGGGCGCGTACGGGGAGTCCTCCTGGAACGCCTTGCCGCGCCACCAGGCGTGCTCAAGCCGGTCGAGGACGGCGGTGTCACGGCTGTCGAGGTACTGCGCGTACGCCCGGTTCACCTCGAAGGTCGCGATGATCTGCCCGAGCGCCCAGATGCGGAACCACGCGTTCCACAGCCTCCAGTCCCCGAAGGAGACGTAGGCGTTCGCGCACAGGTCGTCGTTGAAGTCCAGCAGCCCCTGCTCCAGGTCCTGCATGAACTCGAACCGCTCGACGGAGAAGTCGTCGTCGCGGATCGCGTCCAGCAGGCGGTGCGTGAGCGCGTGGACCGTCTCCATCGTGTTGGACATGCCGCGCGAGAACAGCGGGTCGATGAACCCGGCCGCGTGCGAGGTCAGGCACCAGCGGTACCCGACCGTCTGGCGGGGCGAGTACTGCAGCCGCCCGGTCCGGACCCAGCTGCGCACCGGGCGCGCCCCCTCGAACTGGGCGGCGATGTCCGGGTACTTGTCGATGAACCGCTGGAACTCCTCCTCGGGCGAGCAGTCAGGCTCGGGGTGGACGCGCGGGTCCATCAGGATCCCGACGCTGCACAGCGGGTTCGTCGCCCGGGGATGGTTGTCGAACGGGATCACCCACATCCAGCCGCCCTCGAACAGGTGGTGCAGCGTCCCCTCGCCCCACCGGCTCGGGAAGCCCTCGTCGGGCCTCGCCACGTCGTCGAACGGGCGCACCCCAGTGAAGTGGTTGAACAGCGACCGCGAATGGTGCCGGAACCGGGTCGGCTGCTCGCGCAGCCCGTACTTGTCCGCGAGGACCGAGCGGAACCCGCTGGCGTCCACGACGAACTTGGCCCGCACGCTCGCCCCGGACGCGAGGTGCACGGTGGCGCCGTCGTCGTCGATGTCGACGTCCGTGACCGGCTGCTGCTGGCGCACCTCGGTGCCGTACTTGACGGCGACCGACAGCATCCAGGAGTCGATGTCCTGGCGGAAGTAGTGGTTCTCGGTGTTGAGGATCTTCGGGATCTGGAAGTGCGTGCGCAGTTCGGGATCCTGCCGCTCGCCCTCGTGGTGGTAGACGAAGCCGAAGTTGCGCTTGATCCCGCACTGCGTGGTGACGTTGGCGTGGACGCCCTCGAACGTCGACAGGTGCTTGATCTCCGGCACGTCGTACCGCTCCGCGAGGAGCCGCAGCATCATCGAGGTGAACGGGATCGTCGACTCGCCGATGGTGAACTTCGGATGGGTGGCGGCGTCGATCAGCACCACCCTGGCGTAGTTGCGCGCCAGGCAGGCGGCGAGGACGGTGCCCGCGACACCGGACCCGATGATCGCGACATCGTGCACGTCCCCGCCGCCCCTGGCGGCGGCCCTCGCGGCGCCCGTCGTTCCGGCCCTCGCGGCCGGCTGCCCGCTGACCATGTCATGCTCCTCTGTCGGAAACGGTCGGAAGATGGGGCCGCCGGCCGGGGCCGGGGCCGCGGTCTGACCTGGGCGCGGCCGTCAGAAGGTGGGTTTGGCCGACGGCGACTTGAGGCTGCCCAGGTAGGGGTGCCAGAGGTGGGTCGGGTCGTCCTCGACCACCTTGACGATCTCGCGCATCGCGGCCAGCGCCTTGGGCTCGTCGTCCTCGTAGACGTCGCCCTGCAGCATCTTCAGCACGTCCAGCCGGTAGCGCTCGTCCTGCACGAACGCGGTGAACAGGATGTTCAGCCGGTAGTAGATCGAGATGAACTCGTACCAGTTGCTCACCCCGCGGCGCAGCGTGCGCTCGTAGCCCGCGAAGCGCTCCTTGGAGTAGTCGCCGGCCTGTGCCGCCGCGACGATGTCGCCGCAGGCGATCCGGGCGCTGTTCATCGCCACGCTGACCCCGCTGGAGAAGATCGGGTCGACGAACCGCGCGGCGTCCCCGATGAGGACGAACCTGTCCCCGCAGATCTGCCGCATGCCGTAGCTGTAGTCGCCCTCGGTCTTAAGCGGGCGGACCTGGTCGGAGTTCTTCAGGGCGTCCAGCAGCTCGGGACGGCTGCCGACGGTCTCCCAGAAGAACCGCTCCCGGTCGCCGCCGTACTCCTTGAACCGCTTCTTCTGGCTGACCACACCGACGGAGGTGATGGTGTCGGTGATGGGGATCTGCCACACCCACGTGTCGGTCACCGGGAGGAAGTGGATGAAGATGTAGTCGGCCTTGGCGTCGTCCACGGCCAGCGCGGTCCGGTCGAAGTTGTCGAACCAGGTGTGCACCGCGTACTGGTTGAACACCGGGTCGCTGATCTTCAGCTTGAGCTGGGCGCCGAGCTGGGTGCGGCGGCCGCTGGCGTCCACGACCATGCGGACCGGGACCTCCACCTGCCGGCCGCCGACCCGGACGTGCAGCGTCACGCCGTCGTCGGCGATGTCGCTCCTGGTGACGTGCACGCCCTGGAAGACCTGCGCGCCGAGCTCCTCGGCGTGCTTGAGCAGGATCAGGTCGAACTTCCCGCGGTCGACGTGGAAGGTGTGGTCCCGGTCGACCCCGGGCTGGTCACGCTCGTTGAAGAGGATCTCCGCGGCGCGGAAGTCGTGCTCCAGGCCGCGGAACCCCATGTGGTCGATGTCGCGGTGCTCGGCCGAGGTCCAGGCGGCGCCGTACTTCTTCGGGAAGCCGGCCGCCTCCACCTTCTCCATCGCCCCGATCTCCAGCAGGACCGGGGTCGTCGCCGGGACGAGCGACTCGCCCACGTGCTCACGGGGGAAGTTCTCGCTCTCGAAGACCGCCACCTTCAGCCCCGCCTTGGCGAGGTAGGCGGCGGCCACGGATCCGGCCGGCCCGCCCCCGATGATGCCGACGTCGAACTCTGCCTCCACGTCGCCTTCCCTTCTACGTCGGCCCCTCGGCGCGGAGCCGCCTCGATGTGCGTGGATCGCGGGTGGATCGCTGACGGTCGCGCTCAGGCCGCCTGCAAGGACAGCTCGTGCACCATCTCGGTGATGGCGCCGAGGTCACGGAAGCGGGTGCCGGTGATGTACATGGGCGGGACGTCCACCCCGAACCGGTCCCTGATGTGCGACATGAGGATCGAGGTGTTCATGGAGTTGAGAACTCCCCACTCCAGCAGCGGGGTGTCGCGGTTCAGCTCCTCGACCTCCCCGCCCTCCAGGAAGTTCGTGCTGACGTACGCGCGGAGCTCGGTGTAGATCTGCTCGGCGTCGAGAGCCATCGATCGGACCCCTTCGGCTTGTCCACTTGGCGCGTGCCGCCGTTCGCGGCTACCTGGGTCACCTTGGCCGCCGCGGTTCGGCTCCTGATCTCAGTCCGTTCTGAAGTGACTCAAGACCTCGTCCAGGCCGGGGCGCGCCGCAGGCGGGGGCGGGTGGGCGGCGCGCCAAGGGATCGGACGCGACGGCGCCGAGATCGGTCTTCGAACCAGACACGAGCGAGCGAAACCACCCTGTGGGCCGAGGGGAACCGCCGCCTCACCCGCGCGGCGCGACATCGCACCAGGCTTCTGGGAGGAGCAGGGATGCCCGATTCACGGAAGGACCGCATCGCCGTCGTGGGGGTGGGCTGCAGGTTTCCCGGCGGGGTGCGCGACCTGGACGGGCTGTGGCGGATCCTGATCGAGGGCCGGGACGTCATCGAGCCGGTTCCCGCCGACCGCTGGGACGCCGGGTCGCCGGACGTGCCCCCGGACGTGCCGCCGGGCGGGGCGCCGGGCAGACGTCCTGGCGGGCGTGGGCCGTCCCCGGTCGTGGGCGGGTTCCTCGCCGACATCGACCGGTTCGACGCGGGGTTCTTCGGCATCTCCCCGCGGGAGGCCCGGCAGATGGACCCCCAGCAGCGGCTCCTGATGGAGGTCGCCTGGGAGGCCATGTCGGACGCGGGCGTCCCCCGGGAGCGCTGGCGCGGCTCGGCGACCAGCGCGCATTTCGGCATCCTCGGCTCGGACTACATGGTCCTGCACGCCAAGACCCTCGGCCCGGACGGCGTCGACCCCTACTTCGCCAGCGGCAAGGAGTTCAGCTTCGCCGCGGGCCGTCTCGCCTACACCTTCGACCTGCACGGCCCGTGCATGACGCTCAACAGCGCTTGCTCGTCGTCCCTGGTCGCGGTGCATCTGGCGTGCCAGGGGCTGCGTTCCGGCGAGGTGGACACCGCGCTCGCCGGCGGCGTGAACGTGATGGTGGCCCCCGAGCTGACCCTCTACATGGACCGCGTCCAGGCCCTCTCGCCCACCGGCCGCTGCCGCCCGTTCGACGCCGCCGCCGACGGGGTGGTGCGGGGCGAGGGGTGCGGCGTGGTCGTGCTCAAGCGGTACGCCGACGCGGTCCGCGACCGCGACCAGATCTACGGGGTGATCCGCGGCTCCGCCGTCAACCAGGACGGCCACAGCGCGGGCCTGACCGCGCCGAACGCGTCCGCCCAGGAGATGCTCCTGCGGTCCGCGCTGCGCGCCGCCGGGCTCGGCCCCGAGGCGCCGCGCTTCGTCGAGGCGCACGGCACCGGGACGCCGCTCGGCGACCCGCTGGAGATCGCCGCGCTCAGCGCCGTCCTCGGGGCCGGACGGACCGCGCAGCGGCCCCTGCTGGTGGGGTCGCACAAGGCCAACTTCGGGCACATGGACTCGGCGGCGGGGATCGCGGGCCTGCTCAAGACCCTGCTGGTGCTGCGGCACCGGACGGTCCCGCCGCAGGCCCACTTCGGCTCTCCCGCGCCGCTGATCGACTGGGGCGGGGGCACCGTCCGCGTCCCGGACGCCGCGATCTCGCTGCCGTCCACCGGGGAGCTGGTGGCCGGGGTCAGCGCCTTCGGCTTGTCGGGGACCAACGCCCACGTGCTGCTGTCCGCCCCGTCCCGGGCGCGGCGGGGGGCGGCCGCAACGGCTCCGTTCACGCTGGCCCTGTCGTCGTCCACGGCGGAGGGCGTGCGCGATCTCGCCCGGGACTACGGGCGGCTGCTGGAGGAGGACGTTCCCGTCGGCGAGGTCGCGGCGGCGTCCACCGCGCGCCGGACGCATCTCGCCCACCGCGCCGCCGTCGTCGGAGCCGACGCGGCGGAGCTGGCCGAGGGCCTGGCGGCGCTGGGCCGGGACGAGCGCTCCCCCGCCGTCGTCACGGACGTGGCGGACGACGATCCGCTCCCGGTGGCCTTCGTCTGCGCCGGCCAGGGATCGCAGTGGCCCGGCATGGGCCTGGACCTGTACGAGCGGGAACGGGTCGTCGCGGAGACGTTCGACGAGTGCGACGCCCTGATCCGCGAGCACGGCGGCTGGTCGCTGCTGGACGCGCTCCGCGACGAGGACCCGGCGCGGCTGCGCGCGACCGAGGTGGCCCAGCCCGCGCTGTTCGCCCTCCAGGTCGCCCTCGCCCGGCTCTGGTGCTCCTGGGGCGTCACGCCGGACGTGATCATCGGGCACAGCATGGGGGAGATCGCCGCCGCCTGCGTCGCCGGGGCGCTGACCCTGCCCGACGCGGCCCGCCTGATCGTGCATCGCGGGCGGCTGATGCAGCGCGCCACCGGCAGCGGCGCGATGGTCGCGGTCGAGCTCGCCGCTGGCGACGTCCGCGACCGGCTGCGGGACGATCACCCCGAGGTCCGCGTCGCCGTCGAGAACGGCCCGCGCTCGGTCGTGCTGGCCGGGCCGGGTGAACCGCTCGACGCGGCGGTCCGGGCCCTCAAGGACGGCGGGGCGGTCACGATCCCGCTCGGGGTCGACTACGCCTTCCACCACCCGCTCATGCGGCCGCACGGGGACGAGCTGGAGGAGCTGCTGGCCGACCTGCCGGTCACGACCCCGCAGGTAGAAGTGCTGTCCACGGTGGTCCCGGGGGAGCGGTCACCGCTGATGGACGCCGCGTACTGGGGACGGAGCCTGCGCGACCCGGTGCTGCTGTGGCCCGCGGTCGACGCGTTCCTGGCCGAGCGGGACGCCGCCTTCGTGGAGATCGGCGCCCACCAGGTGCTGACCAGGCCGCTGCAGGCGGCGCTCGCCGAACGGGGGCGGCGCGGCCCGGTCGTCGGCTCGCTGGTGCGCGCCCGTCCGGGGCCCGCCGCCCTGGCCCAGGCGCGGGCCCGCCTGCACACCTGCGGGATCGCGGTCGACTGGGCGGCCGTGGCGGGCGGGCCCGTCCGCGCCGTCCCGCTCCCGCCGCCCCGCTGGGCGGACGAGCGGTACTGGCTGCCCGGCGTGCCGCGCGGCTCGCAGACCGGGGCGCGGACCTCGTCCACCACGGCCGTGCGGGCCGAGGTGCGGTTGTACGACGCCGCAGGCGAGCTCGTCGGAGAGCTGTCGGGGGGAGCGCGCCCAGCGGCGAAGGAACCGGAACCCGCGCCGGCGGCGCCACCCGCCGCCCCGGCCGAGGCCGCCCAGCCGGCCGATCGGGAGGGAGTGGCGGCGATCGTCCATCGCACGCTGCTGGACGTGCTGGGCCACCCCGCCGGGCATCGCCTCCCCCGCACCCGCGGCTTCTTCGACCTCGGCCTGGACTCGGTGGCGACGGTCACGTTCGCCCGCGCGTTGGAGCAGGCCCTCGGCTGCGCCCTGACCGCCGCCGACGTCCTGGCGCACGCGTCGATCGACGCGCTCGCGGAGCACGTCCTCACCCTCACCCCGGCCCCGCCGGAGCCGACACGGGAGGTCAGGCCGGAACCCGCGGCTGAAGAGGCCGCCCCGGGCGGCCAGGAACCGATCGCGATCATCGGGATCGGCTGCCGGCTGCCGGGCGGCGTGCAAGATCCCGGGGATTACTGGCGGTTGCTGTCCGGTGCCGTGGACACCACGCGCGAGGTGCCCGCCGACCGATGGGACTCCGCCGGGCTGCTCTCCGGACCTCCGGGAACGCCGGGCACCACGGTGACCGGACGGGGCGCGTTCCTCGACGCCATCGACGGCTTCGACAACGCCTTCTTCCGCGTCTCGCCGCACGAGGCGCGCAGCATGGACCCCCAGCAGCGCATGTTCCTGGAAGTCGCCTGGGAGGCGCTGGAGGACGCGGGCCTGCCCGCCGACCGGCTGCGCGGCGGGCGCGCGGGCATCTTCGTCGGGCTGAACACCACCGACTACCAGCAGCTCGTGACCGCGCGGAACGCCGACATCGACCTCTACTACGGCACCGGCAACTCCTTCAGCGGCGCCGCCGGGCGGCTCTCCCATTTCCTGGGCGTGCGCGGCCCCAGCATCGCCGTGGACACCGCGTGCTCGTCGTCGCTGACGGCCGTCCACCTGGCCTGCCAGAGCCTGCGTTCCGGCGAGAGCGAGGTGGCCGTGGCGGGCGGCGCCAACGCGATGTGCACGCCGACCGTCTTCCTGTCCATGTCGTCGGCGGGCGCGCTGGCCCCGGACGGCCGCTGCAAGACCTTCGACGACTCCGCCGACGGGTACGGCCGCGGCGAGGGAAGCGGGGCCGTGGTCCTCAAGACGCTGTCGCGGGCCGTGCGGGACGGGGACCGCATCTACGCGGTGATCCGTGGAAGCGCGGTCAACCAGGACGGCGCCAGCGGCGGCCTCACCGTCCCGAACGGCGAGGCGCAGCGGGAGGTCGTCCGGGAGGCGCTGAGCCAGGCGGGCGTCGCACCCGCCCAGGTGGACTACGTCGAGGCGCACGGGACCGGGACAAGGCTGGGCGACGCGATCGAACTCCGCGCGCTGGACGCCGAACTGGGCGCCGGACGCGACCCGCGGGCACCGCTCCTGGTCGGCTCGGTGAAGACCAACATCGGGCACCTGGAGGCGGCGTCGGGAATCGCCGGGCTGCTCAAGAGCGTCCTCGCGCTCCACCACGAGGCGATCCCCCCGCACCTCCATGTCACCAAGCCCACGCGCCAGGTGGACTGGGACAAGCTGGCGCTGCGCGTCCCCACCGAATCCGTCGACTGGCCGCGCGGGGAACGTCCGAGGATCGCCGGTGTCAGCGCTTTCGGATTCACCGGCACCAACGCACACGTCGTGGTGACGGAACCACCCGACCCACTTCACTCCGCGCCCCGAGCGCCCGGCGAGACCCTCTGGACGGACCGGCGGCGCCCGTTCGTGCTCGCCACCTCGGGGGCTGGTGCCGACGCGCTGCGCGCGTCCGCCGACCGGTTGCGGACGGCGCTGCGCACCATGCCGGAAGCGGACCTGGCTGACCTGTGCTGGACGTCCGGCGCCCGCCGGACGCACCACGAGCACCGCGCCACCGTGATCGGGACCGGCCGCCGCGACCTGATCGCGGGCCTGGACGCCGTGGCCGACGCAACGACCCCGAACGGCGCGGCGGGGGGCCGGTTCCCGAGGATCTCCACCGGCACGGCGCGTCCGGGCGAGCACAAGCGCCTCGCCTTCTACTACGGATCCGAGCCGGTGACGCGGCCCTTCGAGGCGCCGTGGTCGACGCCGCGCCTGGCGGAACTCGACGCCGCGGCATCGTCGCTGGCCGGGATCGCCCCGTTCGAGATGTGGCGCTCGGACACCGTCCCCGAACCCGGCACGCCGGCCCATGACCTGGTGACGCTCGCGGGCCACCTGGCCATCACCGACCTGTGGGAGGCACTCGGCGTCACCGCCGACACGGCCATGGGCGACGGCATCGGAGCGACCGCCGCGGCATGCGCGACCGGCGCGCTCACCGTGGCGGAAGCCGTCGAGGCCCTGGTCCGGAACCGCACGCCCGGGGAGGCCGCGTCGGTCGAGCGGCTGGCCGAGACCGGCGTCGAGGCGATCCTCGCCATCGGCGCACCGCCCGAGCCGCACGCGGCGTCCGGCGCGGACGTGCTCGTGCTGTCCGGCCTCCCCCGCGACCTCCTGGACGACCACCTGGAAGTCGTCGCCGACCTGCACGCCCACGGATGCCGGGTGGACTGGGACCGGGTCGTGCCCACGGGCCGCAGACCCGTCCCGCTGCCGGGCTATCCGTGGCAGCACCGGCCGTACTGGATCGCGGCACGGCCGGAGCCGTCCGCCGCGGACGCCCCCGTCCCCCAGAACAAGCCGGAGGACGACGACGGGCGCGGCCTGCTCGCCGCCGAGCTGGCCCGGCTGCCCGCCGGGCGGCGCTTCGAGCGGGCGCTCGAAGCGGTGCTCGACATGGCCGGCGCCGTGCTCGGCGAGACCGAAGACATAGCCCCCGACCAGGGATTCTTCGACCTGGGTATGGACTCGGTGCTGTCCAGCCGGCTGAAGGCCGCCGCCGAGCGGAGCCTCGCCGCGGACCTGCCCGGCACCGTGATCTTCGAGTGCCCGAACGCCGCGTCGTTCGCCGACTTCATCCTGTCCGAGGTGCTCGACCTCGCCACCTCCGACGACGTCCCCGACGCCGCCCCGGAACTCGGCAAGGACCTCGACGACGACCTCGATGACGACCTTGACGACCTCGACGAGCAGGCCCTGACCGATCGCCTGCTGGCCGCGATCTCCACCGCCGAATCGACGCTGACCGAAGAGGACGACCACGCATGAGCGACCAAGCTCCGGCCAGGGAACGCACCGACCAGCGCGCCAGCCTCGCGGAGGCGGCCCGGACCATCGAACGCCTGCAACGCAAGCTGCGCGAGCGCTCGGCGCGCCCGCCCGCCGAGCCGGTGGCCATCATCGGGCTGGGCTGCCGCTTCCCCGGCGGAGCGGACACCCCGGACCGCTTCTGGCGGTTGCTGGCCGACGGCGTCGACGCCGTCCGCGAGTTCCCGCCCGAACGCGACGACGCCGGGGCGGTCTACCACCCCGACCCCGACGAGCCGGGCAAGGCGTACACCGTCCAGGGCGGCTTCCTGGACGAGGTCAGCACGTTCGAGCCCGCCGTCTTCGGGATCTCGCCCCGGGAGGCGCTCGGCATGGACCCGCAGCAGCGGCTCGCGCTGGAGGTGGCGTGGGAGGCGCTGGAGCGCGCGGGCCAGGCGCCCGACCGCCTGGCGGGCACCCGGACCGGCGTCTTCATGGGCCTCAGCACCACCGACTACGTGCGGATGCGGCAGAGCGAGGGCGACATCAGGGATGTGGACGCCTACCAGCTGATCGGCGAGCCGAGCTTCGCCGCGGGCCGCATCTCCTACACGCTGGGCCTGGAGGGTCCCTGCAAGGTCATCGACACGACCTGCTCCTCGTCCCTCGTCGCGGTGCACGACGCGTGCCAGGCGCTGCGGCTGGGCGAGTGCGACATGGCGCTGGCGGGCGGCGTCAACATGATCCTCTCCGCGTACGGGTACGTGCTGATGAGCAAGTTCAAGGCGCTGTCCCCGGACGGCCGGTGCAAGACCTTCGACGCCTCCGCCGACGGCTACGGGCGCGGCGAGGGAGCGGGCGTCCTGGTCCTCAAGCGCCTGTCGGACGCGATCGAGAACCGCGACCCCGTCCTGGCCGTCGTCCAAGGGTCGGCGGTCAACCACGACGGCAGGTCCAGTGGGCTGACGGTGCCGAACCCGGCCGCGCAGCAGGACGTGATCAGGGCGGCGCTGGCGCAGGCCCGCCTCGATCCGGCCCACCTCGACTACGTCGAGGTGCACGGGACGGGGACCTCCCTGGGCGATCCGATCGAGCTGCGGGCGCTGGAGGCCGTGATCGGCCGGCACCACGCGGACGAGGCGCCGCTGCTGGTGGGATCGGTCAAGACCAACATCGGGCATCTGGAACCGGCCGCGGGCGTGGCGGGGCTCTGCAAGCTCGTCCTGTCGCTCCGGCACGGCTGGATCCCCCCGCACCTGCATTTCACCGACCCGAACCCCAACGTCGACTGGGACCGGCTGCACATCAGGGTCGCCGCCGACGGCACGCCGTGGCCGGACGCCGCCGGCCGGCCGCGCGCCGGGGCGGTCAGCAGCTTCGGGGTGAGCGGCACGAACGCGCACTGCATCGTCCGGTCGCACGAGGCGGCGGAAACCGGTGACCGCACCGGCGACATGGCCGGGCCGCTGCTCCTGTCGGCGCACACCCCGCAGGGCCTCGCCCAGCTCGCGGGCCGGTTCGCCGACCACCTGCGCGAATCCCCCGGCGACGACCTCGCCGACGTCTGCTACACGACCCAGGTGGGACGCAGCCGCCAGCGGCACGGGCTCGTCGCGTCCGCCGGTACGCCGGACGCGATGGCGGACGCCCTCGAAGCGCACGCCCGGGGCGGCCGGCATCCGTCCCTGGGCACCGCCGAACTCCAGGCCCACAAGCACCGCAAGCCCGCCTGGCTGTTCACGGGGCAGGGGGCGCAGTACGCGGGGATGGCCGCCGGGCTGAGCGCCGAACCGGCGTTCGCCGAGGCCCTGGACGAGTGCGCCGAGCACTTCGACCCCCTCCTGGACCGTCCGCTCCGCGAGGTGATCTGGCCCCGGTCGACGGACGGCGACGCCCCCGACCTGGACGACACCCGCTACACGCAGCCCGCCCTGTTCGCGGTCGAGTACGCGCTGGCCCGGCTCTGGCGGTCGTGGGGCGTCACGCCGGGCGCGCTGGCCGGGCACAGCATCGGTGAGATCACCGCCGCCTGCGTGGCCGGGGTCCTCACGCTCCCCGACGCCGCGCGGCTGGTCGCGGCGCGCTCGGCGCTGATGGCCGTGCTCCCGGCGGACGGGGTGATGACGGCCCTGGGGCTCACCGAGGAGGAGGCGCTGGAGGCGATCGGCGCGCGCACCGGAACGGTCGCCGTGGCCGCGGTGAACGGGCCGCACAGCGTCGTCCTCTCCGGCCTCGCCGAGGACGTGGCCGCGATCGAGGCGGAGCTGGCCGCGCGCGACGTGCGGGCCCAGCGGCTCTCGGTGTCGCACGCCTTCCACTCGCCGCTGCTCAAGCCGATGCTGGCGGAGTTCCGCGCGATAGCCGCCGAGATCGAGCACCGGGAACCGGAGATCCCGCTGGTGTCCAACGTGACGGGACGCTTCTGGGAGCCCGGCGACGGCGGCCCGGACTACTGGGTGCGGCACGCCGCCCAGACCGTCCGCTTCCATGAGGGACTGCGGACGCTGCACGACGGCGGCTACCGGACCTTCGTCGAGCTGGGCCCGTCGCCGGTGCTGAGCGCCCTTGGAGCCCGTGCGCTCGACGATCCCACATGCGCGTGGATTCCGGTACTGCGCCGTCCCAAACCCAACGGACCGGAAGACCGGACGTCGGTCAGGGCGGCCCTCGGCATGGCCGTCCTGCGCGGGGTCTCCGCCGACTGGGACAAGGTGCACACGGGCACGCCCCCGCGCCGGGTGCCGCTGCCCGCGACGGTCTGGCAGGGCTCGCCCTACTGGTTCGAGAAGAGGCGGAACGGCGCCGCCGCCACCGGGCAGGCGCCGACCGAGGCGGGTTCAGCGGCCGCGCTCCCCGCGGGCCTGCGCAGGCTGCGCGCCGCCGTCCCGACCTACCAGGCGGACCTGAGCGCGCCGGTCTGGGCCGAGTACACCCGCTCCGACGGCAGCGGCCGCTACCTCTCGGTCGGCGGGCTCGGCATCGTGGTCGACGCGGCGGTCAACGACGCGCTCGACAGCCTCCGGCTGAGCGTCGCGGACGTGCGGATCGACAGCAGGGTGCCGATGGACGACCCGGACCGCATCCTGCAGATCACCGTCTCGCCCGGCCATGCCGACACGGCGGCCGTGGAGATCCACTCGGTGTCCAGGTCCGAGGAGGAGGCGGGCGCCCCCTGGACGCGGCACGCGCGCGGCGTGGTCCGGCGGCCCATCCCGGGCTCCCGCCGGATCCCCGTCTCACCGGACGGCTTCGACCCCGGGAGCTACGGACGCGCGATCGCGCACGACGGGGCCTCGCTGCCCCCGGCGCTGCTCGACGCGATCTCCGGCGCCCATCGGGGCGGGCGGGGCGTGCTCGTCGCGCTGGAACCGCCGGACGACCGCGAGCCCGCCGCCCGCTGGGGCCAGCTCCTCGACGCGTCGGTCGCCGCCCTCTCCTGGGCCGCCGACGGCGCGGTGCCGGACTCCTTCACCGGCCGCGCGCGGCGCCTGGCGGAGGGCGTCCTGCACGACCCGGCACGGGTCCGCCACGTCACGGCCGCGGTCACGGCGCATGGCACCACGGGTGATGGCGCCAAGGGGGACGCGGCCGTGGTGACGGGCGACATCGAGTTCCTGGCCGAGGACGGCGCGCGCCTGGGCACACTGCGCGGCCTCGAAGTGGTGGACACGGCACAGGACGCGACCGCTGGGGCCCGATGGCGTTCCCCGGGCGAGCTGCTGTACGAGGTCGGATGGGAGCGGGCCGCCGCGCCGTCCCCGGCGCGCGTGCGGGACGAGAGCGTCCTGCTGATCGCCGACCGCGGCGGCACCGCGGCCGCGCTCGCCGGCAGGCTGCGCCAGGAAGGCGCCCACTGCCAGATCATCGACCCCGGTGACGACGGCATCGGGCCCTCGCTCCTCGACGGCTGGACGGGCCCCGCCGCGCCGGGCCGGATCGTCGTGCTCACCGGGCTCGACGCGCCCGACCCCGAGACCTGCGACGGGGACGCCGTCACCGCGTTCCTGCGGCACGGCGAGCTGACCGTGATCGGGCTCGTCCAGCGGCTCCTGGAACGCCCCGCCTGGGCGGAGACGAAGGTCTCGCTGGTGACGCGCGGGGCCGTCGCGGCGGAGGACAGGCTCACCGCCCCCCTCGCGGGAACGCTGTGGGGGCTCGGACGGGTCATCGCCCTTGAGCACCCCGAGCACTGGGGAGGGGCGGTCGACCTCGACCCGTCCGCCCCGGAGGACGCCGACCTCGACGCCCTGATCCAGGCGCTGCTGGACCCGTCGTCCGAGGACGAGCACGCGCTGCGGGACCGCGCGCGGTACGTGCCCCGGCTGAACCGCGCCGCCGCCACGGCGCCGATGCGCGGGGCTCCGCGGGTCAGCCCGTCCGGCTCCTACCTCATCACCGGCGCGTTCGGCGGCATCGGGCAGGCCGTCGGCGAATGGCTGGCGCGGCACGGCGCCGGACGGCTCGTCCTGCTGGCCCGCACGCCCCTGCCACCGCGCGCCGAGTGGGACGGCGGCCTCGCCCCCGGCCTGCGCGAACGCGTCGCCGTCGTGCGGCGGCTAGAGGCGCTCGGGGCGGAGGTCGAGGTGGTCGCCGCCGACGTCGCCGACGCCGGCCGGATGGAGGCCGTCGTCTCCGCGCTGCGCACCGCCCGCCGTCCGCTGCGCGGGGTCGTGCACGCGGCGGGAGTGTCCAAACCGCAGTTCCTGCGGGACGTCCCCGTCACCGCACCCGACGACTACGACGCCGTATGGCGGCCCAAGGTCGCCGGTGGATGGCTGCTGCACCGCCTGACCGCGGGGCTCGATCTCGACTTCTTCCTCGGTTTCTCCTCGATCGCCGCCACCTGGGGCTCGCAGCACCTGTCGAGCTACGCGTCCGGGAACGCGTTCCTGGACGCCCTGGCGGCCTACCGGCGCCGCCGGGGCGAGGCCGCGCTCACCGTCGACTGGGGCCCGTGGGACCTGCCCTCGGCCCTCTTCGACGAGGAGGTGCTGAGCTTCCTCACCTCCACCGGGCTGCGCACCCTCGCCGCGCCGCAGTGCCTGCGGCTGCTCGGCGCGCTGCTGGCGGCGGGCGCCTCCCACGGGGTGGTGTGCGCGGCCGACTGGTCGACGTTCCGCCCGGTCATGGAGGCCCGGATCGACCGGCCGCTGCTGCACGCCCTCGACGTCTCCGAGGAGACCGGCGAGGCCACGGCCCCGCTGCTGGACGACCTGGCGCAAGCCCCACCCGAAAAGCGCACCGCACTGCTCGTCGCCTACGTCCAGGACGTGCTCGGCGACGTGCTCGGCATCGATCCCCGCGGCATCGCGGTGGAGGACGACGTGATCGGATACGGACTGGACTCGCTGATGGTCATGGAGGTCGTCAAACGCTGCAAGCGCGACCTCCAGGTCACCGTCCGCCCCAACGCCTTCTTCGCACGGACGACCCTCGGCGAGTGGGCGGCGCTGCTCGGCGAAGAGACCGGAGCGGAGACCACGGAGGACGAGGAGGCCGACCTCACCCTCCCCTCGCAGATCGCGCGGCGGGTGGAGCTCGACCCCGACATCCGTCCCAGCGGCCCCCTCGGGAAGGGCTACCAGAACCCGCGCCGGGTGCTGCTCACCGGCGCCACCGGCTTCGTCGGCGCGTACCTGCTGGACGAGCTGCTCAGCGCGACGGACGCGACGGTCGTCTGCCTGACCCGCTGCGCGGACGAGACCGAGGGCCTGGCCCGGATCCGCGGCAACCTGGAGCACTACCTCCCCTGGCGGGACGACGCCGACGAGCGGATCGAGGTGCTCCCCGGAGACCTCGCGGCGCCGCTGCTGGGCCTGGAGGCGTCCGCCTTCGGCGCGCTGGCGGAGAGCGTCGACGCGATCTACCACTGCGGCGCCTGGGTCAGCTTCTCCTACACCTACCGGCGGCTGGAGGCGGCCAACGTGGACGGCCTCGCCGAGATCCTGCGGCTGGCCTGCACCGGACCGCTGACCCCGGTCAGCCACGTGTCCACCTACGGCATCTGGGGGATCCCCGAGGACGGCCGCTCCGTGATCGCCGAGGCCGACCCGATCGCCACGGCGGGCCGACTGGTCACCGGCTACGTGCAGACCAAGTGGGCCGCCGAGCGGCTGGTGGAGATCGCGCGGGAGCGCGGCATCCCGGTGGACGTCCACCGCCCCGGGCGAGTGCTGGGCGACTCGCGCACCGGGGCCTGCCTGACGACCCACTTCACCACCCGGGTCATCCGCGGCTGCGTCCAGCTCGGCATGGCGCCCGACCTCGACCTGGAAATCGAGATGACACCGGTCGACTATGTGAGTGCGGCACTGGTCCGGATCTCCCGCGCCCCGCACGCCTTCGGGACGAACTTCCACCTTGTCAACCGGCGTAAGATGCATTTTGGCGAACTCGTCCGCAACATTGGCGAAAACGGATGGCCGGTCGCGGTCGTGCCGGTCGAGAAATGGTGGCAAGAACTGCAGGAGTCGTTTGCCGAACGGGACAATGTCCTGCATCCGGTGATGGACGTGGTCGAGGAGTTCGTGGTCGGCGGCGAAGAGGCGATCGACTACGACACCGCGAATGCCGAAGAGGTGCTGGCCGGCACCGGCGTGGAATGCCCGCCGCTGGACGAGCGGCTGCTGCGCACCTATTTCTCCTGGATGGCCCGCACCGGCTACCTGCCCCCGGCCGGTGGATGACCCCCGGCCAGGGGCGCCCGGGCCCGGCCGGGGGGCGGCGGAGCCCGGCCGGGTCAGCCGCCGGCCGGGCCCTTGCCGACCAGCAGCACGTTCTGGTGGATCTCCTGGATCTCGGGGGACGGCAGCAGCCCGAGCTCGTTGTCCAGGACGTGCCGGAGGCTGTGGAAGACGTCCAGCGCCTCGTTGCGCCGGCCCGCCCGGCTCAACGCCATGATCAGCTGCCCGTGGAACCACTCGTTGAAGGGATGCGCCGCGACCAGCGACCGCAGCTCCCCGATCAGCTCGCGGTCGCGGCCCAGCAGCATGTCGGCCTTGATCCGCAACTCCAGCGTGTAGAGCCGCTGTTCTTGCAGGTGAGCGGCGTAGGCTTCGAGCAGCGGGCCGCGGTTGACGCCCGCCAGGGGCGGGCCCGTCCAGAGGGCGAGCGCGTCGCGCAGCTGCCGCGCCGCCTCCTGCAGGCGGCCCACCTCCAGCAGCCGCCGCCCGCTCTTGACCTCCTCGTCGAAGACGAACAGGTCCAGTTCGGTGGGCTCCACCCGCAGCATGTAGCCCGACGGGCGGGTGACCAGCAACTCGCGGCTGTCGGGCGCGAGCCCCTCGGATTCGATGGTCTTGCGGAGTTGGTAGATGTAGGTCTGGGCAGTGGTCTGCGCGCTCTTGGGCGGGTCGGCGCCCCACAGTTCCTCGACCACCGTCTCCAGCGTGACGAGCTGGTTCCGGCGCACCAGCAGCAGCGCGAGCACCTGTCTCAGTTTCGGCGCCGTCAGCTCACAGACGCCACTCTCATTGAAGATCTCAAACGAGCCGAGAATCGCGAATCGGACCATTTGTACCCCTCGGTTACAGCGCCCCCTAATGGTCGCGCAGTCAGCGACTGACACCAAAGGATAATTGCTCATTGTGGGGCCGACAACGGTTGCCCGGCCGCTCCCCGACGGCGTTCAATCTAGGCATGGCGGATAAGGAGCGCGGGAACGTCGAGGTGGTCATCGCCGGAGCCGGTCCGGCGGGCCTGGTCATGGCGCTGACCCTGGCACGATACGGAATCGAGGTACTGGTCGCGGAAAAGCGCCCGAGGGTGTCGACGCTTTCGCGGGCGCTGGTGGTGAGCACGCGCAGCATGGAGATCCTGCGGTCCTGGGGCCTGGCGGACGCCGTGCGCGCCGGGGCGGCGGACGTGGTGCCGCGCGGCTGGGTGACCCCGGCGCTCGCCTCGGGCGAGGGCAGGGAGTTCCCGCTGGGCTACCCCACCTCCGAGGAGGCGGCCCGGGTGAGCCCGGCGGCGCCGGCCTGGGTGCCGCAGGACCATCTGGAGCCGATGCTGCTGGCCCGGCTGCGCGAGGCCGCGTCCGTGGAGGTCCGGTTCGGGTCCCGGCTGGTCGGGGTGGAGCAGGACGCCGGCGGCGTCCGCGCGATCCTGCACGACGAGGACGGGGGCCGGGCACGGACGCTGCGGGCGCTGTACGTCGTGGGCGCCGACGGCGCGCACAGCACGGTGCGCGAGCAGCTCGGGATAGGGCTGGACGGCTCGCCGGTGCGCGGCGGCTACTACGGCGTCCAGTTCCGGGCCCCGCTCGCGGCGTTCCTCGACGGCCGCCGCTACGGCCTCAACGTGATCACCGATCCGGCCGCGTCCGGGATCCTGACGCCGCGCGGGCCCGGCGACCGCTGGCACTACGGCCGCGAGCACAGGCCCGGCCAGGTCCCGCTGGTCGACCGCACGACCGAGCAGCTCACGGAGCTGATCGCCGCCGCCGCCGGGGTCCGCGGCCTGCGGCCGAGGATCGAGTCGGTCTCGGAGTTCGGGTTCGCCGCGCAGGTCGCCGAGCGGTTCCGGGCGGGCCGCGGCTTCCTCGTCGGCGACGCGGCGCACCAGATGACCCCGCGCGGCGGAACCGGCATGAACACCGCGATCCACGACGGCTACGACCTGGGCTGGAAGCTCGCCTGGGTGCTGCGCGGCTGGGCGGGGGACGGCCTGCTGCACAGCTACGAGGCCGAACGGCGCCCGGTGGCGCTGCACAACGTCGAACGGTCCGCGGACCCGAACGGCGCCCGGTGCACCCCCGAGGAGGCCCTGCCCTGGGACCTCAACGGCCGGCTCGCGCACCACTGGCTGACCCGCAACGGCCTGACGGTGTCCACGCTGGACCTGCTCGGCGACGGGATCACCGTGCTCAGCGACCCGGGACGGGCCGACCCGCATGAGCCACCGGCCATACCCCGCGTGCACGCCCCGGTGACCACGCACGTCCTCCCCCCGGAGATCGCCCGCGCCCTCGGCGTCCCGCCCGGCGGGGCGCGCGTCCTCCGCCCCGACGGCAGGGACCTGCGGCCGGGCGGCCGGGACCTGCCGAGGGAGGCCACGGAGGCGACGGAGACGGTGTAGGCGATCGAGGTGGGGACGGTGTGACGCGCGGCGGCCGCGCCGGTCGTCCCGGCGCGGCCGTGCTCCACCCGTCCCGGTCACACCCGTTCCGCGTGGACGTGCCACATCGGCAGCAGGATGCGTCCCTGGTCGTCCTCGTCCAGCGCGTCGGGGTCGAACTCCACGCCGCCCTCCGGGGCGGCGTCGCGCTTCTCCTCAAGGAAGGCCCGGGTGAACCGCGTCGCGGAGCTGGTCTCGCGGATCTCGATGATCCGCCAGTGCTCGCTCAGGTTCGCCTCCAGGTTCGCGCGGCCGACCCGCAGCCACGCCGGGGGGAGCCCGGGCGGGGCGGTCTCGCTGAAGCTGAACAGCTGCAGCGTCGCCCCCTCCGCGCACAGCCGGTGGACGGTCGCGGCGTAGACCCGGCGCTGGTCGTCGTCGAGGCAGTGGTAGAGGCCGTAGTCCAGCACCGAGCGGAAGCCCTCGCGCACCCCGTCCATGCGGGTGGCGTCCGCGACCATGAACTCGACGTCGGCGTTCTGCGCGCGGGCGCGCTCGCGGGCGTCGTCGATCGCGGTGGGCGAGATGTCGACGCCGGTCACCGGGTATCCGCGGCCGCTGAGGTAGACCGCGTGGGCGCCGCGCCCGCATCCGGCGTCGAGCACCGGGCCGGTGAACCCGCCGGCCCGTTCGAGATCCATCACCGACCGCTGCGGCTCCCCGATGTCCCAGGGGGCGAAGCCGAACCGCATGCCGAGCCCCTCGATCGGCGCCTTGCCCGCGTAGAGCGGCTCGAACGCGGAGGTGTCCTCGGCGAGTACCTGATCTTCCCTGTTCATCTGTCGTCTCCCTTGTGCGACGTGCCAACAGAACCGAACCAGTGGCGCAGCATCGGACGCGGATCGTCGGAACCGGCACCGGCCCACGCCACGTGGCCGTCCGGACGGAGCAGCACCGCGTCCAGCCCGGCCACCGGCCCGCCCGGATGCCGGTCGGGGGCGACGAGGTCGACCCGTCCGGCCCATCCCGCGGCGGCGTCGCGCAGCGCGGCCCGATGCTCCGGGACGGCGGTGAGCACCAGCAGCACCCCGCGCGCGGACCGCAGCGCCGCCGCCGTCCCGTCCCACCCGTCGCCGGGTGGAATCCGGGCACCGACCAGCGGATGCGGGCCGCCATCGGTCTCTTGCGGGGGGACGGCCCCCCACACCCCCTGGAACGGCCCGTACCGCACGTCGAGACCCGTGACGAGCCCGGCGAGCTGGTCGCGGACCTGCGGGTACCCGATCAGCTCGGCCAGCACGGCGCGCAGCGGGTCCAGCTCGGCGCCGCCGAGGAGCAGCGCCGCCTGCGCGTCGACGCCGCGCTGGACGCGCCGCCCGACGGACCGGCGTTCCTCGTCATAGGTGTCCAGCAGGCCGTGCGGCGCGCGGCCGATCGCCACGGCGGCGAGCTTCCAGCCCAGGTTCGCCGCGTCCTGCAGCCCCAGGTTGATCGCCTGGCCGCCGGCGGGGAGCTGCCGGTGCGCCGCGTCACCGGCCAGCAGCACCCGTCCGGCGCGGTACCGCTCCGCCAGCCGGGAGCCGTCCCGGAAGGCGTGCAGCCAGCGCGCGGTGCCGCCGCTGATGTCCTCCCCGGTCACCCGCCGCCATGCCGTCTGCACATCGGCGAACGTCGGTGGCTCCGTCCCGGCGGCGTGCCCGTCGACGGCCACCATCACGCGGGTCAGGCCGTCGTCCGGACGTTTCGCGGCGACGGCCAGCCCGCCGGGGAGCCGCTCGAAGCGCCGGTCCTGGACGGCGATGCCCGCCACGTCGGCGGCGAGCAGCTCACCGGTCGCGTCCCGGCCGGGGAAGCCGATGCCCGCCGCCCGGCGCACCGTGCTGCCCTCCCCGTCGCAGCCGACCACGTGACCGGATTCGACCTGGTAGGGCCCGGACGGGCCGAGCACGTCGACCAGCACCCGGTCGTCCTCCACGACCAGACCGGTCACGTCGTGCCCGCGCCGGATGTCGGCGCCGAGACCGCTCGCCCACTCGGCCAGCAGTGCCTCCAGCCGGGGCTGCGGCACCTTCCACTGCCCCGGGAAGGGCGTCGGCAGGAGGCCGAGGTCGAGCGGGATCCCGCCGAAGTGGCCCATGCGGTGGCTGGGCGGGGACCCCAGCGACGCCCGCAGGCCGCGCTGCTCGAAGAACTCCATCGTGCGCGCGTGCAGGGTGGACGCGCGGGTCTGCGCGACGGGCTCGTCCAGCCGCTCCAGCACCACCACCGCGGCTCCGCCGAGCCGCAGCTCGCCCGCCAGCAGCAGCCCGACCGGACCGGCTCCGACGACGGTGACCTGGGTGACCTGGGTTCGCATCGCGCCTCCCTCCGGGAACGGGCGGGCAGGTGGACGGTCAGGGCCGGTTCTCGGCGTACTCCTTGGCGTGCCGCAGCGTCGCCAGGCTGTTGGTGCCGAGCGCGTCCCGGACGAAGTCGCGCGCCTCCGGGACACCGGCGTCGGCGCCGAGCACGGCGGTGATGTTCGCGGTGTTGATCGCCACGGTGTGCGACGAGGTGACCCGCACGCCGGACGGCCCGTCCGCCGCCACCCGCCAGATGCCGGTGTGCAGCGTCAGCAGGGCCGGGAGCCCGATCTGCTTGTACACGATCGTGTGCTGCGGGAAGCAGACCCGGACCGACTTCGTCGTGTGCGTCGAGCCGTTCTTGGCCTTGGTGTCCATCTCCAGGAGCTGGAGACCGGGGGTGTCCTCGGTGAGGTCCACGCGTGACACGTGCGGGAGCCGCTCCTCCCACAGCTTCGCCTCGTTGAGGAAGTCGTACACGGGACCGGCGACCTCGCCCATGGTGCCGTTGACGACGACGGAGTCCTCGAAGGTGTGGACGGGCGGTTCTCCCGTCCCGGCCGCCGCCTCCGCGCCCGCCTTCAGCGCCGCCAGCTCCGCCTGGCTGTTGCCGTCCACGGCCCGCTCGATCCACGCCAGCTTCTCCGGATCGTCGCCGGCGGCCCGGTAGTCGTGCAGCAGCCGCACCGTGGACGCCGCGTCGCCGGCCGGTTCGACGATCCAGGTGCCGCCCATCGCCGCGACGGGCGCGGCCGGGACCTCCTGGCGGAACTCGATCCGCAGCCGCTCAGGGTCCAGGACCCGGCGCGAGGTCCAGGTCTTCACCTCGCCGTTCGCGAAGGCCCAGATCCGGATGCGCTCCTGCGTCCCGGACCGCTCGAACCGGTCCACGTGCACGGTCGGCGGGAACAGGTTCGGCCAGTCCTCGACGGCCTCGATCATCCGGTGCACGGTCGCGGCGGGCGCGTTGACGTCGATCTGATGCTCCACCTCGCGGTGGCCCGGCTGGTCCATGACGCTCCCTAGAAGTTCCCGAGGCCGCCGCAGACGTTGATCGCCTGGGCGGTGATGGACGCCGCCGTGTCGGTGGTCAGGTAGCAGACGAGCCCGGCCACCTCCTCCGGCGTGGAGTAGCGGCCAAGGGGGATCTTGGCCTGGAACCGCTCCAGGACCGCCTCCTCGGAGGTGTCCCAGACGGCCGCGTAGCCCTGCCGGACCCGCTGCGCCATCGGCGTCTCGACGTAGCCCGGGCACACCGCGTTGACCGTGATCCCGGTCGGCGCGAGCTCGTTGCCGAGCGCCTTGGTGAAGCCGACGACGCCGTGCTTGGACGCCGAGTACGGCGCCCCGAGCACCACGCCCTGCTTGCCCGCGGTCGAGGCGATGTTGACGACGCGGCCCCGCTTCGCCTCCCGCATGCCGCCCGCGTTCAGCACCTCCCGGGTCATCCGGAAGACGCTGTGCAGGTTCGTGTCGATCACGTCGAACCACAGCTCGTCGGCGAGGTCGGCGGTGACCCCGCCGCCGCTGCGCCCGGCATTGTTGACCAGGACGTCCACCGGCCCGAACCGGTCGACCGCGGCGCGCACGAAGGCCGCGATCTGGTCGGGCTCCCGCACGTCGCACGCCTGCCCGTCGGCCTGGAACCCCTCGTCCAGGAGCCGCTTCACGGTCTCCTGGACGGCGTCGGCGTCCCGCGCGCAGATGAACACGCGGTACCCCATCCCGGCCAGGGCCCGCGCCGTCGCCAGTCCGATGCCGCTGGTCGCCCCGGTGACCAGGGCGACCTGCGTCCGCTCCGATGTCATGCCCTTTCCTCCTCCGGTTGTGTCGTGGTCGGTGGGCCCGCGTCCGCGGTGCCGGGCGCGTCCATGAGCCGGGAGACCAGGCCGGTGTCGTAGGTCCCGGCGCGGAAGCGCTCGTCCGCCAGGACGCGGCGCAGGAAGCCCGCCGTGGTGCGCACGCCCGGTCCCTCCGCCCGGAACTCCGCCAGCGCCCGGTCCATCCGGGCGACCGCCTGCTCGCGGGTGGGCGCCCAGGCGAGGACCTTCGCCAGCAGCGGGTCGTACAGCGCGGGCACCCGGTAGCCGGGGTAGCCGTGCGTGTCGACCCGGACGAACGGGCCGCCGGGCAGTTCGAGCGTCTCGATCCGGCCCGGCGTGGGCACGAAGCCCCGGTCGGGGTCCTCGACGTTCACCCGGCACTCGATGGCGGCGCCCCGGGCGCGGACGTCGTCCTGGCGCAGGCCGAGCCGCTCCCCCGCCGCGACCCGCAGCTGCTCGCGGACGAGGTCGAGCCCCGTGACCAGCTCCGTCACCGGATGCTCGACCTGGATCCGGCAGTTGACCTCCATGAAGTAGAACTCCGCGTCCGCGTCGACGAGGAACTCGAAGGTGCCGGCGCCGGTGTACCCGGCGGCGAGGGCCCCGGCCACCGCGGCCTCGCCCATCCGGTCGATCGTCCCGGGCGGCAGGCACGGCGCCGGGCTCTCCTCCAGCAGCTTCTGATGGCGGCGCTGGACGGAGCAGTCGCGCACCCCGAGGTGGACGGCCTCGCCATGGCCGTCGCACAGCACCTGCACCTCCACGTGGCGGGCCGACGGCAGGTAGCGCTCCACGTAGAGGGTCGAGTCGCCGAACAGCGTCTGCGCCTCGCCCGACACCTCGGCGTAGACCGGCAGGACCGAGTCGAGGTTGTCCACCACGCGCATGCCGCGCCCGCCGCCGCCCGCCGCCGCCTTGATGATGACCGGGAAGCCGATCCGCTCCGCCGCCTCGCGGGCGGCCTGCGCGGAGGCCACCGGCCCGAAGCTGCCGGGCAGCAGCGGCAGCCCGGTCTCCGCCATCGTCCTGCGGGCCGTGCACTTGTCTCCGAGCCGGGCCATCACCTCGGCGGGCGGGCCGATGAAGGTCAGGCCCTCCTTCCCGCACACCTCGGCGAAGTCGGGGTCCTCGGACAGGAAGCCGTAGCCGGGATGCACGGCGTCGGCGCCGGTCTGCCGGGCCGCCTCGATGACGGCCGGGATGTTGAGGTAGCTGCGCTTGGCCGGGCCCGGGCCGATGTGCACCGCCTGGTCGGCGTACGACACGACCGGCGAGTCGCGGTCTTCGGTGGAGTAGACCGCGACCGTCCGGACGCCCAGCTCGCGGCAGGTGCGGGCGACCCGCAGCGCGATCTCGCCCCGGTTGGCGATCAGGACCGTGCCGAACATGCCGCTCAGCTCCCTTCCGCCGCCGCCAGCGCGAACAGCGGCTCGCCGTACTCGACGGGCGCGCCGTCGTCCTTCACCACGGCCGCGATGGTCCCGGCCCGGTCCGCCTCGACGGGGATCATGAGCTTCATCGCCTCGACGATCCCGATCTGCTGCCCGGGGCTCACGGCGTCGCCCACGGACACGAACGGCTCGGCGCCCGGCTCCTTGGCGTGGTAGAAGACGCCGACCGCGGGCGAGGTGAGGTGCTCGTCGGCGTCCTCCGCGGTGGGGGCGCTCTC
>NZ_VCKW01000004.1 GCF_005889715.1 Actinomadura soli
CCGGGGTCGTGTCCGGCGCGCAGGCGGCGCAGCCGCGCCAGGCCCCGGGAGATGTGCGACTTGACGGTGCCCTCCGGGACGCCCAGCACGGCCGAGATCTCCGCGACGGGCAGGTCGGTGACGTGGCGGAGCACCACCGCGGCGCGCTGGGCGTGCGGGAGCTCGGCGAGCAGCCCGGCCAGCTCGCGGCCGGTCTCATGGCGGGCGGCCGCGTCCTCCACGCCCTCGCCCGGGTCGGGCAGGTCGGGGGCGTCCTCGATCGGCGGGCCCGGCGGCGGGCGCCGCGCCGCCGACCGCAGGCCGTTGCGCCACACGTTCGTCAGGATCGTCAGCAGCCACGCCCGGGGCCGCAGCTCGGCGATCCGGTCCGGCCCGTACCCGCACAGCGCCCGGTAGGCGCGCAGGAACGCCTCGGCGGACAGGTCCTCGGCCTCGGCCCACCGCCCGCACAGCCGCAGCGCGGTGGAGAACACCGCGCCCCGGTACGCCTCGTAGAGGGCCTCGAACCCGGTGTCCAGGTCCCGCGCCAGCGCCGCGACGACCCGCGCGGCCACCTCGTCGGCCGCCGTGCCGGCCGCCGCGTCGGTGTCGGGGCCGCCGGGCGTCTCCGGGTCGTCGGCCACGCCGGCGGTGTTTGGCGCCGGGGCGGCGACGGGGCGGTCCACCACGCCGCCGCCCGCGGCGGCGACGCCGGTGCTGGCGAGGACTGCGCCCGCCACACCGAGGGCCACGATGGTGCGGGGGCCGCGGCGGCGTGAGCCCGAACCGGGCCCGGACGGGCCGGGCGGCATGGGCATGACGGGCGGGGCCGGTTCGGAGCCGGAGTCGGATCCGGGGGCCTGGTCGTCCACATCGGTGATCAGTGCGCGCAGCAGGCGGACGGCCGGGTCGGGGTCGTCGGCCTGGCGTGGGCGTTCGCCCTCGGCCAGGGCACTGCCCTCGGCCAGGGCACTGCCTTCGGCCAGGGCAGCGGCTTCGGCCTCGGGCGTGGGAGCGTTCTCTGGGAGAGAGGCCGGGGAGGTGCCTTCAGGCTCGGCCGCCACGGCCGCAGCTTCGGCGGCCGTCGAGCGGGCGGCGGAGCCGGCAGCGCGCCGGGCCGCCAGGGAGTCGATGATCGCGTCCGTGCGGCGAACGGCGCTGAGGTCGGCCGGGAGAGCGGCGGCGGCCTGCGGCAGGCCCGCCGGCGCGGGGGAACCGCCGGAGTTCGAAGGCTCGGCCGGACCCGGGGCGCCCTGCATGCCAGTGAAGGGGCCGCGCTCCGTCAAGCGATCGACTCCTCTCTGGCCATCGCCCGAAGCCGGGCCAGAGCCCGGTGCTGCGCGACCCGTACCGCCCCCGCGGACATGCCCAGTACATTACCGGTCTCCTCGGCAGACAGGCCCGCCACCACCCGCAGCAGCACCAGCTCGCGCTGGTGGTCGGGGAGGCGCGTCAGCAGGTCGCGGGCGCGCTGCGCCTCGATGTAGCGCACCACCGTCTCCTCGGGCCCTGGACGGTCGTCCGGACCGTCCGGCAGGTCCTCGGTCGGCACCGCCGCGCGGACGGCGCTGCGCAGCGCGTCGGCGATCTTGTGCGAGGCGATCCCGAAGACGAAGGACGCGAAGGGGCGGCCCATGTCCCGGTAGCGGGGCAGGGCCGACAGGACGGCGATGCAGACCTCCTGGGCGACGTCGTCCGCGATGTGGTACTGCCCGGAGACCCGTCCGAGACGGGCCCGGCAGTACCGGACGATCATCGGCCGCACCTCGGCGATGAGGACCTCGATGGCCCCGGGGTCGCCCTGGACGGCGAGGCTGGTCAGCTCTCGGAGGTCACCGTCCGCCGCTTTCGCCGCGCGCAGAACCCTTACTCCACGGCCGGTGTCGTGGGGTATCGGAGGGGCGAGCCCTCCCGAGGGTTCGGCGGCGCTCGCGGTCATGGTCCCGGCGTAGCATCCCTCGGTCACGTCAAGCATGATGCCCAGCGCGCACCGGCGTGTCTCCCCAGTCCTCTACAACGGAATGGTCACAGTGCGGGAGCGGCCCTGGGGATACTACACAGAGCGACTGATCCACTTCGCCGTGTTCAGGATTCTCGTCCGTCCCACACCCGACGATCAGTCGGAAACAGCTCATTGATCAACAGACAGCATATTCAGCACCAAAAGGCAAGACCCCCGTCCGGACGGACGGGGGTCTGCCGATGGTCTCCCGGACGGGGCGAGCCGCGCGCCCGTCCGGTGTGGGCGGTCTCAGTGACCGTGACCGTGCCCGTGACCGTGGCCGCCGGCGGCCTCCTCGGCCTCCTCCGGCTTGTCGACCACGAGTACCTCGGTCGTGAGCAGCATGCCCGCGATCGAGGCGGCGTTGGTGACGGCGCTGCGCGTCACCTTCACCGGGTCGATGACGCCCTGCGCGATCAGGTCGCCGTACTCGTTGGTGGCGGCGTTGTAGCCGTGGCCCGGCTGCAGCGCGCGCACCTTGGAGACGACGACGTACCCCTCCTGGCCGGCGTTCTCGGAGATCCAGCGCAGCGGCTCGTCCAGCGCGCGGCGGACGGCCTCGGCGCCGGTCGCCTCGTCGCCGGACAGCCCGAGGGTGTCGAAGCCCTCCTTGGCGACGTGCACCAGGGCGGCGCCGCCGCCGGCGACGATGCCCTCCTCGATCGCCGCGCGGGTCGCCGAGATGGCGTCCTCCAGGCGGTGCTTCTTCTCCTTCAGCTCCACCTCGGTGGCGGCGCCGACGCGCAGCACGCAGACGCCCCCGGCCAGCTTGGCCAGGCGCTCCTGCAGCTTCTCCCGGTCCCAGTCGGAGTCGGAGTTCTCGATCTCGACCTTGATCTGGTTGATCCGGGCGGTGATGTCGTCCGCGGCGCCCTCACCGTCGACGATGGTGGTGGCGTCCTTGGTGACGGTGATGCGGCGGGCGCGGCCGAGGTCCTCCAGGCCGATGGAGTCGAGCTTGAGGCCGATGGCCTCGCTGACGACCTGGCCGCCGGTGAGGGTGGCCATGTCGCCCAGCATCGCCTTGCGGCGGTCGCCGAAGCCCGGCGCCTTCACCCCGACGGACAGGAACGTCCCGCGGATCTTGTTGGCGACGAGCAGGGCCAGCGCCTCGCCCTCGACGTCCTCGGCCACCACGAGCAGCGGCTTCTTCGTCTGGGCGACCTTCTCGGCCAGCGGCAGGAACTCCTGCACGTTGGAGATCTTGCCGTCCACGATGAGCACGTAGGCGTCCTCCAGGACGGCCTCCATGCGCTCGGGGTCGGTCACCATGTGCGGCGACAGGTAGCCCTTGTCGAACTGGAGGCCCTCGGTGAACTCCAGCTCAAGGCCCATCGTGTGGGCCTCCTCGACGGTGATGACGCCGTCCTTGCCGACCTTCTCGAACGCCTCCGCGATCAGCTCGCCGATCTGCGGGTCCTGCGCGGAGATGGTCGCGACGTGCGCGATCTCGCTCTTCTCCTCGACCTCGCGGGCCGTCTTGAGGAGCTGGTCGGACACGTACCGGGCGGCGGCGTCGATGCCCCGCTTCAGCGCCAGCGGCGACGCGCCGGCCGCCACGTTGCGGGTGCCTTCGCGGACCAGCGCCTGCGCGAGGACGGTCGCCGTGGTGGTGCCGTCGCCCGCGATGTCGTTGGTCTTGGTCGCCACTTCCTTGGCGAGCTGGGCCCCGAGGTTCTCGTAGGGGTCCTCCAGCTCCACCTCGCGGGCGATGGTGACGCCGTCGTTGGTGATCGTCGGCGCGCCGAACTTCTTGTCGATGACGACGTTGCGGCCGCGCGGGCCGATCGTCACCTTGACGGCGTCCGCGAGAGCGTTGACGCCGCGCTCAAGAGCCCGGCGAGCGTCCTCCTCGAATTCCAGGATCTTCGCCATGCGGATACTCCTCTTTACGCGATCCGCCCCGACCGGCCCGCCGAAGGCGGCGCCGACCGGGGCGGGTGCATCACGTTCTCGGTGATTACTTCTCGATGACCGCGAGCACGTCGCGGGCCGAGAGCACGAGGTAGTCCTCGTTGTTGTACTTGACCTCGGTGCCCCCGTACTTGCTGTAGAGCACGACCTCGCCGACCTTGACGTCGACGGGGACGCGCTCGCCCTTGTCGTCGACGCGGCCCGGGCCAACGGCAAGGACGGTGCCCTCCTGGGGCTTCTCCTTGGCGGTGTCCGGAATCACCAGGCCCGACGCGGTGGTGGTCTCGGCCTCAAGCGGCTGGACGACGATACGGTCCTCAAGCGGCTTGAGAACAACCTTGGTGGCGGTCGTCACGATCTGACCTCCCCTTCGATTGGTCCTCGGCCGGCCATGGCGGGCCGGCCAGCACATGTGACAGAAGAGGCGACCCTGGACCGGCCTGTCGTCGCGGGTGCCAGACCGACCTTCGTCGCTGTTGTTGGCACTCTCCCTCGGAGAGTGCCAGTCATGGAGACTATTCCGTGCCCGGTAAGCAGTCAACACGGACACGGAGACGCCCCGGAGCCGCCCGCCTGCGTTCACCGCAGGCTAACGTCACAGGCCGTCAACTGCCCGAACAGGGGTCGCCCCGTCCGCCCGGGGCGTCACACACGTCATCTGTAGGCGCGTCCCCGTGCTCCGTGGGCGCCGCTAACGTCCTTCTATGGACACCGCGTCGTTCCGGGCTCTGCTCGGCCCGTCCGGTCAGGTACTGCTCGGCGAGGCGGCGGGCCTGGACGTGAGCGAGGACGGCCTGCTCGCGACGGCGTCCCGGCTGCGCGAACGGCACGATCCCGCGCTCGTCGCCGCCGCGCTCACGCAGGTCCGGTTGCGCGAGCGGGGACGGGTGAAGTTCGGTGACGACGCCGACCGCATGTACTTCACCCAGGCGGGGCTCGAACAGTCGACCCGCGCGAGTGTGGCGTCGCACCGTGCGCGACGGTTCGCTGACCGTCTGGCTGGCGCGCGTGTGCTGGAACTGGGGTGCGGGATAGGCGCCGACCTCATCGCACGGGCGCGCGTGGGTCTCGCCGGGGAAGGCGTGGAACTCGACCCGTTGACGGCTGAGGTGGCGCTCGCGAACGTGGCTTCCCTAGAGCTGGACGGTCTCGCCACCGTGCGCGTTGGAGATGCGGCTGAGGAGGACCCGGACGGATTCGATGCCGTCTTCGCCGATCCTGGGCGACGCACAGCACGAGGCAGAGTCTTCGACCCCCGCTCCTATGAGCCGCCGCTGGACGTCGTCCTGGACAAGGCCGAACGGACACCGGCCGCATGCGTGAAGGTCGCCCCGGGCATTCCGCATGAGGCCGTCCCAGACGGCGCGGAGGCAGAGTGGGTCTCCGTGGGCGGGGACGTTAAGGAAGCGGCCCTGTGGCTTGGCGAACTCGCTGGGAACGTTGGCCGGCGGGCCACTCTGCTCCCGTCCGACGCGCAGCCCGCTACCGGCCAGAACGCGTGGACGCTGACGCCGCAGGGACTGGACGACCCGGACATCCGCGTATGGGGCCGCTATCTGTACGAGCCCGATGGGGCCGTGATCCGCGCCCATCTCGTCGGGGAGGTCGCGGATCTGGTCGGTGGCGGGCTCGCGGACCCGCACATCGCGTACGTCACGTCCGACCGGCTGCGTCCGACGCCGTTCGCCTCCGCGTACGAGATCGAGGACGTGCTCCCGTTCTCCGTCAAGCGCCTGCGCGCGGAACTGCGCCGCCGCGGCGTCGGCGTGCTCACCGTGAAGAAGCGCGGCTCGGCGGTCGACGTCGACCGGCTGCGCCGCGACCTGGGCTTCGGCGGTCGGCGTGCGCCGCGAGGGACGGCGGCGGCGGAGCTGACGCTGGTGGTGACCCGCGTCGGACGGGACCCGGTCGCCCTCCTCACCCGTCCCGTCCGCTGACCTGGGACCCGCCCGGAACGGCCTCGGACCCGCCCGGAAGGACCTGGGACCCGCCCGGAACGGCCTCGGACCCGCCCGGAAGGACCTGGGACCCGCCCGGAACGGCGGGCGGCGCCGATCGAGTCCAAAGATCTTCCCGCCGTCCGGGCGCGCCAAGTGCGGCCGGGCGACGCGCAACGTCCGGGCAAATCATCTCCGCTTTCCGGCATCGCGTTCACCAGAGATTGCGGGTGCCCGGCAAGGCCGTAACACCGAGCGCAAATCGGCGCACCGGGATGGGCGGGACCGGAAAACACCAAGTCAGGTTCGGCGGCGGTGACTTCCGCGCTCCGAATACACCGCGGAAATGGCCCGAAGCCCGGCCGGCGGCATGACATTCCGCGGACACGTGTCACCCGGGCCGTGAGCGACCGCGGTCCGCCAACTGCCGATGTCGGACGAGATGTACGGACAGAACGCCGGTCCGAGCACGCCCCGCCCGTGCCCGAACGCCTCGCTCATCACCACAATCGGCGCGATAGCCGCAAAGCAGGAAAAAGCCCTTGCCGCCGGAGAACTCTCACTATTCGCCCCAGCCGGGTAACAGGCACATTACACAGAACTCACAATGTTCTCTGCTCCCCGTTATAGCGACCCCCCGCACGCACTACAGTGGCGGCTCCAGAGATTCATTGCCGTGCGTCATTTCGTCGCGCCGGCACACGAAGGAGCATCGGGTGGAAACGAATCACAACTTCCTGCAGACGGGGGGTCAACCGGTCTCGGATCGGATGCGGGAGTTGCTCGCCCGTGCGGCGCAGGACCACGTCTATGAACAGCGCTCACAGGGTCAGGTCCTGGACGAGATTCGCCAGCGGCTGGAAGGGATGGAGTGGCTGCTCCGCGAGGTCCGCGAGCGGGAGCTGAGCGGGCTGACCGGGCAGCTCGACACCGTCCGCGGGCAGGTCGACGAGCTGACCGGCAAACCCCCGCAATGGGCCGAGGGGCTGGCCGAGCACATCGAGGCCTTCGGCGAGCGGGTCAAGCCCGTCGCCGAGTTGCCCGCGCTGTGGGCCGACGTCGGCGTCGTCGCGGAGAACGTCGACGAGGGCCTGACCCGCATCCAGGCCGTCCTCGACTCCGCGCAGCAGATCACCGACGCCGCACAGGAGGCGTCGCAGCGCATGGACGAGATGACCAAGCGGCTCGACAAGCTCCAGGGCAGCATGGAGGCCGCGTCCGTCCGGTTCAACCGGCTCGACAAGTCGCTCGCGGAGCTCGGCCACCGGTCCGAGCGGCTCGAACACTCGATCAACGGCGTCACGGCGCGGGTCGACCAGGCGCTCGGCGAGATGGCCGAGCGGATGGAGCAGGGCCTTGAGGCGGTCAACGGCCGGGTCGAAGGCGTCGGCGGGCGGCTCGACGGCCTGGACGGGCGGCTCGACGGCGTCGACGGCCGGCTCGAAGGGGTGTCCGGCAAGCTGGAGGGCCTGGACGGCAGGTTCGAGGGCATCGACGGCCGCATCGACGGCGTCGGGGAGCGGATCACCCGGCTGCCCGCCACGCTGGAGATCGCCGAGGTGCACCGGCTGCTGGCCGAGCTCGTGCAGCGCGCGCCGGTCGACCACGGCGACCGCTTCGACGCGCTGGAGAAGCACCTAGCCGAGGCCGTCGACCCGCTGGTCGAGGAGCTGCGCGCCCGGCCGGACCGCGACGAGGTCAGGGCGACCCTGACACAGGTCGCCGAGACGGCCTACAGCGACGTCGCCAAGCGCATGGACGCGTTCTCCCGCCGGTTCGAGGACGTGCACGACGACGTCCGCAAGCGCATCGAGGGCATCCACGAGGAGGTCGCCAAGCGGGTCGACGGGGCGCTGGAGGAGTTCACCGCGCAGGTCGACATCGTGTCCCGCCGGGTCGAGTCGGTGCACGCCGACGTCACCAAGCAGGTCGAGTCCGTCCACACTGAGGTGTCGCGGCAGGTCAGCGGCGTCCACGACGACTTCGGCAAGCGGATCGGCGACATCCACGCCGACGTCACGCGGCAGGTCGGCTCCATCCACGAGGACGTCGCCAAGCAGGTCGGCAACCTGCAGGAGGACGTCACCCGGCACGTCGGGGGCGTCCACGAGGAGTTCGCGCGGCGCGTGGAGGGCATGCAGGACGAGGCCGTACGCCGCGCCGACACCGCGCAGGCCGAGTTCGCCAAGCGCTTCGCGCACGTCGAGGACGAGGTCGGCCGGAAGGTCGACGGCGTCCACGACGACGTCTCCAAGCAGGTCAACGCCGTGCACGAGGACGTGCTGAAGCGGCTGTCCACCCTGGAGGAGACGATGCTCGCCCTCGCCGAGGCGCTGCTGCGCCCCCGCCGCGAGGCCAAGGACTGACCGGCCCCGCCGCGACACGATCGATCATCGGACGGGTGGGGCCGCTTCCGGCCCCACCCGATCTTTGCCATCCCCAACCGATCCGCTTTCGGGGGTATTCGGATACCCACTGGAATCCACGAAGTTTGTCCGGCAAAACACCGTAACGACCGGAGGTGCTCCGCCAAAGCACCGCGATGACGTGCATCTTGTTACGTTCCGTCTTCGCAAAATCACTCCCAATACCCTTCGGAATCCGTTTTCATGGATCAGGTGACTCGCACACCGGCTCTCTGCCTGCCGACCGGCGCTCCACCCGGCCACGCCACCCTGCGCTGGGTCGAGGAATGTCTGGGCAAGGGCGCCGAGGTCCGCATGGTGCGGCCGCTCGCGGGCGGCACCGCGCACGCCAACCACGCCCTGCTCGTGGAGAGCCGCTCCGGCAGCGCGCACCGGCTCGTCCTGCGCCGCTGGACGTCCAGCGAACCGGTTCCCGCGCGCCGCCCCCACGGCACCGAGTTCTCCCCCGAACGCGAGATCGCCGCGCTCGCGCTGCTCGCCGCGTGCGAGATCCCCACCCCGGCCCTCGTCGCCGCCGACCCCGCCGGCGCTTACTGCGACGTCCCCGCGCTGCTGATCACCCGCCTCGCCGGCCACCCGCCGCGCCCGTCGCCGGACGACCTGCCCGAGTACCTCATCCAGCTGGCCGCCGCGCTGCTGTCGGTGCACACGCTGAACGGCGCGTCCACGATGCCGCCGTACGTCCCGCACAACCGGCTCGACGAACGGTGCCCGCCCAAGCACGCGCACCGGCCCGAGCTGTGGGAGCGCGCCTACGAGATCGCGGCCCGGCCCGCCCCTGAGGCGCCCGTCCGGTTCATCCACCGCGACTACCACGCCGACAACACGCTGTGGTCCTACGGCAAGCTCACGGGCGTCGTCGACTGGTCGGACGCCTCGTCCGGCCCCATCGCCGTCGACATCGCCCACATGCGCCGCGGCCTCGCCCTCCGCTACGGCCCCGCCATCGCCGACCGCTTCCTCTCCGCGTTCGACCAGGTCTCCGGCGGCTACCCGCACGACCCGTACTGGGACGTGCGGAGCCTCCTCGACCTCCTCCCCGAAGACCACACGCGCGTCATGGACGAGGCCCACGTCCCCCTCTACGAGGACTACCTCTCGAAACTCCTGGCCGACTGCTGAGGCCGAGCCGGCCTCAGAGGAGGACGGAGTCGATCGGGAGGCTCGAATCCGCCGGGAGTTCGAGGGCGGACGGGGACGCCCCGGCGGCGAGCAGTTCGGAGCCGAGCGCGGCGACCATGGCGCCGTTGTCGGTGCAGAGCTTCGGGCGCGGGACGCGCAGCCGCACCCCCGCCCGCTCGCAGCGCTCCGCCGCGAGCGCCCGCAGCCGCGAGTTGGCCGCGACCCCGCCGCCGATCAGCAGGTCGTGGACGCCGTTGTCCTTGCAGACCTTCAGCGCCTTCTGCGTCAGGACGTCCACGACAGCTTCCTGGAATGACGCCGCCACGTCCGCGACCGGGACGGGCTCGCCCGCGTGCTCCTTGGCCTCCACCCAGCGCGCCACCGCCGTCTTCAGGCCGGAGAACGAGAAGTCGTAGGTGCCGTCGTTGTACTTGCCGCGCGGGAACGCGATCGCGGCCGGGTCGCCGTCGCGGGCCATCCGGTCGATGACGGGGCCGCCGGGGAAGCCGAGGTCGAGGACGCGGGCGACCTTGTCGAACGCCTCGCCGGCCGCGTCGTCCACCGTGGCGCCGAGGGAGCGGACGTCGCCCGTCACGTCCGGCACCAGGAGCAGCGACGAATGCCCGCCCGACACCAGCAGCGCCACGCACGGCTTCGGCAGCGGGCCATGTTCGAGCTGGTCGACGCACACGTGCGCGGCCAGGTGGTTGACGCCGTACAGCGGCTTGCCCAGCGACAGCGCGTACGCCTTGGCCGCGGCGACGCCGACCATCAGCGCGCCCGGCAGGCCGGGCCCGGCCGTCACCGCGAACGCGTCGACATCGGTGAAGGCGACGCCCGCGTCGGCGAGGGCCCGCTCGACCGTCGGGGCCATCGCCTCCAGGTGGGCGCGCGACGCGACCTCGGGCACCACGCCGCCGAACCGGGCGTGCTCGTCCACGCTGGAGGCGATCGCGTCCGCGAGGAGGGTATGGCCGCGCACGATCCCGACGCCGGTCTCGTCGCAGGACGTCTCGATGCCGAGCACGAGCGGCTCGTCCGAAATCACGTGTTCTCCCTGGTGAAGCCCATGGGCGGACGGTCGCGGAGCTTGCGGCACATGACGATCGCGTCCACGTCGGAGGGCTGGTAGTAGCGTTTGCGGATGCCGACCTCGTCGAAGCCGAACCGCTCGTAGAGGCGGCGCGCGGCGTCGTTGTCGGCGCGGACCTCCAGGAACACCGCCTCGCTGCCCCGGCGGGCGGCCTCGTCCAGCAGCTCGGCGAGCAGCGCGGCGCCGACGCCCGACTTGCGCTGGTCGGCGCGGACGCCGATGGTCTGCACGTCGGCCTGCCCGCCGGCCGCGGCGAGGCCCGCGTAGCCGACGATCTCGCCGCCGGACGCCTCCGCGACGACGTAGTGGCGCGTCCGCGGCTGGTCGGCGAGCTCGCCGGCGATCATCTCCTCGCTCCACGCGTCCTCGGGGAACAGCGACTGTTCCAGCAGGTGGACGGTCGGGACGTCCGCGTCGGACATCGCCCGCAGGACGATCTCGCTCACGCCCGCGTCACCTTCTTGCGCGGCCCCGGCTCCCTGGCGTCCGGACGGCGGAGGTACAGCGGCTCGGGCGGCAGGAGGTCCGGGCCCTTCAGCCCGGCCAGGCGCGCGACGGTCAGCTCGGCGAGCGCGCCTGCGGTGGGCAGCAGCGGCTCGTGCCCCACCTCACCGAGGATCTCCGGGTAGAGGGCGGCTCCTTCGCCGACGACAGGGAGGCCGTGCGGGGCCCCGTCCAGGACGTCGGCGGGCAGGCCCACGGCGGGCTCGGTGGCGCGCGCGCGGAACGAGTGGTACCGCGCCCAGTAGACCTCTTTGCGGCGGGCGTCCGTGGCGACGGCGAACGGCTCGTCCATTCCGGTGGCCCAGGCGATGATGTCAAGCGTGCAGATGCCGTGCACCGGGATGCTGAGCGCGTCGCCCATGGAACGGGCGGTGACCAGCCCGACGCGCAACCCCGTGTACGGGCCCGGCCCGACGCCGACGGCGATGGCGCTCAGATCCTCGGGCGCGGCCCCCGCCTCCGCCATCACGTTCGCGATGGACGGGGTCAGCAGCTCCGTGTGCCTGCGCCGGTCGACCGCCTCGGCCGTGCCGCGCGGGACGGCGCCCTCGCCGGGTGTCCACTCGTAGAGCGCCACGGTGATCGCGGCGGTCGCGGTGTCGAAAGCCAAGACCAGCACGGGTTGTAAGCCTACAGGTCCGGTCCGCTGCGACGGCTGTCAGGCGACGGGTCAGATGACAGGCGGGTCAGGACTGGCCGAGGCTCTGGATCACGGCCTTCGCCACGTCGACGGCGCCGCCTCTGGCGTTCTGCGACGACAGCGGCTCGCCGTCGTCCGAGCCGGAGTAGTGGATGGTGATGAGGACGTTCCCCAGCCGGACGTTGCCGACCGCCTCGCCCGAGCCCTGCCCGTCGTCGACGCTGTAGACGACGTACCCGTCGTCGCCGACGCCGGTGAGGCGTGCCTTGTCGGTGAGCTTCTGGCCCGCGAGGAGCGCCTTGCCGGACTCGTCGGCGGCCCGTTCCGAGGTGAACCTGGCGCGGGCGGCGTCCGTGGCCGTCTGGGCGCCGGTGCCGGGGACCGCGCGGAGCTCGATGGTCAGCTGGCGCTTGGCGTCGCCCGCGTAGGCGCCCCACACGCACTGGTTCTGCTGCTCGTCGCCCTGGTAGTTGTCGGCCTCGGTGCGCTGCGCGCCGGGCGCGAGCCTGTCGACGAGGTCCTGGGCGACGATCGCGCAGGAGTCGGGGACGGCGGTGCGCTCGCCCTTGGGCACCGGGGCGCTCTCGGTGGCGGCGCTGCCGACGGCCCGTCCGTCGTCGGGGTCGCCGCTCGCGCCGACGCCCGTCAGGACGGCGACCACGGCGAGCACGCAGATGCCGATCCCGGCCCCGACGGTGCCGAGGATGACGGCCCACCGCCTCCCGGTGCGGCGGTCGCGCACGACGCGATGGCTGCCGGTGTGGTAGCCCCCGGTGTGGTAGCCCCCGCTACCGGAGCGGTACGGGCCGCTACCGGTCTCGTGAGGGCCCGTCTCGCCGCGGTAGGCCCGGTCCCCCAAGGGTGGACGGCGCGGGTCGGCGGCCGGGTGGCGCGGGTACTCGCCCGCATCCCCCCTGCCGCGGTCGCTGCCGCTGCGATGGCTCCCACTCACCGGATCCCACTCCCGCTGTGAGAATCGATATGTCGCGAACGAGAGGTTCGTTCCGGCAAAGAATACGACATGTCGCCGTAAAGTGGCCCAGCCTGGTGAGTAAAGGCATCGAGGTCGGCCGAAGGGTTCAGCCGGCCGCCGGTTCCAGGTCTGACCAGCGCGGACCGATCCCGGTGATCCTTACTTCGCGTTCCTCTCCGGGACCGTTCCCGCGCGAAATGATCAATTCCAGCCGGTCGTCGGCAAGGCCCTCCGCGAGCCCTTCTCCCCATTCCACGATCGTCACCGATTCCTCGACCGAGGCGTCGAGATCGAGATCGTCCAGCTCCGCGAAACCGCCCAGCCGGTAGGCGTCCACGTGCACCAGCGGCGGCCCGCCGGCCAGCGACGGATGCACCCGCGCGATGACGAACGTCGGCGAGGTGATCGGGCCGCGCACCTTCAGGCCCTCGCCGATGCCCTGCGTCAGCGTCGTCTTGCCCGCGCCCAGATGGCCCGTCATGACGAGCAGGTCGCCCGGGCGCAGCAGGCCCGCCAGGCGGACGCCGAGCTCGCGCATGTCCTCAGCCGTCGGCACGGTGACCGTGATCGCGTTCACGCGGTGCGCTCCTCCTGGTACTCCGGCCGGACGCGGTCGATCAGCCGGCGCAGCCCGCCGGTCACCACGCCCGGGTATTCCAGCGGCAGCACGTGCCCGGCCTCCTCCACCTCTACCAGCTCCGCGTCCGGCAGCGCGTCGGCGATGCGGCGGGAGTGCCCGGCGGGGGTCAGCCGGTCCTGCCCGCCGGCGAGCACGAGCGTCGGGACCCGTCCGAGGACGCCCAGGCAGGCGACCTTGTCGTGCGCCATCAGCGCCGGATAGAACTCCGCGATCACGTCGATCGGCGTCGCCCTGATCATCTGCTCCAGGAAGCCGACGACGGTCGGGCTCACCTGCCTGTCGGCGAACGCCATCTTCCGCGTCACGACGAACGCCAGGTCGGCGCCCAGCCCGCGGGCCCGCTCCACCAGCTCGGCGCGGCGGCCGAGCCCGCGCAGCGTGCGGGGCGCCAGCGGCCGGACGACCTTCGCCAGCACCAGCGGAAGCCCCAGCGTCAGCTCCGCCATGTCACCGCAGGACGTGTTGACCAGCGCCACCCCGACGACCTGCCGCTTGAACAGCTGGGGATGCCGGTCGGCCAGCGCCATGATCGACATCCCGCCCATGGAATGGCCGACGAGGATGACGGGCTGCTTGCGCCGCACGGTCGCCTTCAGCACCGCGTACAGGTCGTCGCCCGTCTGTTCGATCGTCGCCTTGAGGGGGTCGCCGCGGCCGGAACGGCCGTGGCAGCGCTGGTCCCAGAACACCATCTGGAGCGATCCCTGCAGGTCACGGCGCTGGTAGTGCCAGGAGTCCTGGTTGAGGGTGTAGCCGTGGCTGAACACGATGGTGAGGTCGGCGTCGTCCGGGCCGTCCACCTCGACGTGCAGCGGCAGGCCGTCGCTCGCCTCGACGGTCAGCTCCCGGCCGCGCAGCTCGCCGAACGGCTCGTCGGCGTCCGGGTCGGGGCGCAGCCGCACCCGGCCGACCGCGACGCGCCGCAGGCCGACGGCCGCCCCGACCCCGGCCGCGCCGACACCCGCGACGGTGCCGGCGATGCCGATCCTGCGCCTGCTGCTGCCCATACGCGCGCGCCTCCTACAGCGCCCCGCCCGGGTACGACCTCGGTACCCGGGATCCGATGCGGGTGACGATCTCATACGAGATCGTGCCCAGTGCGTCCGCCCACTCCTGTGCCGTCGGCTCGCCCCGGTCGCCCGGGCCGAACAGGACGATCTCGTCCCCCGCCGCGAGGTGGTCGTCGCCGAGGTCGATGACGAACTGGTCCATGCAGACCCGTCCGGCGATCGTCCGCCGGGCTCCGCCCGCGAGGACCTGCAGCACGTTCGAGCCGTGCCGGGGGATCCCGTCGCCGTACCCGGCCGGGACCACGGCCAGGGTCGTCTCCCGCTCGGTGTGGTAGGTGTGGCCGTACGACACGCCGCTGCCCCCCGGGACCCGCTTGACCAGCGCCGCGTCCGCCACCAGCGTCATCGCGGGACGCAGCCCGAACGTGCCGAGCGCCGGTATGGGCGTCAGCCCGTACATCGCGATACCCGGACGGACCAGGTCGAACCTGGCCTCGGGCACCGTCAGCGCGCCGGCCGAGTTCGCCAGGTGCCGGACCTCGAACCGCGCCCCGGCCTTCTCCGCGTACGCCGCCATCTCCGTGAACGCCCCGACCTGCGCCGCGATGGACGGGTGGCCCGGCTCGTCCGCGCAGGCGAAGTGGGACATGACGCCCACGACGTGCACCCGTCCGGACGCCTCCGCCTTCAGGGCCGCGTCGACCAGTTCCTCCCAGTCACGGCCGCGGACCCCGCCGCGCGACATGCCGGTGTCGGCCTTCAGATGGATCCGGGCCGCGCGTCCGGCCCGCTCCGCCGCCTGGACGACCTCGTCCAGCAGCCACAGGGCGCCGACGGTCAGGTCGACGTCCCGCGCGACGGCCTCCTCGTACGGCTCGCCGGGCACGCCCACGGACACCAGCGTCCGGACGGTGAAGCCCGCGTCCCGCAGCCGCAGCGCCTCGACCAGCTTCGCGACGCCCAGCCACGAGGCGCCGCCGGCGAGCGCGGCACCGGCGGCCTCGGCCAGGCCGTGCCCGTACGCCTCGGCCTTCACCATGGCCATGACCTCGGCCCCGCGCGCGCGTTCGCGCAGCAGCCCGACATTGCCGGCGATCGCGTCGAGATCGACGCGCGCCTCCGCTGGAACGTTCATGGCCATCAGTCTGCCGCCCCAATCGCCATGCCCGGGGCATCTCGGCCCAGGTCATGGCCAGTCCGGCTCCGTGGAGAGCGCTCCAACGGCACTCCCTGTCCAATAAGACGCCATTGCCCGCCTCCGAGTTCAAGCCGGGGCCCCGCCCTGGACGGTGCGGAACGCGGCGGGGAGGGCTTGGATCACGTCGTGGGCGGTGATGGGGGCCTCGGGGCCCGGTGCCGGGGCCGAGGCCAGGCGGGCGGCGAGGCCGTGGAGGTAGGCGCCGGCGGCGGCCGCGTCCATGGCGGGCAGGCCGCCCGCCAGGAGGGCGCCGATGAGGCCGGACAGGACGTCGCCCGTCCCGGCGGTGGCGAGGCGCGGGGTGCCGGTGGCGTTGACGCGGACGGGACGGTCCTGCTCGGCGATCAGCGTGGTGGAGCCCTTGAGCAGGACGGTCGCGGAGAGCTCGGCGGCGGCGCGCCGGACATGGTCGAGCCGGGCGGCCTCGATGGCGTCGCGGCCGGCGCCGATGAGGCGGGCCAGCTCGCCGGCGTGGGGGGTGAGGACGGTCGGGGCCGCGCGGGCGAGGAGGTCCCGGCGACGGGACAGGACGGTGAGGCCGTCGGCGTCCACGAGCGCGGGCAGGTCGGTGGTGAGGACGGCCTCCAGCAGCGACTCGGCGGCGTCGCCGGTGCCGAGGCCGGGGCCGACGACCCAGGACTGGACGCGCCCGACGCGTTCGAGGACCTTCGGCTCGTGCGGGCCGGGGTCGATGACCGTGGTGACGGCCTCGGGCCAGCGCTGCCGGACGAGCTCGACCGGCCGGGCGACGGAGGCGAAGCGGACCATGCCGGCGCCGCCGCGCACCGCGCCGCCCGTGCTGAGGACGGCCGCGCCGGTGAACGCGTCGCCGCCGGCGAGGATCCCGACAACGCCGCGGCGGTACTTGTCGGACTCGGGGCCGGGCTCGGGCGGCCGGACGTCCGCCGGGCGGGCCGCGACGACGTCCGGGTCGGGCAGGTCGGGGCCGAGCCCGATGTCGACCAGTTCGACCACGCCGCAGTGGGACGCGCCCGGATCGATCAAGAGGCCCGGCTTGTGCGTCCCGAAGGTGACCGTGATGTCGGCCTCGACGGCGGCGCCCTCGACGCGGCCGGTGCTCGCGTCGACGCCGCTCGGGACGTCGCAGGCGACGACGAGGCCCGCGGAACCGGAGGCGAGCGCGGCGTAGCGGGCGTGGGGTTCGCGGAGGCCGCCCGTCCCGCCGATGCCGGTCAGCCCGTCGATGATCAGATCGGCCCCGGCGATGGCGGCGGCCTCACCGTCGTGGATGAGCCGGCCGCCGGCGAGGCGGAGCGCGGCCAGGCCCGGTTCGTGGATCTTGGAGCCCGCCTGGACGGCCTGGACGCGGGCGCCCCGCCGGGCGAGGCGGGCCCCGGCGTAGAGGGCGTCGCCCCCGTTGTCGCCGCCGCCGACGAGCAGGACGACGCGGGACCCGTACACGGCGGGCAGGACGCGGGCGCACACCGAGGCCAGGCCGGCGGCGGCGCGCTGCATCAGGGCGCCGTCCGGAAGCCGGGCCATCAGGGCCCGCTCCGCCGCCCGCACCTTGCCGACCTCGTGCGCGTACCTCATCCGCGGCTCCCCACGTCGATCACACACTCAGAGTGCCACGCGGACGCTTTCCGCAACCCACATACCCGCCTTGCCCGGCAGTAGCGTCCACCCCGTCAGAAGCACAGGTACCTTACGCTGCAACTTTCGGTGTCATGTGCGCGAAAGAATCATCGGCCGTAGAATCTTCCCTATCCGGTCCGATGTATTCGCACTGCGGCGCTCAGGTGCGGCAGAATGCGCTCAGATCAGTCCGCGGGGACTGGAGAGGCCCGATCGATGAGCACTTCCCGAGGTCCCTCCGTCCGGCAGCGCCGACTGGCGGCCGAACTTCGGCGGCTGCGCGAGCGGAAGGGATTCACCGGAGACGAGGTTGCGGAGCGCCTGACCTGGTCCACCGCCAAGGTCAGCCGGATCGAGAACGCGCGAACCGGCGCGAAGATCAGCGACGTACGGCGTCTCCTCGACCTGTACGACATCGACGGCGCGCGATTCGATGACCTCATCTCCCTGGCGCATGACGCCGCCGAACGGGGCTGGTGGGAGGAATACCGCGACCTGCCGAGCCCGCTCGCGGACTTCATCGCCCTGGAGTCCGAGGCGGGCACCATCCGGCAGTGGGAGAGCCTCTCCGTTCCCGGCCTTCTCCAAACCGAGGCGTACGCCCAGCACGTGATCGAGGGTTACCACGCTATATCGACCATGCCGCCACAAGAGATCAGGCGGCGAGTCGACGTCCGAATGACGCGCCAGCGGATTCTGCACCGGACGCAGCCGACCGAGCTTCTAGTGGTCCTCGATGAAGCGGTGCTAACAAGGCGAGTGGGCAACTCTCAGGTGATGCACGAACAACTCGATTACATGCTGGCCACCTGCGAATTACCGAATGTGACACTACAACTACTGCCGTTGGACGCCGCGCACGCAGTCATGGCGGAATCGTTTACTCTTCTGGAGTTCCCGGCCGCACACGAGGTCACTTTTCCTGATATCGTGCACACCGAAAGTATAACCATCAGTCACTTCGTCGACGAGAGCGAGACCTATATGTATCGCCTCGCGCACAACAGCCTGGTGAAACACGCGCTCAGCCCCGTCGAGACCCGGCAGCGGATCCTGGAAGTGCGAAACTCATGGTGGCGCGTCGACGAGTGACGCCGGCAACACTGAAAGGCATCAAGTGTCCGTATCCGACGTCACCGAGCCGGGTTGGCGGCGAAGTTCCCATTGCGGCGCGAACGGGACCTGCGTCGAGGTCGCCATGCTGTCCGACGCTGGACTCATCGGAGTCAGGGACGCCAAGCGCGGTGACCAGAGCCCGGTCCTGGCCTACGACCAAGCCGACTGGCGCGGTCTCATCCATAAAATCAAGGAAGGGACGCTCGATCCGGCGGCGAGCTGATTCGCCGGCGAACTGATTCGGGCGATTGATTCACGTCTCGCCGTCGCGCGAGCAATCGGGCCGAGGTCCATCGACGGATCTCGGCCCACCCCTCAGAAATTCTTACGCATAGCCCCAGAGAGACATTGGGTGCGGCTCCAGCGAGATATCGGGTGCGGGCTCAGCGGGATTTCGTGCCGTGGGCGCGCAGGCGGCGGAACACGCTTCCCGCCACGGCGCCCGCCACGAGCAGCAGCACGGCGACACCGGCCTGACGGGCTCGCGCAGCCAGCGTGACGGCCCTTTGGGACACCGGCTCCTCGTCGGCCTCCTCGTCCTCTACCCGGACCATGGCCGCCCTGTACTCCGCGTCGAAGATCTCATTGAACCGTCGTCCGCGCCTGCTGTTCGCGTACGACAGCCGCGCCTCGCCGCGCCGCCGCCAATAGTCGCGGCCCGCCTCCGCCGAGAAGAGGTCCAGCCGCGCGGCCTCCCGGACCTCGACCTCCGGCATGTCCTTGAACTCCCAACGCATCTGCCACCAATTAATCAGCAGGTTGAGATAGATGTCACGGCGCAGCTCGTCTTTTGTGAGCCCCTCCCGCAGCCGCCGGCCGAGCACCTCCTGATAAACCGGCTCTTCGAGAATCAGGCGCATCAGCTCGAACTGAGCGCTCCGGGCGGCCTGCTCGCGCGCGTGCCGCACCTCCCGGGCCTGCAGAGCCAACGACATCCCGAGAGCGACCAATGCGGTGGCCGACAGCAACGCCGAAATCGCGCCGAAAGTCTCGCCGATGTCACTGAGCCTGGCCCAGTCCATCCGGGTGCCGGAATACGCCGCGTCGAGAAGGAAAGGCGAGAGACCCGCGAGTGCCAATACCACGATGCCCAACAGCCCGAACACCGACCGATGCCCCTGAGCTCGCATGACATCGGGAATCCGCAATTCAACCCCCAGGTCGGACCGGCAGGGACTGATCGACCGACACCAGGCGCGCGCCGCACCGCGTCCAATACTAAACCAAGAGTCGATCAAATCAACTGCGGTGCTGAAATCCGCTCAACCGGCCGGAGCGGGAAGTGAGAGTTTCACGCGACCCGGACGCCGCGCGGCACCCGGTAAAGAGGGGTTCGCAAACGGGCCGCGGTGAGGGCGACCGAACCGCCGGCGAGCGCGAGGTGAAAGAGCAGCCCGTACTGCCAGACCGACTTCTGGTCGTCCTTGTCGCGCCTGTCGTGCCGGCTGTACTCGTCGGACGTGCTCCGAGGCGTGGCGGAGTTGACCTCCACGTAGGGCTTCTCCCCCTCGCGGATGTCGCGCACCTCGCGGCTGAGATCGCCGAGCGGGTCGGACGACGGCGTCCGCTCGTACACCCTGCCGTCGATGACGATCTCGCGCTCGGGCAGCCGCGGCGCGGCGTCCGCGAGCACGACGACCGGGTTCGGGGCGAGCAGCCACCAGACCCGCTCGGTGCGCTCGTTGGTGTGCACGTGGTCCCCGTGGTCCACCCGCTCGGACGTCAGCGGGACCCCGATCATGAACAGCAGCGCCGTGCCGACGAGCAGGCCGAACACCGTCAGGTACGACATGAGGACGGAGGTGACGCTGCGCGCGAGCAGCGCCGACCACGCCTGCGACACCGCGCAGACCGCGCCGATCAGCAGGGCGATGACCAGCAGGACGACCGCGGCGCGGCCCAGGCCGACCGCGCCCTCGGCCACCGGCCAGAGCACGCACGGCAGCGTGAGCAGCAGCGTCAGCAGGCCCGTCCCCCAGGCGGCGGCGAGCTTGCCGAGCGCGATGTCGCCGGGCGTGAGCCGGGTGACCTGGAGGGTCGCGAGCGTCCCGCGCTCCCGCTCGCCGTTGATCGACTGGCCGCCGAGCGCGGGCGTGACCAGCAGCGTCAGCACCAGCACCCCGAGCAGGACCCCGCCGAACATCGGCACGCCCTCCTCGCCGAACTCGGAGGTGTCGCTCGCCTCCAGCGCCAGCCGCAGCAGCAGCCCGAGCCCGTTCACGATCACGAACCAGACGGCCAGCAGCGTCTTCCAGCGCCCCGTCCGCAACCGAGTCCTGATCTCCTGCCGGGCCATCAGGCCGACGCCGTGTGCGGTCATCGCCGCGTCACCTCCGGTTCTCGGTCATCGCGAGGTACGCCGATTCGAGCGCGCTCCCGGCCGGCGCGAGGCCGGTGACGGGGACGTCCGCGGCGACCAGCTCGGCCAGCAGCGCGGCGGCCCCGACCTCGGTGAGCGGGCCGACCTCGGCGCCGCCCGGCAGGTCGGCGGTTGCTTCCAGGCCCGCCTGCCCGTCGAGGACGCGGGCGAGCGTCGTGGTCAGCAGCCCGGGGTCGAGCGACCTCAGCCTCCACCGGACGCGCGCCTCCGCGCCGGTGAGGTCCGCCATGGCGTGGTCGCCGGCCGTCCGCCCGTTGTCGACCAGGACGACCCTGTCGGCGATCTCCTCCAGCTCGCTGAGGATGTGGCTCGACACCAGGATCGCGGCGCCGTCCGCCGCCAGGGAGCGCAGCAGGTCGCGCAGCTCGATCCGGGAGCGGGGGTCGAGGCCGGACGCGGGCTCGTCCAGCAGCAGGACGCGGGGGCGGTGCACCAGCGCGCGGGCCATCCCGAGCCGCTGCTTCTGCCCGCGCGACAGCGCGTGGACGGGCTGGCCGAGCCGGTCCTCCAGGTGGACGAGGCTGAGCAGCGCCCTGACCCGGCGCGGGCGCTCCTGCTTGGGCAGCCCGTAGGCGTCGGCGAAGAACGCCAGGTACTCGTCCACGGTGAGCTGGTCGTACACGCCGAACGTGTCCGGCATCCAGCCGAGCGCGTCGCGCGCCTCGGCGGGGCTCTGCCGCACGTCGTGCCCCGCGATCCGCACCAGGCCGGCGTCGGGCGCCAGCAGGGTCGCGAGGATGAGCAGCAGCGTCGTCTTGCCCGCGCCGTTCGGCCCGACCAGCGCCGTGACCTGCCCGTAAGGGACCGTGATGTCGAGCCCGCCAAGGGCCTGCACGGAGCCGAAGCTCCGCGTCACGCCGCGCGCCTCGACCCCGAACTCGCCGCGTCCTGCCACAGGTCACCCTCCCGGCCCCGGCCCGTCCCGATCTTCGTGGGACGCGACCCGGCGGCGGACGGTTCCGGGCGATCGGCGCTGTTCGCCCGGTTTTCGCCCGCTACTCGACCGTGACGGACTTGGCGAGGTTGCGCGGCTGGTCGACGTCGTGGCCCTTCGCCGTGGCCAGCTCGCACGCGAACACCTGCAGCGGGACGGTCGTGACCAGCGGCTGCAGCAGCGTCGGGACGGCCGGGACGCCGATCAGCGTGTCGGCGTACGGCACGACCGACTCGTCGCCGTCCTCGGCGATCACGATCGTCCGGGCGCCGCGGGCCCGGATCTCCTGGATGTTCGACACGATCTTGTCGTGCAGGACGTCCCGCGCCCGCGGCGGCACGATCACCACGACCGGCAGGCCCTCCTCGATCAGCGCGATCGGGCCGTGCTTCAGCTCGCCCGCCGCGAAGCCCTCCGCGTGCATGTACGCGAGCTCCTTGAGCTTCAGCGCGCCCTCCAGCGCGACCGGGAAGCCGACGTGGCGGCCGAGGAACAGCACGCACCGCTCGCCCGCCAGCGACCGGGCCAGCTCCCGGACGGGCTCCATCGTCTCCAGGACCTTCGCGACCTTCTCCGGCATCCGCTCCAGGAGCTGCACCATCGCGAACACCTCGTCGCCCCACTTGGTGCCGCGCACCTGCGCGATGTAGAGGGCGATGAGGTAGACGGCGACGAGCTGCGTGAGGAACGCCTTCGTGGACGCGACCGCGATCTCCGGCCCCGCGTGCGTGTACAGGACGCCGTCGCACTCGCGCGGCAGCGTCGACCCGTTGACGTTGCAGATGCCGAGCAGCTTCGCCTTCTGCTCCCGGGCGTGCCGGACGGCCATCAGCGCGTCCATCGTCTCGCCCGACTGGGAGATCGCGATGACCAGCGTCGCCGGGGACAGGATCGGGTCGCGGTAGCGGAACTCGCTGGCCAGCTCCACCTCGCACGGCAGCCCGGCCCAGTGCTCGATGGCGTACTTGGCGATCAGCCCGGCGTGGTAGGACGTCCCGCACGCCACGATGATGATCTTGTCGACCTCGCGGAGCTCGCGGTCGGGGATGCGCATCTCGTCCAGGCGGAGGCGGCCGTCCGCGCCGATCCGGCCGAGCAGGGTGTCGGCGACCGCCCGCGGCTGCTCGGCGATCTCCTTGAGCATGAAGTAGTCGTAACCGCCTTTTTCCGCGGCCGACACGTCCCAGTCGACGTGGTACTCCTGCACCTCGGCGGGACGCCCCTCGAAGTCGGTGATCGTCACCCCGCCGGCGCGCAGCTCGACGACCTGGTCCTGGCCGAGCTCGATCGCGTCGCGGGTGTGCGCGATGAACGCGGCGACGTCGCTCGCGAGGAAGTTCTCCCCCTCCCCGACCCCGACGACCAGCGGCGAGTTCCGGCGCGCGCCGACGACCAGGTCCGGGTCGCCGGTGTGCATCGCGACCAGCGTGAACGCGCCGTCCAGGCGGCGGCAGACGCGGCGCATCGCCTCGGCGAGCCCGCCGCCCGCACCGCCGGTCCCGGCGAGGCCGCCGACCGCCTTCAGCTCGTCCTCCAGCAGGTGCGCGACGGCCTCGGTGTCGGTGTCGGAGGCGAGCCCGTGCCCGCTGTCCTCCAGCTCGGCCCGCAGCTCGGCGAAGTTCTCGATGATCCCGTTGTGGATCACCGCGACGGCGCCGGTGCAGTCGACGTGCGGGTGCGCGTTCCGGTCGTTCGGCGGGCCGTGCGTCGCCCACCGCGTGTGCCCCATCCCGAGCGTCCCGGCGGGCGGCGGCTCCTCGGCGAGGGCGCCCCGGAGGTTCACGAGCTTGCCCGCGCGCTTCGCCGTCGCCAGCTTCCCGTCGGCCAGCACGGCCACCCCGGCCGAGTCGTAGCCGCGGTACTCCAGCCGCGCCAGGCCCTCCACGACCACGTCGAGCGCCGGCCGGCCACCTACGTACCCCACGATTCCGCACATGGCGGCAACTCTATTCGGTGCCCCGACCAGGGCCTACCGCAAGTGACGTAGTCGGGTGACGCTGACGTGGACGACCGGTGAAAACGCCGTGACCGGCTTGGCCCCCCGGTTACTGTTTCAGCCATGACGACCGGATGGGACAGCGTGCCGAGCCCCTACGTGCAACTTTCCCGGGATGCCTGGCGGGGCCTGCGCGAGAGCACGCCGCTGCCCCTGACGCCCGGCGAGCTGGACGCGCTGCGCGGCCTCAAGGACCCGATCGACATCGCGGAGGTCGAGGAGGTGTATCTGCCGCTGTCGCGGTTACTGAACCTCTTCTTCCTGTCGGACGGGCGGCTCCGCGACACCGTCAGCGGCTTCCTCGGCGGCGGGGTGGAGCCCACCCCGTTCATCATCGGCATCGCGGGGAGCGTCGCCGCCGGCAAGTCCACGATCTCCCGGCTGCTGCGGACGCTGCTCGCCCGGTGGCCGGAGCATCCGACCGTGGAGCTGGTCACCACCGACAGCTTCCTCTACCCGAACGCCGTCCTGTCCGAGCGCGGGATCATGGACCGCAAGGGCTTCCCCGAGTCCTACGACCGGCGCGCCCTCGTCCGGTTCGTGTCGTCGATCAAGTCGGGCGCGGAGGAGGCGTCGATCCCGGTGTACTCGCACCTGGAGTACGACATCGTCCCGGGCGCGGCGCAGACCGTCCGGCGGCCCGACATCCTGATCGTCGAGGGGCTGAACGTCCTGCAGGCACCGCCGCCCGGCGCGCTCGGGGTGTCCGACTTCTTCGACTTCTCCATCTACGTGGACGCCCGCGTCGAGGACATCCGGCAGTGGTACATCGACCGGCTGTTCGCGCTGCGCCGCACCGCGTTCACCAACCCGCGCTCCTATTTCCACAAGTACGCGAGCGAGCTGGACGAGGACGAGACCGCCGCCTTCGCCCAGCGCGTCTGGCGGGACGTCAACGAGATCAACCTCGTCTCCAACATCCTCCCGACCCGCGCCCGCGCCACCCTCGTCCTCCACAAGGACCGCGACCACGCCGTCCAGCGCGTCCGGCTGCGCCGCATCTGACGCGAGCGCCGTAAGTGACCGAAGCCCTACCCCGCCTTTGCGCTACCGGTACGCCCATCGGGAGGCACCGCCTGCGAACGCTGGTCACCCAGAGGAAGGCACGGCATGGGAGGGCGAGGCGCGGACGAGGACCCCCGGGCCGGGCTGGACGGTGAGAGGGCCGAGCAGCTGGAGGCGGAGCTCACCGACGATCGGTACCGGGAGGAGCTGCGCCGCACGCACCGGCTCGGCCTTCCCCCGGCGGACTCCATCCAGGACAGGGAGCCGGCGTCCACCTTCCAGCGCGGCGAGGTGCCGCACTTCTCCGGCATCAGCACGTTCCTGAAGGCGCCGTACCTGGAGGACGTCACCAAGGTCGGCGAGCACGAGGTCGCCGTGGTGGGCGCGCCGCTCGACACCGGCACCACCTACCGTCCCGGACATCCACTTCGACCGGCACCTGGACACCCAGAAGCGCGACCTCGACGAGCGCATGCACACCACACCCTGGTACTGGGCCGCGCACGAGCACCACTTCGACCTGGGCAACCTCGTGCAGATCGGGATCGGCGGGTGGCAGGTCCCGCGGCCCGGCGTCGCCCCCGTCCGCGACGGCGGCTCGCTGGTGATGACCGTGGAGGACGTCGAGCGCCTCGGTCTGGACAAGACCGCCGACCTCGCCCTGGAGGTCGCCTGGAGCGGCGGCGCCGAAGGCGTGTACCTGTCGTTCGACATCGACGCCGTCGACCCCGGGTTCGCGCCCGGGACGGGCTGGCCGGAGCCCGGCGGCCTCTACCCGCGCGAGCTGCTGAAGCTCGTCCGCCGGTTCGCCGCCGAGGGGCTGCTCGGCATGGAGCTCGTCGAGGTCTCGCCGCCCTACGACCAGTCGGACGTGACGAGCCTGCTCGGCGTGCGGCTGATCTGCGAGGTCCTGGCGTCGTCGGTGGCGGCGGGCAGGCTCGGCCGGGACCGCTCCGGCACGCCGCAGACCGCCCGCGCGGAGCGGCGGGCCGCGGCGCGGGGCGGGCGCTAGCGGCGGTCCCAGGGGCCGGTGACGGCGAAGGTGGTGCCGGGTTCGTAGACGTTGACGAACATGGTCGTCCGGCGGTCGCGGGAGAACGTGACGCCCGCGAACTCGCCCCATTCGGGCTTGCCCTCCCTGCCGATGTTCTGCCTGTTCCGGGCCATCGGATACACCGTGCGGCGGCGGGTCACGCCGTAGACGTGCTGCGCGCCGCCGCCGTCCTCGCACACCATCAGGCCGCCCTCCGGCGCGATGCAGATGTTGTCCGGCGACTCGCCCGGCGCCTCCACATCGGCGTCCGGGCCGAACACGATCACCAGGGTGAGGCGGCGCCGGGACGGCTCGTACGACCACACCTGCCCGAAGTGGTCGGCGCCCGACCCGTCCTTCGTGCGGGCGTAGCTCGACACGAAGTAGACGCGGTCGCCGCCCCAGTAGCAGCCCTCCAGCTTCTGCGCGTGCGTGATGCCGCCGGTGCCGAAGTCCTGGAACCGGATGGGCGTCTCCCTGGCGAGCGGATCGGGCACGGGCAGCCACTCGACGCGCTCGAACACGGTGCCCGGCTTCCGCACCACCGACAGGTCGGGGACGTCGGGGACGCGCAGCGCCTCAAGCCGTCCGCCCGCCCGCAGGCTCCCGGCCCCGCCCTTCGGCTTCTCCGGCAGGAACCGGTAGAACAGCCCGAACGGCTTCTCGAACGCGTCCTCGGTCTCGTACACGGCGCCGTCGCGGGGGTCGACGGCGATGGCCTCGTGCTGGAACCGTCCCATCGCGGTCAGGGGTTCCGGGACGGTCCCGTCCCGCCGGTACGGGTCGACCTCGAAGATGAACCCGTGGTCCTTGGTGTAGCCGCCGGTGCCCGCCTTGTCCTCGGTCTCCTCGCAGGTCAGCCAGGTATGCCAGGGGGTGGGGCCGCCGGCGCAGTTCACCGCCGTCCCGGCGATGGCGACGCGTTCGGTGCGCACCCGTCCGGCGCGGTCGACCTCCAGCGCCGTGCAGCCGCCGAGGGCCCCGGGGTCGTAGGTGAGGCCCTTGGCCGGCGGCACCCGGTGCTCGGCGTCCGGCCGGTTCTCATGGTTGCGGACGAGCCACGTGCCGCCCGCCGGCCTGGGGAACGCCGCCATGCCGTCGCAGTGGCTCGGCACCGGCCCCTCCCCCGACCGCAGCGGCTCGCCCTCGCGGGACAGGACGGTGTACCGGAAGCCGCGCGGCAGGTCCAGCACGCCTTTCGGGTCGGGCACCAGCGGCCCGTACCCGTCGCGGCCGCCGATCGGCACGGCGGCGTCCGCGTCCCCCGCGAACAGTTGCTCGACGGCCCCGCTGAAGGCGATCCCCGCCCCCACCGCGCCCGTCCCGGCCAGGAGCCGACGGCGCGAGACTGACCCCGACGCTGGCACGGCACACTCCCTCCTGCACGATCTTCTGCACGATCGACCCCTCCAGCCCGTTGTAACACGTTCCTTCCGGGCGGGGCCGCCGCCCGTCAGGCGCGGCGGCTCGGTGCACTCCGGGATTTGACGTAGACGGCGAGGCTCCGGATGTTGTCGTGGCCGGACAGGCCCATGAGCATGGGGGCCGTCCAGCCGTCCTCGCCGAGGTGGGTCAGCCGGGAGTGGCGGAGCTGGTGGAGGGTGTAGCCGCGCCCGGCCGGGTCGATCCGCCGCGTCGCCCGCTTGAACAGGTACTCGGCGCGTTCGTAGGAGAGCCTGCCGCGGCCGGTCGCCGGGCACAGGTCGCAGGGCGCGGGCATCCGGGCCGGGGCGGGCCGCCGGTCAGCCAGGAAGAGCGGGCCGCGCGTGCGGTCACCGGTGAGGTCACGGAGCCAGCGGGACGTGACGGCCTGCCAGCGCACCCAGCGGACGGTTCCATCCTTGACGACCCGGCCGCGGTGGTCGGCCAGGTCCAGGTCCTCGACGTTGAGGGAGAGCACCCAGTCCGCGCCGGCCGCGGACTCGTACAGCAGCCGCCAGAGCGTCCGCTCCCGTGGCGGGACGTCGGGGCTGCCGAGCAGGGCCGCGATGCCGTGCCGGTCGATGACACGGGCCCGGCCGCTCGGCTCGGGACGGCGTTCGATGCGGGCGGCCGGGTCGCCCATGTCCCAGCCGCGCCCGGCGGCCCAGGTGGTGAACGACCGGAGCGCGGAGCGGTGCCGGTTCCAGGTCCGGGCGGCGACGCCGTCCCACGCCGCGGTGAACACGGCGGCGACGTGCTCGGCGGTCATCCGGCAGAGCGGGGTGTCGTCGCCGAACTCGCGGCGCAGCCAGCGCATCGTCTGGGCGTAGGACCGGATGGTGTCGACGTCCAGATCCCGGCGGGCCAGGAATTGCTCCGCCGCGGCCCCCAATGGGACCCCGGCAGAAATGATCATGTGTGCGAGCGGGGGCACCGCCGACCTCCGAGCCGTTGATCGAACAAAGATATTCGCGGATCCGGGCGTGGATGTTCATTGCGGTGGTTCCGTCCATTGCGTCCGCCTCCTCGCCGGTTGCCGATGTTTTTTGCTCACTCCGGCGACCACGGTCGCCAGCCTTGAACCGTGCCCCTGCCCACCGCCACGGAAACCTCGACCGCCCAATAATGGCCTTTCAAGATCATCGGAGTCGGCGTCCCGAGTTAAGGCGCGGAATGTGACAGGGAATTGGATGTTCCCTGTCACACGGCGCCGCCACCCGGCCATATTCTTCTGCCATGGGCATTACTTTGCCGTTCCCTGGTTCTCCACAATGGCGCCGATGCGTAGCGTGAGCACCGATCGGCGGCCATGCAATTCGCCGTCCATTTGAAATCGCCACACCACGGCACCGCAGGCGAGCCGATCATCGGAGAGCGTCACAAAGGCGCTCCATCGCCAACCTCAGCAGAAAGGCGAACTCATGGCGAAGTACAGCCTGACCGTCGTCAACAACTCGGAGCTCTCGCAGGGCAACCCGCATTTCGCGGTCATCGCGGAGCTGCCGGAGGCCCGCACCGGCAACGCCCTCAGCACCGCCTGGCTCGGCCAGGTGATCCATCCGGGGAACAGGTACACCTTCACGTGGGACATCACGTGGGGGTTCGCGTGGTCCGCGAGCGGAACGGCCAAGGACTACCAATGGTCGGCGAACGGCGCCATCGAGGCCGATCCGACCTCGGCGTCGAAGTGCGCGGCGACGTTCGACTACACGCACGGGGACTTCCGGCTCGAACACACGACCCAGACCCCCGCGCCCAACCACGACCAGTTGTGGATCTATGACACCGCCGCGATCCCGAAGCCGAGCGACCAGCCGAGCTCGGTCGGCGTCACCCTCAACGGCCTGCCCACCTGCGTGGTCGACGCGGGCCCCAACCTGGAGCACGTCTTCACCCTGCATCCCACCTACTACATCGTCGCCGGCGGCTACCAGCAGAGCCAGATGGTCGACGTGGCCACGCTCACGGAGATCGCGGTCCTCGCCTACGACACGGGCGTCGCTGCGCTGACCGCCACCCTGGACGCCCAGAACCAGTGGCACATCGCGCCCAGCGCCGCGCAGGACGTGGCCGCCGTCAACGCCCAGGCATGACGGGGCCCGGCCGGCCCTCCCACGGTCCCCGGCCGGCCGGCGCCCCCTTCCGTGCCCGGCACCTCCGCGGGACGGCCTGACAGGCGCCGCCCGCGCCCGCCGACTCCCCTTCCGAGGTGCCCGGCACGCCTCCCAGGGCCGCCAGGCCCACCGGTCCGGCACGGGCGGGAACCGGACCGGCGCCTGGCGGCCCCTCCCTCGCTCCCTCCGGAAATCCACCACCGAGCGGAACACGTATCTGGAAGAACAGGAGAAATCCAATGGTGCAATTGCTGCAGGGCCGGCCGCGCATGCTCGACCGGACCAATAGAGGCGTCCGGAGGCAGATCGGCGATCAGGCCAGGGACATCCAGTTCGACGATCTCTGGCGGACGGGCGGAAACGTGGTTCCGCCCGGCGAGCACAATCCCGTCCGCATCGACAACCAGGGCGTCGGATTCGACGTCGTCGACAACGTTGGAAACAGCTATGGACGGGGCCAGCAGATAGCGGCGAAAGGCGGGAACGCGACCTATGCGATCGTCGGCGTCGCGAACAGCCTCAACATTCCGGACGTGGCGCGGGACCGGCAGCGGGTCGACGCGCTCATGGCGGCGGTGCGCAACGCGCTGAAGCTCAGCGCGAGCAGCGATCCCGGATGCGTCTACATCGTCGTGCCGTAGCCCGGGAGAAACGCCGCCCATTTTCCGCTGCACCTATGAATTTTCTTGCTGAAGGAGTTTGGACATGAACGCCAATGATTCGAATGGACGGAACTTCGTCGCCCCTCCGGACGGCGCGGGACGCGGGGCGGCGGCCGGCCCCCGGGTCCACTTCCCGCCCCCGGCCGCGGCCGCGTCCGGAGCGGCGGCGGTCTCCGGCGCGGTCCTGGACGTCCGGGACGAGATCGGCGCGGCCATCCAGCGCCAGGTCGCGGACCAGGCCGTCTCCCCGTACGCGCAGACGTTCGAGGGTTCCGGGAACGTCCAGGGCGTGGCGATCGGGCTGGGCGACGCCGTCGGCGGCACCGGCACAGGCACCGGTGGCGGCACCGTGCCCGGGGCGCCGGTCCTCACCGTGTACGTCGCGGAACAGGCCGCCGCCGACGAGGTGCGGGCGGCTGTCGTCGACGGCCTGGACGTCCGCGCCGCGGCCGACCTGCCGATGCGGGTCGTCACGAGCGGGGTCATCGACGCGCTGTCGAACCGGGCGCGGGTGCGGCCCGCGCCCGGCGGGTTCTCGATCGGGCACTACCGGGTGACGGCCGGGACGCTCGGCTGCCTGGCGACCGGCCGCGAGCAGACCCGCGACGACATGCTCCTCTGCCTGAGCAACAACCACGTCATCGCCGACACCAACCGCGGCGCGGCCGGGGACTGCATCTGCCAGCCGGGGCCCGCCGACTGCGGGACCTGCCCGGACGACCAGATCGCCGCGCTCGAACGGTTCGTCCCGCTCGACTTCACCGGCGGCGTGAACCTCGTCGACTGCGCCACCGGCTGGTGCTGGCCCGATCTCGTCCGGCCCGAGATCGGCTACCAGACCAGCGAGGGCGTCTTTCTCTTCCGCATCGGGTCGGAGATCGAGACGCCGGCGCTCGGCATGGTCGTCGGGAAGTCCGGCCGGACCACGCAGCTCACAAAGGGCCTGGTCACGGGCGTGCGCTGGTCCGGTAAGGTGAACTACGGGGACGCCGGGCAGGCGTTCTTCGCCGACCAGGTCGCCATCGAGAGCCTCGGCGACGGGCCGTTCAGCGCGGGCGGCGACTCCGGGTCCTGCGTCTGGACCTGGGACGACCAGGAGCCCGTCGGGCTGCTGTTCGCCGGCTCACCGGCCCTCACGCTCGCCAACCCGATGGCCCTCGTCGCGTACGCGCTGGACATCGACCTCGTCACCTGAGCACCGGGCCCGGGGGGAGAGCCCATGAAGGATCGAGAACCGCGCAGGTTCCGCAGCCCGCAGGGCTCCCCACCGGCGACGGCGGCGGTGCCGTTCGACCCGCCGCCGTCCGCCCCGGCCTCCCCCGTCGACGACGCGATCTCCCGGCATCGGGCGCGGATCCTCGCGATCGACGGTGTCACGGCGCTCGACCACGCCCGCCGCGAGGACGGGACGGACGTCATCCGCGTCCACGTCACGAGCGAGCCCGCGGCGCGGAACGTCCCCGAGGAGCTGGACGGCCACCCCGTGGTCACCGTCGTCACGGGGACCTACGAGGCGTACTGACCGTCCGGCCTCGTTTCCAGCCGGTCCCTAGTCGGCGCTGGCGACCGTGAGGGAGCGGAGGCGGAAGGCCGCCAGGAACGTCGCCACGGCCGTGACCGCCGCCAGCAGCGAGATCGCCACGGTCAGGTTGACGGTCGACTCGACCGGAGACGCGCTGGTGAGCGCGTCCGTGACCGACAGCGACCACTGCTGGATGGACGCCGACTTGGCGCCCGGCGCGAAGCTGCCGAGCAGCGACTCCCACACCAGCGCGTACAGGAGTCCGATCGTGGCGGCGTTGCGGCTGGCGACCCCGAGCGCGACGAACACCGCGCTGTAGGCGACGCCGCCGACCAGGACGCCGACGGTGAACGCGGGCGTGACCTCCGCGGTCGTGCCGACCAGCACCAGCCCGGCGAGCAGCGTCGGGACGACCGCGAACACCGTCACCAGGATGATCGCGACGGCCAGCTTGGTCAGCACGATCACCTCGCGCGGGATCGGCTTCGTCAGCACGTACATGATCTGGCCGTCGTCGATCTCCGGCCCGATCACGCCCGTGCCGGCGATCAGCGCGAGCAGCGGCAGCAGCGTCGCGAGACCGAACTGCTGCAGGACGTTCGAGGAGACGTCCAGGTCGTTGTTGCCGGTCGCGCGCAGGATGGCCGCCAGGACGAGCAGGATCAGCGGCAGTCCCAGCAGGAGCAGCGCACGCTTGCGGCCGAGCATCGACCGGAACGTGATCATCGCGATCGTGGAGTTCATCGGGCCACCAGGTAGGAGAAGACGCTTTCCAGGGACTCGTCCGCCGGGGAGACCTCCCACAGCCGCACGTCGGCGTCGCGGGAGACCTGCGGCAGCAGCCAGGTGAAGCGCTGGAAGTCGACGGCCTCGATCTGCAGGCCCTTCTCGGTGAGCTGGACGCTGCGGGCCGAGCCGTCCGCGATGAGCGCGGCGGCGAGCCGCCGGTCGTCGGACGAGCGGACGAGGAAGATGTGCGGCCGGTCGGTCATCAGCCGCCGGATCTTGCGGAAGTCGCCGGACGCGGCGTGCCGCCCCGCGACGATCACCTCGATATGGGTGGCGAGCCGCTCGACCTCCTCCAGGATGTGGGAGGAGAACAGGATCGTGCGGCCCTCGTCGGCCATCCGGCGGATGAGGTCCATGAGCTGGAGCCGCTGCCGCGGGTCCATGCCGTTGAACGGCTCGTCCAGCAGCAGGACGGGCGGGTCGTGCACCAGCGCGGACGCCATCTTGATCCGCTGCTTCATGCCCTTGGAGTAGTTGCCGATCTGCCGGTCGGCGGCGTAGTCCATCTCGACCAGGCCGATGGCGCGGCGCGCGGCGGCGGCCGGGTCGGGCAGCTTGTGCAGCTTCGCCATCGCGCCGATGAACTGCTCGCCGGTGAGGAAGTCGTAGGCCGCCTCCCGCTCCGGGACGAGGCCGAGATGGCGGTAGACGTCCGGGTTCTGCCAGAGCGGCGTCCCGTCCAGCGTGACGGACCCGGACGACGCCTGGAGGAACCCGCCCATCATGTGGATGAGCGTCGACTTCCCCGCGCCGTTCGGCCCGAGGAGCCCCGTGACGCCCGGCCCGACCTTCATCGACACGCCGTTGACGGCGACGACGTTGCCGTACCAGCGAGACACCTTGTCGAGAATCAGCTCAGTCATGCTGTGCTCCCTCGTGGGGGGACGACCCCCCACACCCCCCGGTTCGCTCCGCTCATGACAAACCCGCCTTCCGGAACCGGCGGTAGAGGACCGCGATCGAGCCAAGGACGAGGACGGCGCACACCGCCAGCGCGACCACGCCGCCGGTGATGCCGGGCGCGATGCCCGGCGACGCCGAGTCGGCGCCGAGCAGCCGGACCTCGACGATGTCGACCAGGTTGAACGGCGCCAGCAGCCCTATCCAGCCCTGGAGGGTGAAGTTCGTCTCCGCCTCGGCGATGCCCTGGACGGCGCCCGCGACGGCGGTGGGGACCATGTAGGCGGCGATGACCGCGGCGACGCCGAAGCCGCGCCGCGGCGTGAACGCCGCGACCACCATCCCGATCGCGGCGAGGACGAGCGCGTACAGCACGCAGCCGACGAGCGCGCCGAGGTACCTCAGGAGCTGCTCCCCCGAGTCGGGCGCCTTGGCGACCAGGCCGCCGACGTACAGGACGGTGACGGGCACCGCCATCAGCGCGAACAGCGCGGTCACCATCGCCCCGCCCTTGGCCAGGACGAAGTCGAGATGGCCGACCGGACGGGAGAAGTACAGCGGGATGACGTGGAAGCGCACCTCCCGCGAGGCCAGCACCGGCGCCTGCGTGGCCAGGAAGATCGCCACGATGACCTGCATCAGGTCCGCGTACTCGGAGTACGGGATCAGCGCGTCCTTCTCGTTGGTGAACGCGAACGCCGCGACCGACCCGGCGGCCGGCAGCAGCATGAGCGCGCCCAGCACGAACGGCATGATCTTCGCTCGCACGGGGCGGCCGAGGCCGAACGCCGCGCGCAGGTTGTGGACGTACAGGGACCGCAGCACGTAGGAGCGGCCGTTGCGGCGCCCGTCGTAGTGCCGGTACCCGATGTCGTGGATCGTGCTCGTGCTCACCGGGACACCTCCTGCGGCACGGTTCCGGCGGCCGGCGGCACACCCGGCGGCCCCGGCGGCTCGGGCCCGGTCTGGAAGACCTCCTCGATGTGGTGGCGGCGCTGCTCCATCCGGATCAGCCGCAGCCCGAGGTCGGCGACGCCGTCGCGGATCAGGTCGTAGGTCGTCTCGCCGGCGATGTCGACGACGAGGAACCGGCCCTCCGGGTGGACGGTGGCGCCCTGCTCGTGCAGGTGCTGCCCGAGCCGGTCGCGTCCCTCGTCCACCTCGACCGTCAGGACGCCGCTCGCGGTCGTGTACGCCTCGACGGCCTGGGAGCGCAGCAGCTTCCCGCCGTCGATGATGACCACATGGTCACAGACCCGCTCAAGCTCGCCCAGCAGGTGGGACGTGACGAGGACGCTGATCCCGAACTCGGCGCCGATCCGGCGGATGAGGTCGAGCATCTCGTCGCGTCCGGCCGGGTCGAGGCCGTTGGTGGGCTCGTCCAGGAAGACGAGCTTCGGGTCGTGGACGAGGGCCTGCGCGAGCTTCACCCGCTGGCGCATCCCGGTGGAGTAGCCGCCGATGGGGCGGTAGCGCTCCTCGTACAGGCCGACGTGCCGGAGCGTGTCGGCGGCGCGTTCGCGGGCCGCGGTCGGCGGCAGCCCGCACATTCTGGCCATGTGGACGACGAACTCGGTCGCGGACACGTCGGGCGGCAGGCACTCGTACTCGGGCATGAACCCGACGCTCTCGCGGATCCGCAGGCCCTCGCGCGCGATGTCGAGGCCGAGCACGGTCGCGGTCCCGGAGGTCGGGGGCAGCAGCCCGAGCAGGATCTTGATGAGCGTCGACTTGCCGGCGCCGTTGGCGCCGACCAGCCCGACGACGCCCGGCTCGACGGCCACGGAGAGGTCGTCCAGGGCGGTCACCCGGGGGAACCTCATCGTCAGGCCCTGGGTGGCGATGATCGGCATGGCTACGAACCTAGTGGCTGGCGGGTCGCGTCACGTCAGCCTAAAGAGCGATGTGCGTCAGCCTTTCGGCCAAACTCCGGATCGACCTAAGTTCGTCCGCGGGCGGCCTTTCTGTCCTGCCCGCGCAGGACGGCGGCCCACAGCGCCCGCTGGACGAGCAGCGTCAGCGCCCCCGCGATGATCATGCCGGCGAAGTTGACGGCGAGCTGCAGCAGCGAACCGGTGATCTCGCTGCCGTGCCGCAGCGCCATCGCGACCGCGAGGTTCCCGGCGGCGGGCACGGTGGTGACGGAGATGAACACCCCGACCAGCGCCGACGACTTGCCCGCCGTGAGCGACAGCACCCCGGCCGCCCCGGCGAGCAGCGCGACGATGAAGGACCAGCGGTCCGGGCTGTAGATGAACGCGGTGAGCGGGCGCTCGTCGGGCAGCCGGTCCAGCTCGATCACGCCGATCCACCGGCTGACCAGCGCGCAGACATAGGTGATCACGATCGCGACGGCGAACCCGACGGCCAGCGCCCGCACCGCGTGCGCGATCCGCCACGGCTGGAACCGGACGATCCCGTAGCAGATCGCCGCGACGGCGGCGAACTCCGGCCCGAGCACCATCGCGCCGACCACCAGGATCGGCGAGTCGATCAGCGCCGCGATCCCGGCCAGCTGCGTCGCGAGCGCGAGGAACGCGACGAACGACCAGGTGAGGGCCGTCCCCTCGCTGACCTGCCGGTCGAGTTCCTCCCAGACGACGGCGTCGTCGCCGTGGCCGGGGGCACGTTCCATCGCCTCCTCGGCCTTGTCCGAGAGCGTCAGGTCGACCTTGTCGAGCGCGATGGACCCGTCCCGGTCGACGCCGAGGGCGCGCAGCGCGTCCAGGATCTCGTTGGCGGACTCGCGGGCGATGTCGCTGGTCACCAGGTCGCCGCGCGGGGACCTGGCGGCGCCGGGGAGGACGACGACGTTGGTGGCTCCGGCGCAGTCCGCCAGCGCCTCGCAGACCGCGTCGGTCCGGTCGGCCGGGACGATCGCTCTGAGATGCAGCACAGGCACATGCTGCCGTAAATCCCGGACCCGGCGTCACCGGGGGCGGCAACCCGTACGGTTTGATCGCCCCTTATGGGTAAAAACGAGGAAAAACCAGGATGGTGAGGTCATGACGCGGGTGGCCGGACGGACGGCACTGGCGTGCCTCGCGCTCGCCGTGCCACTGGCGACAACGGCCTGCGACGCCGAGGTCGGCCTCTCGGAGCCCGGCTCGTCGTCGACGTCGTCGAGCGGCGGCCGACCCGGGTCCGGGCCCGGCTCGGGCGACGAGGCACGGGCCCGCCGAGACCTGTCCGGGCTGCGGGTCGCGGCCGAGCGCGACGGCGGCGGCTACGAGCGCGGCAAGTTCGGGACGCGCTGGAAGGACGTCGACCGCAACGGCTGCGACCAGCGCAACGACGTCCTCGCCCGCGACCTGACGGCGGTCGAGAGGAAGGGCCGGTGCGTCGTCCTGTCCGGCCGCCTCAGCGACCCCTACAGCGGCAAGGAGATCGCGTTCGCCAAGCGGGACGCGGCCGAGGTGCAGATCGATCACGTCTACCCGCTCGCGCTCGCCTGGCGGATGGGCGCGTCCCGCTGGAGCGAGGACCGGCGCGAGCGGTTCGCCAACGACCACGGCAACCTGCTGGCCGTGTGGGGCGTCCCGAACCGGCAGAAGAGCGACTCCGGACCCGGCGAATGGAAGCCGCGGAAGGCGTTCCAGTGCACCTACGGCGTCACCTACATCGCCGTCGCGAAGGAATACTCACTCCCCATAACCCGCGCCGACCACGACGCCCTCCAGACCTTCCTCGGAAGGTGCTAGCCCAGCGTGGTCTTGACCACGCCCGCCAAGTGCTCGGCGACGGACTGGGCCTGGGACTCCGACGCCGCCTCCACCATCACGCGGACCATCGGCTCGGTGCCGCTCGGCCGGATCAGGACGCGTCCGGTCTCACCGAGGTCGGCCTCCGCGGCCGCGACGGCCGTGGCCAGCTCCGGGGACGTCTTCGCGCGGTTCTTGTCGACGTCCTTGACGTTGATGAGCACCTGCGGCAGCCGCGTCATCACCTTCGTCAGCTCGTCCAGGGGCCGGCCGCGGCGGATCATCGCGGCGAGCAGGTGCAGGCCCGTCAGCACACCGTCGCCGGTCGTCGCGTGATCCAGCATGATCACGTGGCCGGACTGCTCGCCGCCGAAGCCGAACCCGCCCTCCTTCATCGCCTCCAGGACGTACCGGTCCCCGACCGCGGTCTCCACCACGGTGATCCCGGCCTCGCGCATCGCGAGCTTGAACCCGAGGTTCGACATCACGGTCGCGACGACGGTGTCGGCGGCGAGGGCGCCCGCCTCCCGCAGGTCCAGCGCCAGGATCGCCATGATCTGGTCGCCGTCCACGATCTCGCCGGACGCGGTCACGGCGAGGCAGCGGTCGGCGTCGCCGTCGTTGGCGATGCCCACGTCCGCGCCGTGCTCCCGGACGGCCTGCTGCAGCGCCTCCAGGTGCGTGGAACCGCAGCCCGAGTTGATGTTCAGCCCGTCCGGCGCCGTCCCGATCGTGATCACTTCGGCGCCGGCGCGGCGCAGCGCCTCGGGTGCCACGTCGCTGGACGCGCCGTTCGCGCAGTCGACCACGACGCGCAGGCCGTCCAGCGACACCGGGACGGTCGACAGCAGGTGCGCGACGTACTGCTCGACCGCGCCGTGCGCCTCGCGGACGCGCCCGACCCCGGCGCCCGTCGGCGGGTCCCAGACCTCGCCGAGCCGCGCCTCGATGCGGTCTTCGAGCTCGTCGGGGAGCTTGTGGCCGCTGCGGTCGAAGAACTTGATCCCGTTGTCCGGTGCCGGGTTGTGCGACGCCGACAGCATCACGCCGAGGTCGGCGTCCAGCTGGTGCGTCAGGTGCGCGACGGCGGGCGTCGGCAGGACACCGAGGCGCAGCACGTCCACGCCGGAGCTCGCGAGGCCCGCCACGACGGCCGCCTCCAGGAACTCGCCGGACGCCCGCGGATCGCGCCCGACCACCGCCAGTGGCCGATGCCCCTTGAACTCGCCCTGCTCGCCCAGCACCCGCGCCGCCGCGACGGACAGGTCCATGACGAGCGGGGCGGTCAGATCGCGGTTGGCGAGCCCACGCACACCGTCAGTCCCGAAAAGACGAGCCACAGTTCAACTCCCGAAAAGACGAAAGACCGCGCGGACGGGAGCCCGGGGCTCGCGCCCCGGCCCGCTCCGCGCGGTCAAATCTAGTGGTCACCGCCCCTGCGAACCCCCAACAACCGGCGTAGACCGTCCACAGCAGCGTCTGGACGCCCCAGACCCCACCCCTCGGACAAGACCTGAGCCGGGGCCACGGGTCGTGCGGCCGGAGGGCGCCCGGCGCCCGGAGGTCGCACGGCCCGACGACGCAGGCGACCGCAGCGACGCCACGCACGCCCGCAACGGGTACGACAGACCGCAACGGCGGCGTGAGGATCGCCTGCGTCGCAACGGGGGTTCCAGGGGGTCGCCCCCCTGGGTAGACACAGCCCCCTGGGCAAACTCAGCGCTTGCTGTACTGCGGGGCCTTGCGGGCCTTCTTGAGACCGGCCTTCTTGCGCTCCGGCACCCGCGCGTCACGGGTGAGGAAGCCGGCCTTCTTCAGCGCCGGACGGTGCTCGATGTTGCCGAACTGCAGCGCGCGGGAGATGCCGAGGCGCAGCGCGCCGGCCTGCCCGGTGGTGCCGCCGCCGTTCACGCGCGCGAGCACGTCGAACTGGCCCTCCAGGCCCAGCAGCACGAACGGCTCGTTCACGATCTGCTGGTGGACCTTGTTCGGGAAGTACTGGTCCAGGGTGCGGCCGTTGATCTTCCACTGGCCGCTGCCGGGGACGATGCGGACCCGCGCGATGGCCTGCTTGCGGCGGCCGGTGCCGGCCGCGGGGCCCGTCGCGATGGGCTGGCCGAGCAGGCTCTCGCCCGCGGCCTCGGGGGTCTCGGTGCTGTACTCGGACGGCGCGTCCTCGTACGAGTCGGCCTCGGCGGCCGGCTCGGTGATCTCGTCCACGGTTCTCCTTGGGTGTTCTAGCCAGGGCGGCGGGCCCGTGTCACGGGTGCCCCGGCGGCCGCTTCTCCGGATGCGCACGCGTCGCGTGCGCGGGTGTCACTTCTTGATCTGGCTGATCTGGGTGATCTCGAACGGGACCGGCTTCTGCGCCTGGTGCGGGTGGTCCGGCCCGGCGTAGACCTTCACCTTGCCGAACATCTTCCGGCCGAGGGTGTTCTTGGGCAGCATGCCCTTGATCGCCTTCTCGACGGCCCGCTCGGGGTGCTTGGCCAGCAGGTCGGCGTAGGTCACCGAGCGCAGGCCGCCCGGGTAACCGGAGTGCCGGTAGGCGCGCTTCTGCTCCAGCTTGTTGCCGGACAGCGCCACCTTCTCGGCGTTCACGATGACGACGAAGTCACCGGTGTCGAGGTGCGGCGCGTAGATCGGCTTGTGCTTACCCCGGAGCAGCTGCGCGACCTGACTGGCGAGACGGCCCAGGACGACATCGGTCGCGTCGATGACGTACCACTGACGCTGGACGTCAGCGGGCTTAGGGGTGTACGTGCGCACGGTCGTAGGCCTTCGTTTCTCGTCGACTTACAGGCGGTTTCGATCCTCGCCCGCCCTCACGGGCGAGCGCCGTCAGCGGAATCCTGCTCGCGCCGATCAGAGGATCGTCCGACCTGGCGCTCCGGGATGCCGGGGCCCGGACCGGCGTTCACGTCACCTGACGCGAGCGCTCCTGGGGCACACCGGCACGTCGTCGCGTCGTCTCCAGCCCGCCGTCGGCGGGCACGACGCACACAACAAACAGGCAGGATACTCGTCCGCGCGCCCAAGGGTCAAAACGGCCCGCGTCCTGGGGGCTCAGAGCGGTTCCAGGGTCCGCCCCATCGCCCCGAGGGGGAACGGTCAGCGGCGGACAAGTTACGCCTAGTAGTTGAATTGATCTTTTTTGGTCGATCTTCGTAACGGGGGGTGAATAACGGGATATCGTGCCGGGCGACCGGTCCACGCCGGCTACCCGCCGGCCCGCACCCGGGAGCCCCCGCTGTCCACTCCCCGCAGACCAGGCGATCCCGCCGGACGCCGCCAGCCCGGAAACATCGGGCCGTCCGGCGCCGCATCCCATGACGCCACCCCGCGCCGCACCCCTCCTTACGGCGACGAACTCGTCGCAGGCGGCCGCCGGCGCGGCGCGTCCCGCAAAAGCCCCTCATCCAGCGCCCGTCGCCCGAAGGACGAGCGTCGCCATCCGCAGAGCGGTGGCCGGCACTCGCAGGGCAAGGGAGGCGAGCGGACGCGACGCAAGGGCGCGACCAGCATCGTCGTGGCCGTCACCGCCTCCGGCCTCGCCCTCGCCATCGGCGTCGCGATCGACCGGCTGCTGCTGCCGGAACTGCGCTCGGAGCGGACGACCGCGTCCGGTCCCGGATCGCGGCCGACCGACATCGTCGAGCTGGGGCCGCAGAGCGACCCGTCGACCGGGACCGCGCCCGGGACGGGCACCGCGGGCGGCCAGAAGACGCCCACCGGCGGCGCCCCCGCCCCGAACGCGGACGTGCCGACGCCGCCGCTGAAGACGATGCGCGTGCCCGGCGGTACGCCGGACAAGCCGTCCGAGCCCGGCACGCCGTCCGAGACGAGCGGGGCGCCGGGCGAAGGCGCCCGCGTGCCCGGTGGTTCGGAGGGGTCGTCCGGCACGGAGGCCGCCGTGGTGTCGCTCACCAACGCCGAGCGCGCCAAGGCCGGCTGCAAGCCGCTGCACGTCGACCAGCGGCTCGTCACCGCGGCCCGCAGGCACTCCGCCGACATGGCGGCCAACGACTACTTCGACCACACGTCGCGCAACGGCGACAGCCCGTGGGAGCGGATGGAGGACGCCGGTTACCCCAGCCCGGGCGCGGAGAACATCGCGAAGGGCTACTCGACCGCCGCGGCCGTGATGAAGGGATGGATGGACAGCCCGGGACACCGCGCCAACATCCTGAACTGCGACCTGCGCGCCATCGGTGTCGGGAAGGCGTCCGGACCCGGCGGCCCACTGTGGACACAGGACTTCGGCTGGAAATGAGCGGGCCCGGCCCTGGTCCTTGACCTTCGCGAAATCACCGGCGTCCGGTTCGCCCCCATGTCATGGTGGGTGTCTCGAAGGTCCAGAGCCCTGAACGAGGAACGGTAAGGTCCAAGCCATGGGTTATCCGGGCGATCAAGGCAAGCCCGGCGGCTGGCCCCCTCAGCATCAGCCGCCGCACGCGCCGTACGGACCCGGAGCCGAAGCGCCGCCGTACGGCCACGACAACGACGAAGCCCCCTTCGCACCGCGCGAGGAGGGGCCAGGTGCGATGCCGTTCGGCAACGAGCCTTTCGGTAACGAGTCCTTCGGCAACGAATCCTTCGGCAGCGAGCCGTACGGTGCCGAGCCGTACGGCGGGGCGGCGGATCAGACCGCCGCGTGGGCCGACGAGCCCCCCGCCGGGAACGCGCACCCCTCCTTCCCGCCAGACCAGTCCTTTCCTCCGCCGAACCAGTCCTTCTCCTCAGACCAGCCCTTCCCGCCGAACCCGCCCGCGCGGCGCCGCGGCCTGCCGCTGGTCATCGGCGGCGCGGCGGTCGCCGGTCTCCTCCTCATCGGCGGCGGCGTCGCGCTGTCGTCGGCGTTGAAGGACGACTCCGAGCCGGCGTCGCCCAAGGCCGCCGAGTCCAAGCCGCCGCAGGCCACGCCGACCCCGCCGCAGCCCGTCCTGGCGCCGGTGAAACTGCAGAGCCGCACGACCGACCCGAAGCCGCTGACGCTCAAGGAGGTCTTCGGCAACGGGAAGTTCAAGGCGGGCAAGTACAGGTACGTCCGGACGGCCGCGGCCGCGACGAAGAACTGCACCGCGATCGCCGGCGGTACCAAGCTGGACAAGGCCCTCAAGAAGGGCGGATGCACGCAGGGGCTGCGGGCCACCTACGCGCTCAGCAGCGGCTCGCTCATCGGCACCGTCGGTGTGTTCAACCTCGAGACCCAGGCCGCGGTCGAGCAGGCGGTCAAGGCCGCCGGCGACAAGGACGCCTTCCTGCTGGCGCTGCCCGGCAAGGGCGTGTCCAAGACCAACGGCAAGGGCGAGGCGCTCGGCACCTCCCAGACGCGCGGCCACTACCTGGTGATGACGTGGGTGCAGCGGCCGGACGGCAAGAAGATCGCCAGCAAGTACCATGCGGCCGTCCGTGTCTTCGGTACGCAGATGGTGAAGGGCAGCAACCTGGCTCTCGCCCTGCACTACAGGGAAACCGAAGGCAAACCCCTCCAAAAGTGACCCGTTTGAATACCCTCTCTGCCTATGTCTGGACCTAGAGACACCCGGGAGTCCGCCGAGCCGGCGGGGACGTCCGACGTCCCGGCCGACCCGGTGCCGCCCAGCTTCGGCGGCGCGGTCCCCCCGGCCGACGCGCCTCCCGCCGACGCGCCCTCCGCCGACACCACGGTCACGGACGCCCCGAGCACGGACGCCTCGACCACGGGGACGCCGCCCGCCTCCCTCAGGCCGCCCGCGTTCGGCCTGGAGGCCCCTTGGTGGGCCGCCGAGTCGTCCGACCCGGCCCCGCTCGCCGAGGCCGAGGACACGCCTCCCGAAGACGTCCCGGCCGCAGCGGACCCCGCGGCGGACGGACGTCCCGCACAAGAAGCACCAGAGGACCAGGACGAGCCCGAGGAAGTCGTCTTCGGCGCCGTCACCGCCGAAGAACGTCCGGCCGGATACGAGACCACCGGCGTCCCGCCCGGGACGCTCGTCGCCGGAGTCGGCGTCCCCAGCGTCGACTCCCGCCGCGCCGTGCCCGCCGCGCCGATCGTGAAGCGTCCGCCCTCCCACGGCGACACCGATCCCGACGGCTTCCCGCCCGTCCCCCCAGAGGACGGCACCGCACCGGAGGAGACCGTTGTGGACGCTCCCGTCGACCAGCAGCCCGTCCGAGAACCCGGCACGGCCCCGCCCGAGCCGGACGCCGCGTTCGAGAAGGCGAAGCAGGCCGAGAACGCGTCGTCGGCGTCGCTCGCGCCGGTCCTCGTGCCGGACGCGATCCTCCCGCCCGGCGTCGAGCCGCCCACCGGCAGCGGACCGTTCCCGCAGGCCGAGGCCGTCGACGAGGCCGCGGCGACCGCCGAGCAACCCCAGGTGATCACGCCGGTCTACCACGCCGAGGGCGGCGTGCCGATCGACACCCCGCCGCCGCCCGGACCCGCCACGCGACGCGGCGGAGGCGGAGGCGCAAGCAAGCGCAGGCTGCTGCTGATCGGCGGCGGCGCGGCCGCCGTCCTCGCCGCCACCGGCGCCCTGTTCATCGCCGGCGGGACGGGCTCCGGCGGCGGCAAGGGGAACGACGGCCGGGCGGTCGAGTCGCCCGCCGCGACGCAGTCCACACCGGCGACCACGCCGTCCGGCACCGCCGTCCCGGCCACGCCCGTGGACATCACGAACGAGAAGACCGACACCAGGGACCTCGCGTTCCGCGACGTGTTCCCCACCGAGGTCATCCAGCTCGGCGGACGGACCTACACCCGCGAGCGCTGGTCCCTGAACCGCGAGGCGTCGTACGCGGCCAGGGGCTCGATGCTCACGGCGCTGGAGCGGGAGCGGTGCCGCAAGATCGTCCGCGCGACGTACATCGACCGGGACCGCGCGCTCGCCGTCACGTCCGGCATCGCCGTGATGCCGACGAAGGCGGCCGCGCTCGCGATCAGCGAGGCCGGGGACCCCGCCAAGTACGAGTGGTTCCGCGGCATGGGCGGCAAGAACGCCCCGAGCCTCGACCGGGCCGGCGGATACGCCGCCGCGACCGTCCGCGGCCGGTACGTCGCCTACGCCTACGTGCAGTGGGCCAACGGCAAGAAGGCCGAGCCGGGCGATCCCGCGATCAAACAGGCCGCGCAGCAGTTCCTGGACTACGACCTCCGCCCGATCGTGGCCCGCGCCGGAAACTGAACGCGAGCCCCGCGCCGGGCGCCGGCCGTCCCCCCGCCCGCTAGGACGTCCCCCGCTGGGACGAGGCGTCGGTCCCATCCCCGGCCGCGGCTTCCGCGGCGGCCTCCGCGGCCGCGGCGGCGTTGAGCGTCCGGACGCGGCGGGTCTCCTGGGCGCGCCTGGCCAGGGCGTCGTCCTCCGGGTACCGGATCTCCTCCAGGGACAGCCCGTGCGCGGCCGCCACGTTCACACCGGAATCGCGGACGCGGGCCGCGAGCACCTCGGCGGGCCACTCCACCTCGCGCCGCCCGTCCCCGACCATCAGCAGCGCCCCGACGAGCGCGCGGACCATCGAATGGCAGAACGCGTCGGCCTCCACGGTCGCGAGCGCCAGGTGCGGGTCGCGGTCGTCGCGCACCCACTCGTAACGCAGCAGCTCCCGGATGGTCGTCGCACCTTCCCGCCTTCGGCAGTACGCGGCAAAGTCCTGCTCGCCGAGCAGCCGCCGCGCGGCATCATTCATGCGGGCCACGTTCAGCGGACGCGGATGCCACAGCACGTCGTGACGGCGCAGCGGCTCCACCCCGAACGGGTTGTCGCACACCCGGTACACGTAGCGGCGGGACAGGGCGGAGAACCGCGCGTCGAACCCCTCCGGGGCGATCGACACGCGCCATACCCGCACGTCCGGCGGCAGCAGCCCGGCGAGCCTGCGCGGCATCGTCCCGTTGATCGCGGAGTAGGCGGCGACCGGCACCACCAGGTGCGCCACCTGGCCCCGGGCGTGGACGCCCGCGTCCGTCCGGCCGGCGACGGTGAGCATGGGCGGCGGGTCCAGGCGGAGCATGCGGGCCAGCGCGTCCTCGATGACGCCCTGGACGGTCCGCTGGTTCGGCTGCCGCGCCCAGCCCGCGAAGTCCGACCCGTCATAGGAGATATCGAGCCGGAGCCGTACCAAAGCGGTCATGTCAGCTGAGCTGTCCTTCTCTGTCACTCCCCGTCCGTCCTCCCGATGAGCCGCTCCGCCCTACGGGTACCCCCCTGACACGCTCCCCTGCGAACGCTCGCCCCCCAGCCATGACCATGGATCAAGTCTGGCAAAGAAGAGGGCCCGCCGTCCCGTACCGGACGGCGGACCCAAACCATCATGTCGGCCTAGACCATTAATGGATTAGCCAAGGGGCAGGCCAACCTCGACCGCGCCAGGGCCACCCTTGGCGGCCGATGTCTTACTTCGCGTCGCCCTCGCTGTCCTCGGACTCGGCGTCGGCCTTGATCTCCTCGGCCTTGATCTCCTCGGCCTTGGTCTCGTCCGTGGCGGGGGCCTCGTCCTCGGCCGCCTTCGCCGGCGCGGCCTTGGCCGCGGTCGCGGCCTTGCCGGTCGTGACGGCGGGCATCTGCTCCTGGACCAGCTCGATCACGGCCATCGGCGCGGCGTCGCCCTTGCGGGGGCCGATCTTCGTGATGCGGGTGTAGCCACCGGGACGGTTCTCGAAGCGCGGCGCGATCTCGGTGAAGAGCTCGTGCAGGATGGACTTGTCGCGGATCGTCCGGGCCACCAGGCGCCTGTTGTGCAGGTCGCCCTTCTTGGCCTTCGTGATCAGCTTCTCGGCCAGCGGGCGGACCCGGCGGGCCTTGGCCTCGGTGGTGGTGATGCGGCCGTGCTCGAACAGCGCCGTCGCCAGGTTCGCGAGGATGAGGCGCTGGTGCGCGGGGCTGCCGCCGAGGCGGGCGCCCTTGGTGGGCTTGGGCATGGTGCTTCCTTCCTGCACCGGCCGTGCCAGGTACCGGTGTCAGCTGGTCCCGGGACGGCCGGGGGACGCGCCCCCGGCCGTCCGGGATCGGGTTTCTAGTACTGCTCGGTCTCGGCGTAGCTCTGGTCGTCGTCGCTGTAGGAGTCGGCCGCCGCGCTCGGGTCGAACCCGGGCGGGGAGTCCTTCAGCGACAGGCCCATGTCGTTGAGCTTCTGCTTGACCTCTTCGATCGACTTGGCGCCGAAATTCCTTATATCGAGCAGGTCCTGCTCGGAGCGGGCGACGAGCTCGCCCACCGAGTGGATGCCCTCGCGCTTCAGGCAGTTGTAGGAGCGGACGGTGAGGTTCAGCTCCTCGATCGGCAGGGCCAGGTCGGCGGCGAGCGCCGCGTCCGTCGGGGACGGGCCCATGTCGATGCCCTCGGCCTCGACGTTGAGCTCCCGGGCCAGCCCGAACAGCTCGACGAGGGTCTTGCCGGCGGAGGCGACCGCGTCGCGCGGCAGCATCGCCTGCTTGGTCTCCACGTCCAGGATGAGGCGGTCGAAGTCGGTGCGCTGCTCGACGCGGGTCGCCTCGACCTTGTAGGTGACCTTCAGCACGGGCGAGTAGATGGAGTCGATCGGGATCCGGCCGATCTCCTGGCCCGGCTGCTTGTTCTGCGCGGCGGAGACGTAGCCGCGGCCGCGCTCGACCGTCAGCTCCATCTCCAGCTTGGCCTTGTTGTTCAGCGTGGCGATGTGCAGGTCGGGATTGTGGACCTCGACGCCCGCGGGCGGCGCGATGTCGGCCGCGGTGACCTCGCCCGGGCCCTGCTTGCGCAGGTACATGACCACGGGCTCGTCGTGCTCGGACGAGACGACGAGCTCCTTGAGGTTCAGGATGATGTCGGTGACGTCCTCCTTCACCCCCGGAACGGTGGAGAACTCGTGGAGGACGCCCTCGATGCGGATGCTGGTGACGGCCGCACCGGGGATCGAGGAGAGCAGGGTGCGACGCAGCGAGTTGCCGATCGTGTAGCCGAAGCCCGGCTCCAGCGGCTCGATGGTGAACCGCGACCGGTACTCGTCGACCTGCTCTTCGGTGAGAGTCGGACGCTGAGCGATGAGCATGGTGGTGCCTTCTTTCCGCGGTGCCCGCTATTTGACTACCGCGTTCGTGAGTGTTCCCCGATTCGCCGGGATCCCACGGGCGAGCCCGCGGAATCCCGGCGGAGCCGAAGTCCTACTTGGAGTAGTACTCGACGATGAGCTGCTCCTGGATGGGAGCGTCGATCTGCTGGCGGACCGGCATCGAGTGCACGAGGATCCGCATCTTGTCGCCGTCCACCCCGAGCCACGCCGGGACGGGACGGTCGCCGACCTCGGCCTTGGCTACCTGGACCGGGGTCAGCTCCACCGACTTGGGCTTGAAGTCGACGATGTCGGCCTCGGTCACCAGCGCCGACGGGATGTTGACCTTCTTGCCGTTGACCCTGATGTGGCCGTGGCGGATGAGCTGGCGGGCCATGTCGCGGGACTTGGCGAAGCCCGCGCGGTAGACCACGTTGTCGAGGCGGCGCTCCAGGAGGGCGAGCATGTTCTCGCCCGTCTTCCCCTGCTGGCGGTTCGCCTCGACGTAGTAGTTGTGGAACTGCCGCTCCAGCACGCCGTAGATGCGCCGCGCCTTCTGCTTCTCGCGAAGCTGCAGCAGGTACTCGGTCTCCTTCGGCCGGCCGCGTCCGTGCTCACCCGGCGGGTAGGGACGGATCTCGATCGGGCACTTCGGGCCCTCGCACTTGCTGCCCTTGAGGAACAGCTTCATCTTCTCGCGGCGGCAGAGCTTGCAGTCCGCACCGGTGTAACGAGCCATTGTCTTAGATCTCCCCTGCCTCAGACCCGGCGACGCTTCGGCGGGCGGCAGCCGTTGTGCGGAACGGGCGTGACGTCCTGGATCGAGCCCACCTCCAGGCCGGTCGCCTGCAGCGACCGGATGGCGGTCTCGCGGCCCGAGCCCGGGCCCTTGACGAAGACGTCGACCTTGCGCATCCCGTGCTCCATCGCGCGCCGGGCGGCGGCCTCGGCGGCCTGCTGCGCGGCGAACGGCGTGGACTTGCGGGAGCCCTTGAAGCCGACGTGGCCGGACGAGGCCCAGGAGATCACGTTGCCGTTGGGGTCGGTGATCGAGACGATCGTGTTGTTGAACGTGCTCTTGATGTGGGCGTGCCCGTGAGCGACGTTCTTCTTTTCCTTGCGGCGCACCTTCTTCGCGCCGACACGGCTCTTAGGAGGCATCTGCTCTCTCTACTCGTGAGGTCATCGATCCGGAGGACCGACTCCGGACTACTTCTTGCCGGCCTTCTTCTTGCCGGCCACGGTCTTCTTCTTGCCCTTGCGGGTGCGTGCGTTGGTCTGCGTGCGCTGACCGTGCACGGGGAGCCCGCGGCGGTGCCGGATGCCCTGGTAGCACCCGATCTCGATCTTGCGGCGAATGTCCGCCTGGACCTCGCGGCGAAGATCACCCTCGATCTTGTAGTTCGCCTCGATCCAGTCGCGGAGCTTCACCATCTCGTCGTCGCCGAGCTGGTGGACCCGCAGGTCGCCGCTGATCTCGGTGCCCGCGAGGGTTTCGAGCGCACGCGTCCGGCCGATGCCGAAGATGTAGGTGAGAGCGACCTCCAGGCGCTTTTCGCGCGGGAGGTCGACGCCGAGGAGGCGTGCCATGTGGGCAGTTCCCTTTCGTTGCGCGGAGGTATGGACGCGTCGCTTCCGCGAACACCCTGCCCGGGTGGCGGCCCCGGCCTCCGACGATCCGGGGGTGGTCCTCACACGGCGGTGCCGCACGAACCGATCTTTCGACGGGTCGTACGGCTACCTGTGTGAAGGCTGCGATGCGCTTGCTGTGGTGCGGCGCCCGGCCTGTGTCAGCCCTGGCGCTGCTTGTGGCGCGGGTCAGAGCAGATGACCATGACCCGGCCGTGCCGCCTGATGATGCGGCAGTTCTTGCAGATCTTCTTGACGCTCGGCTTGACCTTCACTGGGTCTCCTAGAGATCAGGGTCACCCCCGCGCCGCCACGCACGGGGAAGGCAACCCCAGTGGGATTCACTTGTAGCGGTAGACGATCCGACCGCGCGTGAGGTCGTAGGGGCTCAGCTCCACAACGACGCGGTCGTCCGGCAGGATCCGGATGTAGTGCATCCGCATCTTGCCGCTGATGTGGGCGAGCACCTTGTGCCCGTTGTCGAGCTCCACCCGGAACATGGCGTTCGGGAGGGACTCGATGACGGTGCCCTCGATCTCGATGGCCCCTTCTTTCTTGGGCATGTCCTCCGCGCTTCGCTGATCGGCTCATTGGACTCGGCCCGGCTCCCGGAGGAGAATCGACCGCAATCCACACCGCGACGCGGAAGGCGTCAGGAAGGGGAACCGGGCGGCCGGCGACGGACCGACTAAGGAGTCTACGTCAACCGGCCGTCCAATGCGAAATCAGGGCATGACACGGGTCCGGAGACTCCTCCCGACCCAAGCATACATCGCGTGCGCGTTGTACCTTTCAGGAGAGATACGTTCGAGGAGGATCAGCATGCCGAGCTATGACTTCGCGCTGATCCTCAGCCGTCCCCTCTATGAGGACGAGCTGGACCCGCTGTTCGGCCGCACGCACGGCGCCGTCACGGTGTCGATCATCAGCGAGCCGCAGCACGCCGACCGTCCGGGCAACGCGTCCTGCTCCTGGCCGGGCCCCACCCTCGCCGCCGCGATCATGGAGGTCGTGGAGCACGTCGAGAACAGCGCGCCCGGCGTGCACGTCGCGCAGGTCGAGGCCGACCCGCTGCTGACGATCCGCGACATCGCCGAGCGGGTCGGACGCTCCCTCGACTCGGTCCGGCACGCGATCACCGGCTCCCGCGGCGCGGGCGGCTTCCCCTCGTCGGAGATGTCGACGGCCGGGCACCGGCTGTGGCGCTGGTCCAAGGTGGCCGCCTACTACGGGCTCGACGACCCGCAGCTCGTGGAGGCGAAGCCGACCGTCCAGGCGATCAACGGCTGGCTCGCGCTCCGCGACGTCGTCCCCGACGTGGCGCCCGCCGCCGAAGAGGTCACCTCCGCCCTCTCCCTGGTGATCCCGCACGTCGCGTAGACCGCCCTTTCCGGGCTTTACGAGCACGAACGTCCCAGCCTTCCTTGCCCAGGGTCGGGGTCGCGTGCCGCTGCGTGATCACGCCCGGAATCGGACGGGCGGCAGGTGGCACCCCCGAGTCGACAGTGCGGGCAGGTGGGGGCGAAGATCGTCCCGGTGCCGTGCCGGGGGTGCCTCAACCGAAGGTCCGTGATGTGCTTGGGCAAGGGGGACGATCGATGGCGATCATCGCGCAGCTGAGCGATATCCACCTGGCGGCCGGCCGGGACGGCGAGGTGGACGACGGCTCGGGGCCGGTGCGCGCGCTGCGGGCCGCCGTGTCGAGCCTGCTCTCGCTGCCCGCCCGCCCGGACGCCGTCGTCATCACCGGCGACCTCGCCGACGGCGGCAGGCGCGCGGAGTACGCCCGGCTCCACGCGCTGCTGTCGCCGCTGCCGATGGCCGTCTACCCGATGTGCGGCAACCACGACGACCGCGACGAGCTGCGGAGGGTGTTCGCCGACCATCCCGAGGTGACCGACACGGGGACGTCCCCGCAGGCGCCCGTGCAGTACGCAGTGGACGTGGCCGGCGTGCGGCTCGTCTGCTGCGACACCACCGTGGACGGCCACGCCCACGGGCACATGAGCGAGGAGCGGCTCGCGTGGCTCGACGGGACGCTCGGCACCGCCCCCGACACGCCGACGGTCATCGCCACGCATCATCCGCCGTACCCGATCGGGATGCGGTTCATCGACGACCTGCGCTTCGTCGACCCGGCCGGGTTCGCGGCGGTGGTCTCCCGGCACCGGCAGGTGGTGCGGGTGATCTCCGGGCACGTCCACCGCGCGTCGGTCGGGTCGCTGGCGGGGACCGTCAGCACCACCTGCCCGAGCACGTACCGGCAGCTGTTCCTCGACCTCACCTCGCAGGGGCGCGCGGCCGTCACCGGGGAGCCCGCCGGGTTCGCCATCCACCTCATCGGCCTGGACGGCTCGGCGACCACCCATTTCGCTCCGACCGGGAACTACCGCCCGCTGATGGACGTGGAGTGACCGTCCGCCGCCGTGAGGGCGGCCGGGAGGCCCTGAGGGGGCGTCAGCAGCCCCGGTGGCGCCCGAGGACGGTGCGGAGAAGCAGGAGCGCGCCCCACGGGCCCGCCACCCAGATCCACCACGGGTAGACCGTCCCGGCCCCCTGCACCATCAAGATCAGCCAGATGGTCAGGTTGATGCCGCTGACGACCGCCCACGCGCCCCACATCGCCGCCATCCCCCGGGGTTCGAGGTCGCCCGACGGCCGGACGGCGGGCGACGCGGTGCTCTTCGGCTGCGCCGCCGGGACGGGAAGCTGGTAGAGGTCCTCCTCGGGCAGGTCGGAGGTGACCTCCTGAAGCTGCCCCAGGGTCTTCGCCGCGAACACCGCCTCAAGCCGCTCCTGCAGCTCGTCCATGGTGATCCGGCCTTCGGCACAGTGCTCCCGAAGGCTCTCCGCCACCCGGTCGCGTTCGGCGTCCGAGGCCCGGAGGTCAGGGTTCGGCGCCATGGCTCCTCCGCTCGTCAGGACGAGGTCTCGGTTTCATTCTGGACGATGCCGAGCCTGGTGAGCCATTCTTCGCCCTCGTCCAATGCGGTCAGGACGCGCGGACCGTCCGGCGTGACCGCGAACGTGTGCTCGAAGTGCGCCGACGAGCGGCCGTCGACGGTGACGACCGTCCAGCCGTCGTCCAGCTCGACGGTGTCCTTGGCGCCGAGGTTCACCATCGGCTCGACCGCGAAGCACATTCCGGGCTCCAGGACGGGCCCGTGCCCGGGCGGCCCGTGGTTCGGGATGAGCGGGTCCATGTGCATCTCGGTCCCGATGCCGTGCCCACCGTAGCCCTCGACGATGCCGTAGGCGCCCTGAGAGCGGATGTGAGCCTCGATCGCGTGCGAGATGTCCGAGAGCCTGGCCCCGGCCCTCCCGGCCGCGAGACCGTGCCACAGGGACGCCTCGGTGACCTCCAGGAGCCGCCGCCGCTCCGCGGTGATCTCCCCGACGGGGACGGTGATCGCCGCGTCGCCGTGCCAGCCCTCGACGATCGCGCCGCAGTCGATGGAGACGATGTCGCCGTCCGCCAGCACCTTCCCGGGCCGCGGGATGCCGTGCACGATCTCCTCGTTGACGGACGCGCAGATCGTCCCGGTGAAGCCGTGGTAGCCCTTGAACGACGGGACGCCGCCGTGGTCGCGGATGTGCCGCTCGGCGAGCTCGTCCAGGTCCAACGTGGTGATCCCGGGCTTCACGGCGTCGCGGAGCAGCTCCAGCGTCCGGCCGACCAGAAGCCCGGCCGCGCGCATCAGCTCGATCTGCTCCGCGGTCTTCACCTGGATCGCGGGCCTGTGCCGTCTGAACATCTCTCCCCCTGTACACCGGCGGGCCGGGGCGTCCGCCGCGTCTGCCGCGGGACGGCCCCGGCGTGCCGGCGCGGGGCCGGTTCCGGGTCCCCGCCCTCGCCGTTACCTCTCTAGCGGCCCGCCTTCTCCGGCGGGCCTGACACCGCTCTGGCGGACGGTCACTTCTCCAAGGGGCGCAGTGCGGTCAGGGCGCGCTTGGTGACCTCTTCGACCGGGCCCGTCGCGTCGATGCCGACGAGGATGTGCTCGTCGGCGTAGAACTGCACGAGCGGCGCCGTGTCGTGCTTGTAGACCTCCAGGCGGTGCATGACGACCTCTTCCTTGTCGTCGTCGCGCTGGAAGAGGTGCCCGCCGCAGTCGTCGCAGATGTCGTCCTGCTTGTCGTCGAAGTCGACGTGCCAGATCCGCCCGCACCGGTCGCAGGTCCGGCGGCCGGACAGCCGCCGGACGACCTCGTCCTCGTCGACGACCAGCTCCAGCACGATGTCGAGCCTGGCGTCCCACTCGGCGAGGATCTTCTTCAGCGTCTCCGCCTGCGGGACGTTGCGCGGGAACCCGTCCAGCAGGAACCCGTCGCGGGCGTCGTCCTCGGCGAGCCGGTCGCGCACCATCGCGATCGTGACCTCGTCGGGCACCAGGTCGCCGCGGTCCATGTACTGCTTGGCCTGCCGGCCGAGCTCGGTACCGCCGCTCACGTTGGCGCGGAAGATGTCACCTGTCGAGATCTTCGGGATGGACAGATGCGATGCGATGAACTGGGCCTGCGTCCCCTTGCCCGCACCCGGGGGGCCCACCAGGACGATACGCATCTACCGAAGGAAGCCCTCGTAGTTGCGTTGCTGGAGCTGACTCTCGATCTGCTTCACGGTATCCAGTCCGACGCCGACGATGATGAGGATGCTCGCACCGCCGAAGGGGAAGTCCTGGGTGGCGTTCAGGAGTGCGAACGCCACCATGGGGATCAGCGACACGAGCCCCAGGTAGAGCGCACCGGGTGTGGTGATCCGGGTCAGCACGAAGTCGAGGTACTCGGCGGTCGGCCGACCAGGACGGATACCTGGGATGAAACCACCATACTTCTTCATGTTGTCGGCCACTTCAGTGGGGTTGAACGTGATCGCCACGTAGAAGTAGGTGAAGAAGATGATGAAGACGAAGAAGATCGCCATGTGCCAGGGGTTGTCCTGCTGCAGGTAGGGCTGGATCTTCTGCAGCCACTTCGTGTTCGGCCAGAGCTGGGTCGCCAGGATCGGCAGGTACAGCAGGGACGACGCGAAGATGATCGGGATGATGCCGGCCTGGTTCACCTTCAGCGGGATGTAGGTCGACGTCCCGCCGTACATGCGGCGGCCGACCATGCGCTTGGCGTACTGGACGGGGATGCGCCGCTGCGCCTGCTCGACGAACACGACACCGGCCATGATCGCGAGGCCGACGAGGAGCACCACCGCGAAGACGAAGCCGTTCTGCGTCTTGTAGATGCTCCAGAACTGGGCGGGGAAGACCGCGACCACCTGGGTGAAGATCAGCAGCGACATGCCGTTGCCGACGCCGCGGTCGGTGATCAGCTCGCCCAGCCACATGATCACCGACGTGCCGGCCACCATGCAGATGACCATCGTGATGATCGGGAACAGGCCCGTCTCGTACAGGATGTCGTCGCTGCCGGACACACCGGAGAACAACTGCCCGGTGCTCGCCATCGCGACGATGCCGGTGGCCTGAAGGATCGCCAGCCCGATCGTCAGATAACGGGTGTACTGGGTGATCTTCGTCGTGCCGGCCTGGCCCTCCTTCTTCAGGGCCTCCAGCCGGGGGATCACAACCGTCAGCAACTGGAGGATGATGCTCGCCGTGATGTACGGCATGATCCCCAGCGCGAAGATCGACAGCTTCAGTAGCGCGCCGCCGCTGAACAGGTCGACAAGGCCGTAGAGGTTGTTGCTCTCCTTGGCCGCGTCCGCGGTCTCCTTCAGCACTTTCACGTTCACGTTCGGCGTCGGGATGATCGATCCCAACCGGAACACCACGATGATGAACAACGTGAACAACAGCTTTTTACGCAGGTCAGGCGTACGGAAAGCCCGAGCGAACGCGGTCAGCACCATTCCTCCTGGGGACCTGCATCAATGTGGCGGCGCCCTGATGGTCGATCAACGGACTGTCGGCGCACGGCCTTCTGGCGTGCACACTGTATCCGCTCCGCTGACCAAAGCCGCAACCACGAAGACGAGAGCAGCCCGCATAGTGTAGCGACTCCGCGGATGGCGACAACCATCGCCGAAGATCGCGACAGGAGCCGCCGGAGACGGGGCCGGGACACTGTCGAGAAACGACGAAGACGCGCCGGAGACGTACCGGAGACGGCCACGGTCTTGAGTGTGATCGGAGGCGGCCCGCCGCTGGGCCGTCCGGTCCGACAAACAGAAGATCAGGCGCAAGTAGGACAAGGCCGGCGGGGCGCGTCTCAAGAAATGCGGTTCGACCTACTTCAGAGTGCAGCGCTTCGGGCACCGGCTGCATCGCCCGCTGACCCGCGACGACCTCCCCGCCCCTCCCGCATGACCGTGGGAGGGCCCTCAACGCCCACATCGGCCCGCGCCCCCGTGCCGATGGATGGGCGAAAGAAAGAAGGCCATGGCCGGTTCCCCTCGCGGGGAACGGCCATGGCCTTCCTTTGTGGCCTTCGCCTACAGCTCGTCGGCGGTTCCGCCTGCGGCGGCGATCTTCTCCTTCGCGGCGCCGGAGAAGGCGTGCGCCTTCACCTGGACCGCGACGGAGATCTCGCCGGTGCCGAGGACCTTGACCGGACGGCCGCGGCGCACCGCGCCCCTCGCCGCCAGGTCGTCCGCCGTGACCTCGCCGCCCTCGGGGTAGAGCGCGGCGAGCTTGTCCAGGTTCACGACCTGGAACTCGACCCGGTTCGGGTTCTTGAAGCCCTTGAGCTTCGGCACCCGGCGGATCAGCGGCATCTGACCGCCCTCGAACCCGACGGGCACGGTGCCGCGGGCCTTGGTGCCCTTGGTGCCGCGGCCCGCGGTCTTGCCCTTGGACGCCTCGCCGCGGCCCTTGCGGGTCTTGCGGCGGTTCGAGCCCGGGGCGGGACGCAGGTCGTGCACCTTCAGCGGAGTGCCCCCCGTGGCGCCCTCCGCCTCGGGGGCGTCCTTGGAGAGATCAGCCATCTCAGTCGACCTCCTCGACGGTGACCAGGTGCGCCACCGTCCGGATCATGCCGAGCACCTCGGGGCGGTCCTCGCGGACCACGCTCTGCCCGATCTTCTTCAGGCCGAGGGTGCGCAGCGTGGCACGCTGGTTCTGCTTCTCGCTGATCACGGACTTGGTCTGCGTGATCTTCAGCTGGGTCATGAGGTCGCGGCCTCCGCCCTGGGCTCGCTGCCCGCGGCGCGGGCCCGCAGCATCGCCGCGGGGGCGACGTCCTCGATCGGCAGGCCGCGCTTGGCCGCGATCTCCTCGGGACGCTTCAGCGCCTTGAGGCCCGCGATCGTGGCGTGCACGATGTTGATCGCGTTGTCGCTGCCCAGCGACTTGCTCAGCACGTCGTGGATGCCGGCGCACTCCAGCACCGCGCGCACCGGGCCGCCCGCGATCACGCCGGTGCCGGGGCTCGCCGGACGCAGCAGGACCTCGCCCGCCGCGTCCCGCGCCTGCACCAGGTGCGGGATGGTGCCCTGGATCCGCGGGACCTTGAAGAAGTGCTTCTTGGCCTCCTCGACGCCCTTGGCGATCGCCGCGGGCACCTCCTTGGCCTTGCCGTAGCCGACGCCGACGGTGCCGTTGCCGTCACCGACGATCACCAGGGCGGTGAAGCTGAAGCGACGCCCGCCCTTGACGACCTTGGCGACACGGTTGATCGCCACGACCTTCTCGATGTACGACTGGCCCTTGTCGGCGCCACCGCGGCGGTCGTCGCGGCGATCGCGACGGTCGCCACCCTGACCGCCGCCACGCCTCTGCGCTGCCATCAGTGGTTCCTCTCGTTCAGCTTGGTCAGGGCCCTCACAGCTGGAGGCCCCCCTCGCGCGCACCGTCCGCGACTGCGGCGATACGGCCGTGGTACTTGTTGCCGCCGCGGTCGAACACGACCGCGGAGACGCCGGCGTCCTGCGCCCGGCGGGCGACGAGCTCGCCGACCTTGCGGGACTTGGCGGTCTTGTCGCCGGCGTCGGCGCGCAGGTCCGCCTCCATCGTGGACGCGCTGGCCACCGTGTGGCCCTTGGCGTCGTCGATGACCTGGACGAACACGTGCCGGCTGGAGCGGGTCACGACCAGGCGAGGGCGCTCGGCGGTGCCGAGGACCTTCTTGCGGACCCGGATGTGCCGGCGCCTGCGAGCCTTGGCCCGCGCCGACGTGGCCTTTCCGGCCAGGGTCTTGGTGCCTGCCATGCCTACTTACCAGCCTTTCCGACCTTGCGGCGGATCTGCTCGCCCTCGTACCGCACGCCCTTGCCCTTGTACGGATCGGGCTTGCGCAGCTTGCGGATGTTGGCGGCGACCTCGCCGACCTTCTGCTTGTCGATGCCCTCGACGACCAGCTGGGTCGGGCGCTCCACCGTGAAGTTGATGCCCTCGGGCGGCTCGACGGTGATCGGGTGGCTGTACCCGAGCGAGAACTCCAGGTTCTTGCCCTTCGCCACCACGCGGTAGCCGACACCCTGGATGACCAGGGTCTTCTTGTAGCCGTCGGTGACCCCGACGACCATGTTGTTGATCAGCGTACGGGTGAGCCCGTGCAGGCCGCGCACCTTGTTGAGGTCGTTCGGCCGGCTGACGACGATCTTGCCGTCCTCCTGCTTGACCTCGATGGGCTCGGCGACCGTGTGCGACAGGGTGCCCTTCGGCCCCTTGACGGTGACCTCCCGGCCGTCGAGCTTGACCTCGACGTTGCCGGGCACGGCGATGGGGCTACGTCCGATTCGAGACATTGGTCAGAACCCCCCTCACCACACGTAGGCGAGGACTTCGCCGCCCACGCCGCGCTTGCCCGCCTGCCGGTCGGTCATCAGGCCGGAGGACGTCGAGATGATCGCGACGCCCAGTCCGCCGAGGACCTTCGGCAGGTTGTCCTTCTTCGCGTACACGCGCAGACCCGGCTTCGAGACGCGCTTTATACCGGCGATCGAACGCTCCCGCGTCGGCCCGAACTTGAGCTCGATGTTGAGCTTCTTGCCGACCTCGGCGTCCTCCACGCTCCAGCCCGAGATGTAGCCCTCCTGCTGGAGGATCTCGGCGATGTGCGCCTTGATCTTCGAGTACGGCATCGCCACCGAGTCGTGGTACGCCGAATTCGCGTTCCGCAGACGCGTCAGCATGTCTGCGATCGGGTCGGTCATCGTCATGGCCTACTGGCCCTCCCTCGCCACGGTTTCCTCGGACTTGTGCCGTGGACCTTTGGCGCGGTCGTGGGCGTCCTCTCGGACGCCCGGTCGGTCATTATCAGGCGGGTGCCCGTCCCGGGGCCGCGCCCCGGGACGCGGTCACCAGCTGGACTTCGTGATGCCGGGCAACTCGCCGCGGTGGGCCATCTCCCGGAAGCACACGCGGCACAGGCCGAACTTCCGGTAGACGGAGCGCGGACGCCCGCAGCGCGAGCATCGAGTGTACGCGCGGACGCCGAACTTCGGCTTCCGCGCCGCCTTGGCGATCATCGACTTCTTCGCCATGCTCAGTTCTCCTTGAACGGGAAGCCGAGGAGCCTCAGCAGCGCCCGGCCCTCGTCGTCGGTCTTCGCGGTCGTCACGACCGTGATGTCCATGCCGCGCTGCCGGTCGACCTTGTCGGGGTCGACCTCGTGGAACATCACCTGCTCGGTCAGCCCGAACGTGTAGTTGCCGTTGCCGTCGAACTGCTTCGGCGACAGGCCGCGGAAGTCGCGGATGCGGGGCAGCGCCGTCGCGAGCAGCCGGTCCAGGAACTCCCACATGCGGTCGCCGCGCAGCGTGGCGTGCGCGCCGATCGGCATGCCCTCGCGCAGCTTGAACTGCGCGATGGACTTGCGGGCCCGGTTCACGGCCGGCTTCTGGCCGGTGATCAGCGACAGGTCGCGGATCGCGCCCTCGATCAGCTTGGCGTCCTTGGCCGCGTCACCGACCCCCATGTTCACCACGATCTTGGTGAGGGTGGGGATCTGCATGACGTTGGCGTAGCCGAACTCCTCCCGCATCTGCCCCGCGATCTCCTCGCGGTAGCGGACCTTGAGCCTCGGCGTCGGGACGGGACGCTCGGTCACGGTCTCAGTCATCGGAAGCAGGCTCCTTCGCGGCCTCGGCGGGCTCGTCGTTCTCGGCGGCCTTCGCGGCCTTGGCCGCCTTCGGCTTGCCGGCCGACTTGGCCTTGCCGGCCGACTTGGCCCGGTTCTTGTGCGGACGCGTGACGCGGACCTTCTTCCCGTCCTCGTCGAACTCGTAGCCGATGCGGACGGCCACGCCGTTCTCGGCCAGCGCGACGTTGCTGACGTGCAGCGGCGCCTCGACCGTGACCCGGCCGCTCTCCTTGCCGGCGCGCTGCTGGTCGGCCTTGATGTTCTTGGTGATGAGGTTGACGCCCTCGACGACCACCCGGTCCTCGCGGGGGATGGTGCGCAGGACCTTCCCCGTCGCGCCCTTGTCCTTGCCGGCGAGGACGATCACCTCGTCGCCCTTGCGGATCTTCATCAGAGCACCTCCGGCGCGAGCGAGATGATGCGCATGAACTTCTTCTCGCGCAGTTCACGGCCCACCGGGCCGAAGATTCGGGTGCCGCGGGGGTCGCCGCCGTCCTTGATGAGGACCGCGGCGTTCTCGTCGAAGCGGATGTAGGAGCCGTCCGGGCGCCGGCGCTCCTTGCGGGTGCGCACGACGACCGCCTTGACGACGTCACCCTTCTTCACGCCCGCGCCGGGAAGGGCGTCCTTCACCGTCGCGACGATGATGTCGCCGACTCCCGCGTAGCGCCGACCCGAGCCGCCGAGAACCCGGATGCAAAGGATCTCCTTCGCACCCGTGTTGTCGGCGACCTTGAGTCGCGACTCCTGCTGGATCACGTCAACTCCTGTTCGTCACACCGGTTCTGCCGCCAGATCGGGCGGCAGCCTGGTGGAACCAGTAATTACTTGGCCTTCTCGAGGATCTCCACCACGCGCCACCGCTTGGTGGCCGACAGCGGGCGGGTCTCCATGAGACGGACGCGGTCGCCGACGCCACACTCGTTGGCCTCGTCGTGCGCCTTGTAGTTCTTCGTCCGGCGGATCACCTTGTGGTACTTGGCGTGCTTCACGCGGTCCTCGACGGACACGACCACGGTCTTGTCCATCTTGTCGCTGACCACCAGGCCCTCAAGGATCTTGCGGCTGTTGCGCTGCCCGGCCGTCGGCTCGGTCTGCTGCTCGGTCATTCGTCCTCCTCCGCGGCGTCCTCGACCGTGACGATGCCGAGCTCGCGCTCCCGCCGCACGGTGTAGATGCGGGCGATCTCGCGCTTCACCTCGCGGAGCCGCCCGTGGCTCTCAAGCTGGCCGGTCGCCCCCTGGAAGCGGAGGTTGAACAGCTCCTCCTTGGCCTCCTTGAGCTTGGTGACCAGGACGTCATCGGGCTCGGTCCGCAGATCGTCAGCGGTAAGACCCTTGGCCATCAGGACTCACCCACCTCTCGCTTCACGATCTTGCACTTCATCGGGAGCTTGTGGATCGCGCGCGTGAGGGCCTCCCGGGCGATCTGCTCGTTCGGGTAGGAGATCTCGAACAGCACGCGGCCCGGCTTCACGTTGGCGACCCACCACTCCACGGAGCCCTTGCCGGAGCCCATGCGGGTCTCGGCGGGCTTCTTGGTCAGCGGGCGGTCCGGGAAGATGTTGATCCAGACCTTGCCGCCGCGCTTGATGTGCCGGGTCATCGCGATACGCGCGGCCTCGATCTGCCGGTTCGTCACGTACGCGGGCTCTACCGCCTGGATGCCGTACTCGCCGAACACCACCCTCGTACCGCCCTTGGCCATGCCGCGGCGCTTCGGGTGGTGCTGCTTGCGGTGCCTGACCTTGCGAGGGATCAGCATGGGTTACTCAGCTCCCCTCACCCTGCGGAGCAGCCTCGGCGGCCGGCGCCTGCTGCTCGGAACTCTGCTGCTGCTTGGGCGCGCCGCCGCGGTCGCCGCCGCGCTCGCCGCCACCGCCACCGCCGCCGGCTCCGCCGCGTCCGCCACGGCCACCTCGGCCGCCGCCGCCACGGCGCTCGCCGCGGCGCTCACGGCCGCCGCCACCGCCGGCCGCGCGCTGCTGCGCGGCCTGCTGCTCGCGCTCGGCGCGCGTCGACGCGGCCTCGCCCTTGTAGATCCACACCTTGACGCCGATGCGGCCGAACGTCGTCCGGGCCTCGTAGAAGCCGTAGTCGATGTCGGCGCGCAGCGTGTGCAGCGGGACCTGGCCCTCGCGGTAGAACTCCGACCGCGACATCTCGGCGCCGCCGAGACGGCCGCCGCACTGCACCTTGATGCCCTTGGCGCCCGACTTCATCGCGGACTGGATCGCCTTGCGCATGGCGCGGCGGAACGCGACGCGGCTGGACAGCTGCTCGGCCACGCCCTGCGCGACGAGCTGCGCGTCGATCTCGGGGTTCTTGACCTCGAGGATGTTCAGCCGGACCTGCTTGCCGGTCAGCTTCTCCAGGTCGCCGCGGAGGCGCTCGGCCTCCGCGCCGCGGCGGCCGATGACGATGCCCGGCCGGGCGGTGTGGATGTTGACCTCGACACGGTCACGGGTCCGCTCGATCTCCACCTTGGAGATGCCCGCCCGGTCCATGCCCTTCTGGAGCATGCGCCGGATCTGGACGTCTTCCTTGACGTAGTCCTTGTAGAGCTTGTCGGCGAACCACACGCTCTTGTGGTCGGTGGTGATACCGAGCCGGAACCCGTGCGGGTTGATCTTCTGACCCACTACCGGGCCCTCCTCGTCTTCTTACCGCCGCCGGACGCGGACGCTGTTTCGTCCCGCGACTCCACGACCACGGTGATGTGGCTCGTGCGCTTGTTGATGCGGTAAGCCCGGCCCTGGGCGCGGGGACGGAAACGCTTCAGCGTCGGCCCCTCGTCCACGTACGCCCGGCTGACGACGAGCGTTTCGGTGTCGAGCTTGAAGTTGTGCTCGGCGTTGGCGATGGCGCTCGCCAGCACCTTGCCCACCGGCTCACTCGCAGCCTGGGGGGCGAACCGCAGCACCGCCTGAGCCTCCGCGGCCGGGAGGCCGCGGATGAGGTCCACCACGCGGCGGGCCTTCCTGGGCGTGACGCGGATGAACCGCGCCTGGGCCCTGGCTTCCATCGCTTTCCCTCTCTCTGCCGGCCTGCTCAGCCGCGACGGCTGCGGCGGTCTTCCTTGACATGGCTGCGGAACGTGCGCGTCGGCGCGAACTCGCCGAGCTTGTGCCCCACCATGGAGTCGGTGATGAACACCGGGACGTGCTTGCGGCCGTCGTGCACGGCGATCGTGTGACCGATCATGTCCGGCACGATCATGGAGCGCCGCGACCACGTCTTGATGACGTTCTTGGTGCCCTTCTCGTTCTGGCCGTCCACCTTCTTCATGAGGTGGTCGTCCACGAAGGGGCCCTTCTTAAGGCTACGTGGCATACGAGCGACTCCTACCGCTTCTTCTTGCTGCGACGACGGACGATCAGCCGGTCGCTCGACTTGTTCGCCTGGCGAGTGCGGCCTTCCTTCTTGCCGGCCGGGTTGACCGGGTGCCGGCCACCGGAGGTCTTGCCCTCACCACCACCGTGCGGGTGGTCGATCGGGTTCATGGCCACGCCGCGGACGGTCGGGCGCTTGCCCTTCCACCGCATGCGGCCGGCCTTGCCCCAGTTGATGTTCGACTGCTCGGCGTTGCCGACCTCGCCGACGGTCGCGCGGCAGCGCACGTCCACCATCCGCATCTCGCCGGACGGCATGCGCAGCGTGGCGTACTTGCCCTCCTTGGCCAGCAGCTGGACGCCGGCGCCCGCGCTACGGGCGATCTTGGCGCCGCCGCCGGGCCGCAGCTCGATGGCGTGGATGACCGTACCGGTCGGGATGTTGCGCAGCGGGAGGCAGTTGCCCGGCTTGATGTCGGCGCCCGGCCCGTTCTCGACCCGGTCGCCCTGCTTCAGGCCGCGCGGGGCGAGGATGTAGCGCTTCTCGCCGTCCACGTAGTGCAGCAGCGCGATCCGGGCGGTGCGGTTCGGGTCGTACTCGATGTGCGCGACCTTCGCCGGGACGCCGTCCTTGTCGTGCCGCCGGAAGTCGATGACGCGGTAGGCGCGCTTGTGGCCACCGCCCTGGTGCCGGGTGGTGATGCGGCCGTGGTTGTTGCGGCCGCCCTTCTTGGGGAGCGGACGCAGCAGCGACTTCTCCGGCTCGGTGCGCGTGATCTCGACGAAGTCGGCCACGCTGGAGCCGCGACGACCCGGAGTCGTCGGCTTGTAGTTACGGATGCCCATCTTATTCGTTCATCCCTTGTCTGCTTCGGGACCCGGGCCGGTTAGGCCGGGCCGCCGAAGATGTCGATCCGCTCGCCCTCGGCAAGACTGACGATGGCGCGCTTGGTGTCCTTGCGCTTGCCGTAGCCGAACCGGGTGCGCTTGCGCTTGCCCTGCCGGTTGAGCGTGTTCACGCTCGTCACCTTGACGCCGAACACCGCCTCGACCGCCTGCTTGATCTGGGTCTTGTTGGCGTCCGGGCGGACGACGAACGTGTACTTGTTCTCGTCCAGCAGCCCGTAGCTCTTCTCCGAGACGACCGGCGCGATGATGATGTCGCGGGGGTCGGCGATCTTGTTCATGTGCGACCCTCCTTACTTCTTCGCCGCACGCGAGATGAACTCGTCGTACGCCGCCTTCGTGAAGACGACGTCATCGTTCACCAGCACGTCGTAGGTGTTGAGCTGGTCGGAGACGAGCACGTGCACGGCCGGCTCGTTGCGCAGGCTCCGCCAGGTCAGCTCGTCCTCGCGGTCCAGGACCACCAGGACGCGCTTGGCCTCGGTGACCTCGCGCAGCGCCTTCAGCGCCGTCCTCGTCTTCGGGGTGTCGCCCTCGATGAGGCCGTCGACCACGTGCACCCGGCCGTGCCGGGCGCGGTCGGACAGGGCACCGCGGAGCGCCGCCGCCTTCATCTTCTTGGGCGTCTTCTGGGTGTAGTCGCGCGGCTGGGGACCGTGCACGACGCCGCCGCCGGCGAACTGGGGCGCGCGGGTCGAGCCCTGGCGGGCGCGTCCGGTGCCCTTCTGCCGGTACGGCTTGCGGCCGCCGCCGCGCACGTCGCCGCGCGTCTTGGTCGAGTGCGTGCCCTGCCGGGACGCCGCCTCCTGCGCCACCACGACCTGGTGGATCAGCGGGATGTTGGTCTTCGCGTCGAAGACCTCGGCGGGCAGGTCGATGTCGAGCTTGGAGGTCACTTGCCCGCTCCCTTCGTCGCGTCGCGCACCAGCACCACGCCGCCGTTGGGACCGGGAACCGCGCCCTTGATCAGCAGCAGGTTCTTCTCCGCGTCGATGGCGTGGACGGTCAGGTTCTGCACGGTGGTGCGGGCGTTGCCGTGCCGTCCCGCCATGCGGAGGCCCTTGAAGACGCGACCGGGGGTCGCGCAGCCACCGATCGAACCCGGCGAGCGGTGCTTGCGCTGGGTGCCGTGCGAGGCGCCGAGTCCCTTGAACCCGTGGCGCTTCATGACACCGGCGGTGCCCTTGCCCTTGCTCGTGCCGGTCACGTCGATCTTCTGGCCGGCCTCGAAGACGTCGGCGGTGATCTCCTGGCCGAGTTCGTACCCGGTGGTGTCGTCGGCGCGCAGTTCGACGAGGTAGCGGCGCGGCGTGACGCCGGCCTTCTCGAAGTGACCCCCGCGCGGCTTGTTCACCTTGCGCGGGTCGATCTGCCCGAACCCGATCTGGACGGCGGTGTACCCGTCGTTCTCCTGGGTCTTGAGCTGCGTGACGACACACGGCCCGGCCTGGACGACGGTCACCGGAACGATCCGGCCCTCATCGTCGAAGACCTGGGTCATGCCGAGCTTCTCGCCCAGGACGCCCTTCCTCTGCGTACTCATTGTCGGTGCGTCCCTCAGAGCTTGATCTCGATGTCGACGCCGGCCGGAAGGTCGAGCCGCATCAGCGAGTCGACCGTCTTGGGCGTCGGGTCGATGATGTCGATCAACCGCTTGTGCGTGCGCATCTCGAAGTGCTCGCGGCTGTCCTTGTACTTGTGCGGCGAGCGGATGACGCAGTACACGTTCTTCTCGGTCGGCAGCGGCACCGGGCCCGCGACCTTGGCGCCCGTCCGCGTCACCGTCTCAACGATCTTCTTCGCGGAGGTGTCGATGACCTCGTGGTCGTAGGCCTTGAGCCGGATGCGGATCTTCTGTCCCGCCATGGTGGCCTCGGTGTCCTTTGCTGTAGTGCCGCTGTTTACGTCGGGGTCATAGAGCGGCGGCCCTGCCTTGGCGGCCGGGCCGCCGCTGCTACGACGGGGTGTTACTTGATGACCTTGATGACGCGACCCGAGCCGACCGTCCTGCCGCCCTCGCGGATGGCGAACTTCAGGCCCTCCTCCATGGCGACGGGCTGGATCAGCTCGACGCGCATCTCGGTGTTGTCGCTCGGCATGACCATCTCGGTGCCCTCGGGGAGGTTCACCACGCCGGTCACGTCCGTGGTCCGGAAGTAGAACTGCGGACGGTAGTTGTTGAAGAACGGCGTGTGGCGGCCGCCCTCGTCCTTGGACAGGATGTAGACCTGCGCCTCGAACTCGGTGTGCGGGGTCGTGGTGCCCGGCTTGATGACGCACTGGCCGCGCTCGACGTCCTCGCGCTTCACACCCCGCAGGAGCAGGCCGACGTTGTCGCCCGCCTGGCCCTGGTCGAGGAGCTTGCGGAACATCTCGACGCCGGTGACGGTCGTCGTGGTCTTCTCGTTCTTGATGCCGATGATGTCGACGGTCTCGTTGACGTTCACGACACCGCGCTCGACGCGGCCGGTCACGACGGTGCCGCGGCCGGTGATCGAGAAGACGTCCTCGATCGGCATCAGGAACGGCTTCTCGACGTCGCGGACCGGCTCCGGCACGTTCTGGTCGACGGCGTCCATGAGCTCGCCGATCGACGCGGACCACTGCTCGTCACCCTGCAGGGCCTGGAACGCCGACACGCGGATGACCGGAAGGTCGTCGCCCGGGAACTCGTACTCGGTGAGCAGCTCGCGGACCTCGAGCTCGACGAGCTCCAGGATCTCCTCGTCGTCCACCATGTCGCACTTGTTCAGCGCGACGACGATGTACGGCACGCCGACCTGGCGGGCCAGGAGCACGTGCTCCTTGGTCTGCGGCATCGGGCCGTCGGTGGCGGCGACCACCAGGATGGCGCCGTCCATCTGCGCCGCACCGGTGATCATGTTCTTGATGTAGTCCGCGTGCCCCGGGCAGTCCACGTGCGCGTAGTGCCGGGCCTCGGTCTGGTACTCGACGTGCGCGATGGAGATGGTGATGCCGCGCTCGCGCTCCTCCGGCGCCTTGTCGATCTCGTCGAACGGCGTGAAGGGGTTGAGGTCCGGGTACTTGTCGTGGAGCACCTTGGTGATCGCCGCGGTAAGCGTCGTCTTACCGTGGTCGATGTGTCCAATGGTGCCGATGTTCACGTGCGGCTTCGTCCGCTCGAACTTGGCCTTCGCCACTGGTTGCTCCTTGCTTGCGATCCTCGGCCGTCCTCGACGACCGTTTCGATGTGCGTTCTGGTGATCTGGTGGGCAGGCCGGCGCTCTTACTCGCCCCGTGCCTTGGCGATGATCTCCTGCGCGACGTTCGACGGAACCTCGGCGTAGGAGTCGAACTGCATCGTGAAGACAGCCCGGCCCTGGGTCTTGCTGCGCAGATCACCCACGTAGCCGAACATCTCGGACAGCGGCACGAGCGCCTTGATGACGCGCATGCCGTGCCGCTCGTCCATGGACTGGACCTGACCTCGACGGCTGTTGAGGTCGCCGATCACGTCGCCCATGTTGTCCTCGGGCGTGGTGACCTCAACGGCCATCATCGGCTCCAGCAGCGTGGGGGACGCCTTGCGGGCGGCCTCCTTGAACGCCATGGAACCGGCGACCTTGAACGCCATCTCCGAGGAGTCGACCTCGTGGTAGGCGCCGTCCTGCAGGGTGACCTTGACGCCGACCATCGGGTAGCCGGCGAGGACACCGAACTCGGCGGCCTCCTGGCAGCCCGCGTCGACCGACGGGATGTACTCCCGCGGGATGCGGCCACCGGTGACCTTGTTCTCGAACTCGTAACCGTCGGACCCGCCGCCGAGCGGCTCCAGGTCGATGATCACGCGGCCGAACTGGCCGGAGCCGCCCGTCTGCTTCTTGTGGGTGTACTCGACCTTCTCGACCTTGCGGCTGATCGTCTCGCGGTAGGCGACCTGCGGCTTGCCGACGTTGGCGTCGACCTTGAACTCGCGCTTCATCCGGTCGACGAGGATCTCCAGGTGGAGCTCGCCCATGCCGGAGATCACGGTCTGGCCGGTGTCCTCGTCGGTGCGGACCGTGAAGGACGGGTCCTCCTCGGCCAGCCGCTGGATCGCGGTGCCGAGCTTCTGCTGGTCGGCCTTCGTCTTCGGCTCGATCGCGACGTGGATGACCGGCGCCGGGAAGTTCATCGACTCCAGCACGATCGGGTTCTTGTCGTCGCACAGCGTCTCGCCGGTGGTGGTCTGCTTGAGGCCCATCACCGCGACGATGTCACCGGCGCCCGCGCGCTCGATCTCGGTGCGCTTGTTGGCGTGCATCCGGTAGATCTTGCCGATGCGCTCCTTGCGCTCCTTGACGGAGTTCATCACGTTCGCGCCGGACTCCATGACGCCGGAGTAGACGCGCACGAACGTGAGCTTGCCCAGGTGCGGGTCGCTCATGATCTTGAACGCGAGCGCGGAGAACGGCTCGTCCTCGCTCGGCCGCCGGGTGAGCGCCTTCTCCTCGTCCCGGACGGCGTGGCCCTCGATGGCCTCGACGTCCAGCGGGGAGGGCAGGTACCGGACAATCGCGTCCAGCAGCGGCTGCACGCCCTTGTTCTTGAAGGCCGTGCCGCACAGGACCGGGGTGAGCTTCGCGGCGATCGTCGCGCGGCGGATGCCCGCGTAGAGCTGCTCGACCGTGGGCTCCTCGCCCTCCAGGTACAGCTCCATGACGTCGTCGTCGTTCTCGGCCAGCGTCTCGACCATCTTGTCGTGGTACTCGCGAGCCGTCTCGACGTGGGTGTCGGGGATGTCGACGACGTCGTACATCTCGCCGAGCTTGGCCTCATCGTTCCAGACGAGGGCCTTCATCGTCACGAGGTCGATGACGCCCTTGAAGTCGGACTCGGCGCCGATCGGGAGCTGCAGCGCGAGCGGGGTCGCGTTGAGACGGTTCTCGATCATGTCGACGCAGCGGTGGAACTCCGCGCCGACGCGGTCGAGCTTGTTGACGAAGCACATGCGGGGGACGCCGTACCGGTCGGCCTGACGCCACACCGTCTCGGACTGGGGCTCCACACCGGCGACACCGTCGAACACCGCGACCGCACCGTCGAGCACCCGCAGGTTGCGCTCCACCTCGACGGTGAAGTCGACGTGCCCGGGGGTGTCGATGATGTTGATGGTGTGCTTGACCTCGTCGACGGGCCACTCGCAGGTGGTGGCGGCGGAGGTGATGGTGATCCCCCGCTCCTGCTCCTGCTCCATCCAGTCCATGGTGGCGGCGCCGTCGTGGACCTCGCCGATCTTGTAGCTCATCCCCGTGTAGTAGAGGATGCGCTCGGTCGTCGTGGTCTTGCCCGCGTCGATATGGGCCATGATCCCGATGTTGCGGACCTTGGCCAGGTCTACACCGGTTTTGGTAGCCACTGTCGTCCTTCGCGTCGTCTCGTCGGTACTGTTCGCCGGGGTTACCAGCGGTAGTGGGCGAAGGCCTTGTTCGACTCCGCCATCTTGTGGGTGTCCTCCCGCTTCTTGACGGAAGCGCCGAGGCCGTTGCTCGCGTCGAGCAGCTCGTTCATCAGCCGCTCGGTCATGGTCTTCTCGCGCCGCTGCCGGGCGTACAGCACCAGCCAGCGGAGGGCGAGGGTGGTGCTGCGGGCCGGCCGGACCTCGACGGGGACCTGGTAGGTCGCGCCGCCGACGCGGCGGCTGCGGACCTCCAGGGTCGGCTTGACGTTGTCGAGGGCGCGCTTCAGCGTGACGACCGGGTCGTTGCCGGTCTTCTCGCGGGCGCCTTCCAGAGCGTCGTAGACGATGCTCTGCGAGATGGACCGCTTGCCGTCCAGGAGAACCTTGTTGATGAGCGCGGTGACCAGCGGCGAGTTGTACACCGGGTCAGCGATGAGCTGGCGCTTGCCAGCGGGGCCCTTACGCGGCATCAGCCCTTCTCCTTCTTCGCGCCGTAGTGGCTGCGGCCCTGCTTGCGGTTCCGGACACCCTGCGTGTCCAGGGTGCCGCGAATGATCTTGTACCGGACGCCCGGGAGGTCCTTCACACGGCCGCCGCGCACGAGCACGATCGAGTGCTCCTGCAGGTTGTGGCCGACACCGGGGATGTAGGCCGTGACCTCGATCCCGCTCGACAGCCGGACACGGGCGACCTTGCGGAGCGCCGAGTTCGGCTTCTTGGGCGTCGTCGTGTAGACGCGCGTGCAGACACCCCGGCGCTGGGGGCTGCCCTTGAGCGCGGGCGTCTTGTTCTTGGTCACCTTGTCCTGGCGGCCCTTGCGGACCAGCTGCTGGATCGTGGGCACCGCGTCTCCGTCTTCCTCGTACCGAGCCGGTAAGTCTTAATGCTGCAATCACCACCTCAGGCGAGGCTGTGACCTGCCGGTTTCCCGACCTCTCCGACCCACGCGGTCGGGCGTGTCGCCGCCACACGGGAATACAGCCGCGCGAAACCGACACAGACCGCCCGGCCCGTATGTTGGGGCCGAATCAAGCCGGGGAGCGAGCCTCTACCATCCGGCGCGTCCGGGCGGCACTGAACCACCAAGCCCACCGAGGATGAGAGAGCCTCATGTGATGCGGCGCTGGGGCTGGCCTGCCGGCCTCTCCGACGCGCACGCACAGCGGCCCGCACTGCGGGCACAAGTGAAGAGATTACCGAGCCACGCGCGAAAGTGCAAAGTGGGGACGCATTACCGTGCGCCCACCCTCTGACGCAAGCCCGGCAAGGGTTGGTTCGGTTGTGGGGAGGCTTCTCCCCATAGATCTGAACGGCCAAACGCCGACGGGTGTTCCCGGCTCCGAGGTCGTCCCGGAGCAGGTGGACCCGTCGGCATTGTGTCCCAGGTGACGGCGGTTGGGGAAGACGTGGACGAGGTTTTACCTACGTCCTGATCGCCGCTCGTGCCGGTGGACCGTCCTATCGGAGGAAGGCGACGTAGAGCACGGCGATGACCACCACGAGGGCGACGATGCCGCCGACGACGAGCAGGAGCGTGTTCTTGCCGCCCTTGCCCTCGCCGGTGCCCGCGCCGTAGCCGGGTTGCTGGCCGTACTGCCCCTGCTGGCCGTATTGCCCGGGCTGTCCGGGCTGTCCGGGCTGTCCGTACTGGCCCGGCTGTCCGTACTGCTGCTGGCCCTGGCCTGGTGCCTGTCCGGGCGCTCCGGGGGCCTGGGCCATCTGCTCACCCGGCTGGCCGTACTGCTGGCCGTACCCCTGCTGCTGCCCATAGGGCTGCTCCTGCTGCTGCCCGTAAGGCTGCTGCTGACCGTACTGCTGCTGCTCGCCGTACTGCTGCTGACCGTATCCCTGCTGCTGGGGCTGCTGTTGCGGGGCCTGCTGGCCCCACTGCTGCTGGCCGATGTCCATCCGGGTGTGGTCAGCCAGGTTCTGCGGCTCGGGCTGGCCGCCCTGCGCGGACGGGTTGAACACCTCGGTGGCGGGCGCGTCCTCCCCACCGCTCTCGCTGTGCGGACGGTAAGGGTCTTCCTGAGGGGCGGACGGCTGGGCACCGGCACCGAAACCGGACTCGGGCGGCGGGACCATCATCGTCCGCTCGGCGTCCAGGCCCTGCTGTCCGGGCTGGCCCTGCCGGGGCTGGCCGGGGTGGACGCCGCCGGGCTGGGACGACTCCGGCGACCACGGCTCGGGCGTGGACGGCGGCGTCGGCGCCTGCCACGGCTCGGCCGGGGGCTCCTGCTTGCGCTCCGGACCGGTGGCGACCGGGATGTCGGTGCCGGGCGACCAGTGCAGCGTCGCCTGGTCGTCGATGACGGGCCGCGGCGGCTCGGGCTCCGGCGTCCCGGCGGGCCCGGGGACGATCATCGTGCGGTCGGTCAGGGAGTCCTGCGGCTGCTCGCCCTGCGGCGGCTGCTCGCCGGCGGGCTGCGTGGCGCCGGGGTCGGGCGGCGGGAACGCACCGCCCTGCCCGCCGAACGGCTGCTGGCCGTACTGCGGCAGCGGCTCCTGGGCCGTCTCATGGGACGCGCCGTGCATCGGCTGCTGCGGATACGCGGGCGGCTGGCCGTAGGGCTGCTCCGGCGGCTGCTGGCCGTACGGGGGCTGCTCCGGCGGCTGTCCGAAGCCGGGCTGAGGCTGGCCGTACTGCTGCTGTTCCGGCTGGCCGTACTGCTGCTGCTCCGGCGGCGCGTATTGCTGCTGCTCGGGTGGTGCGTACTGCTGCTGCTCCGGGGGCGGGAACCCGCCGGGGCCGGGAGGGGCGCCGTAGGGCATCTGCCCGGCGGGCGGCTGCCCGTACGGGCCCTGCTGCTCCTGCGGGCCGCCGAACGGAGACGGGGGCGGCGGAGGCGGCTGCTCGCCGAACTGCTGCAACGGCTGCTCGACCATCGTGGGAGGAGGCGGCGGCGGGCGCTCCTCGTCGCGGGGCTCCACCGGCGGTTCGGGCTGGGCG
>NZ_VCKW01000498.1 GCF_005889715.1 Actinomadura soli
GTGGGAGGGCATGATGCGGGACCGCACGGGCGAGGTGTCGCCGGCCGCGTCGCTGGCCGACAAGGTCGAATGGCTGATCCGGAACCTGTGGCCCGCGCACGCGGAGGCGCCGCGCAACAACGTGGAGACCGCCGCCGCCATCGCACGCGCCACCGGCGAGGACATCTCGTCCACCACCGTGTGGAAGCTGCGCACGGGACGGCAGGAGAACCCGCAGCTCAAGACGCTCACCGCGCTCGCCACGTTCTTCCGCGTGCCGATCGGGTTCTTCGGCTTCCCGACCGAGGCCGAGCCGATCGGGGAGGACCTCACGCTCAAGGCGCTGCGGCGCGACGTCGAGAACGGCGTCATCCGGCCCGAGGTGCTGCGCGCGCTCGTCGACCTTTCCCCGGAGGCCCGCTGGGTCGTGGACGAGATGATCCTCGGCGCGGCCGCCGCCGACCGCGAACGCCACGGCGGGCACGGCCCCGGCGGGCATGGTGCTGGCGGGCATGGCCCCGGCGGGCATGGCACTGGCGGGCATGGTTAGCCGCGGCCGTCGCCGGGCGGGTGCGGTTCTCAGGTGAGTTCCGCGGTCAGTTTGTCCAGCCAGTCGCCGGTGCCCTGCTCGCGCCAGCTCGGCTCCTCCCGGCCGTCCAGGAACGTGCCCTGTTCGGTGAGGACGAGTCGCGTGCCGTCCGCGGCCGCCTCGAACTGGACGGTCGTGATCGACACGGTGGCCGGCCGGTCGTCGGCGAAGAGCGTGCCCGAGTAGACGATCCGCTCGCCCGGCACGATGTCGTGGTAGAGCGACTCGAACCGCAGCGTGGGCTCGCCGTCCTTGCCGTGGTGCAGCAGGGACTCCCTGCCGCCGGCGCGGAAGTCGAGGTCGTGTTCGTCGCCGGGCGTGGCGAACCAGCGTTGCTTGGACGCGGGATCGGCCCAGGCGGCGAACACCCGGCCGGTCGCCGCCGGGTAGGCGCGCTCCAGCGTGAACGTCGAGTGCAGGACGGGATGCTCGGTCATGACGGTGCTCCTTCATTGTTCTGATCCTGGTCATCGGTGCTTTCGGTGAGGACGTCGCCGAGGCGGTCGAGCCTGCCCTCCCAGGCGGTGCGCTGCCGGCGCAGCCAGCCCTCGGCCGTCCGGAGGCCCGCGGGTTCGAGATGGCAGGTGCGGACCCGTCCGGCCTTCTCCGACCGGACCAGCCCGGCGGCCTCCAGAACCTGCAGGTGCTGCACCACCGCGGGAAGCGACATGGGCAGCGGGCGGGCCAGCTCGCTGACCGACGCCGGTCCGAGGGTCAGCCGTTCCACGATGGCGCGCCGCGTCGGGTCGGCGACCGCGTGGAAGACCCGGTCCGGAGGCTCCTCATTGTTAAGCACATCCTTAACTGTATGGCGGGCCCGAGAGTTAGTCAAGGGATCGCTTTAGTAACTGTGAGTATCGATCATTACAATCTCCGTATGGACGACTTGGCGCGGCTGGCCGCGCGGGCCCACAAGCTGCTGCGCGCCGCGTCCGACGCGGCGATGAGCAGGCACGGTGTGCGCGTCGGGCAGAACCTCGTCCTGGAGATCCTCTGGGAGGAGGACGGCCTGACGCCCGGCGAGCTGGCGGCGCGGCTCGGGCTGACGACGCCGACCATCGTCAACACCGCCACCCGGATGGAGACGGCGGACCTGGTCGTCCGGCGGCGCGACCCGTCCGACGCGCGGCTCGTCCGGCTCTACCTGACCGGCAGGGCCCGCGAGGTGCGGGCGCCCATAGAGCAAGAGCGGCGGCGACTGGAGGAGCGAGTCGCCGCCGCGCTGACGGAGGAGGAGCGGCGCTGCGTCCGCAGCGCCCTGGAGAAGATCATCGACGAGCTGTCATAGCCGCGTCCTGGGCGTCGCTCATGTCCGGGACGTCCTGGAAGCGCGGTGCGCGCATGTTCACCAGGCTGTCCAGCTTGTGGACGCGCTCGTCATGCCCGATCTGGCGGAGCAGGTCCGCGACGGAGGCGTACTCGCCGTACTCCGCGGCGTACGTCGCCGGCGCCGGGACGTGCTCCAGCTCCGGGTGCTCGGCCACGTAGGACATGTACTCGTGCTCGGCGTGGTCCTCGAAGTCGGCGTTCAGCCGGTAGCTCAGCTCGGGCCGCACCAGGAACAGCAGCCACGACACGTGGTAGTAGAAGAACGCCACGAGCCACGGCGCCAGCCGGTGCAGGACGAACGACTGCCTCATCCCGTCCCGCTGGACGATGTCCTGGAGGATCAGCAGGTGCCACTGCTCGTTGTCCTGCTCCTCGCGGGTCTCCACGATCCGCTCGTAGACGCGCTTCGCCAGCGCGGTGCGGCGGCGGTGGCGCGACAGCGAGAAGTAGCCCATCCGCTCCCACGCCTGGTACGGGACGCGGGCGATGAACTCCAGCATCGTGAACTTCACGAGCGTGCGCTCGCGGCCGTAGACCAGGTCCATCTGCTTGAACAGCACCCGGGCGAGGAGGCCGTACTTCAGGCGCGGGGTTTCGAGGGTCTCGATCTGCGCGGCGCGCAGCTCGACCGGCGAGAGCTTCGGCGGGCCGCCGTGGGCGGAGGCGGGGGCGG
>NZ_VCKW01000499.1 GCF_005889715.1 Actinomadura soli
GGACGGGGGCGTTGGGGACGGCGTGTCGTCGGCGGGCGTGCGCCCGCGCTCGACGTACCGGCGGGCGTACTCGGCGACCAGCGGGACGAGCCCGGACGCGCCGAGCCGCGGCAGCGCGTCCAGCGCGGCGGCGAAGCAGGCCCGCGCGGCGCCGGCCAGGGCCGGGTCGGACAGGCCGCAGCGGGCGGCCTCCGCCCACCGGTCCGCCACCGGTTCGGCCGCGGCCTCGGCGGCGCACGCCGCGGCCGGGTCGTCCAGCAGCGCGGTCGCGACCGCGACGGGGACGGGCCAGTACGGCTCGGGCAGCGCGTCGATCATGCGCAGCTCCAGCCAGCCGCGCGGCCGGATGGGCGGGAACAGGGTGGTCAGGTGGTAGGTGAGGTCCTCCTCGCCGGGTTCGCCGCTGGTCAGCCACTCCAGGAACGACATCCCGGGGTCGGTGACCCACTCGCCCTCCGGGGTGTGCAGGAGCATGACGCGGGCGTCGAGCGCGTACCGCGTCCATGCCTCGGCGGGGTCGCCGTCCGCGCCGTCCCGCAGGACGGGCAGCGTGCGGCAGGGGTCCAGCTCCGTCCAGATGGCCTGCCGCGACGAGCGCATCCCGGTGTGGCGCCCCGCGCGCAGCGGCGAGTTCGCGAACGCGGCGACCAGCACCGGGCCGAGCGCGTGCACGAGCCGCCAGCGCCGGGACGCGTCCGGGTCGTCGGCGCCGATGTCCAGGTTGACCTGGACGGACGCGGTCGAGCACATCATCGCCATGCCCGCGTCGGTGAAGCCGCCGGAGCAGAAGTAGTCCCGCATGCAGGCGTAGCGCGGGTGGTCGGCCTGGAAGACGGGCCGCCGGACCGGGTCGACGCCGTGCCCGGCGAGGACCAGGCCGTCCGGGGCGAGCGCGTCCCGCACGTGCGCGATGTCGCCGTCGAGGGCCGCGTGCAGGTCGCCGAGCTTGCCGAACGGCGCGGAGCTGAGCTCGACTTGACCGCCCGGCTCGTAGGTCACCCTGCTCCCGCCGGACGGCCGGCCCGCGTCCGCGACGAGGGAGCGCACCCGGTCACCGGCCACGTGGGCGCCGGGATCGGCGGCGTCGACGACGAACCACTCGGTCTCCGCGCCGACGAGCCCGGGCGGGCCCGTCTTGAAGCAGACACCGCGAATGTGCTGGTAGACATCGTCCACGGTCATCCGGGTCACGATCACTCCCCGCGTAACTCGATAACGAGTTCGACTCTTCCCTGCTTAACCGGATCAGAAATCCGCTGATTTTCGTGAACTTCCTTAAATCTCCATGAACGTCACTATGCGCATGCCCCTCCGTTACCTTCCGTGCTAATCGACGTTTCCCCCAATCCCTGACTTCTCAGGCATTGACCGGAGGCGCTAGAGTCCCGTCAGCCAGGCTGTGCGGACACCGGCCTGTGCGGACAGGGTGTGGACAGGGACAGGAGGCCGGCATGCGCGGAGACATGGGCTCGCTCTACGACGCGCACGCCGACCGCCTCTACGCGTACTGCTGGTCGCTCGTCGGCGACAGGCTCGCGGCCGCCGCCGTCGGCGACACGTTCACCGCGGCCGTGCACCACCCGCCACGCGGCGACCGGGTGCTCTGGCTGTACTCGCTGTCGCGGACGGCCTGCGCCGAGCGCGGCACGTTCGCGGGCACGGGCGGTCCCGGCGGCGCGCCGCTGTTCTCCGGCTCCGACCCGCTGCTGCGCGCCGCCGGCGCCCTGCGCTCCGACCACCGCGAGGTGCTGCTGCTGTGGGCGGGCGAATGGCTCGAACCCCACGACATCGCCCTCGTCCTCGGCATCGCGCCCGACACGGTCGCGCAACTGCTCAACGCCGCCCGGACGCGGCTGGAGCGCTCCGTCCTCGACACCCTCATGCGCGGGACGTCCGAGCCTCGGCTCGATCTCATCTCCGCCTTCGAGAAGGGCCGGCTGCCGCAGCTCCTCGCCCGCCGCGCGCCGTCCGGCGCGCCCGGCTGGCTCCGCGACCGGGTCCTCGCCGCCTGCGAGGAGGAGGCCGCCCGGCCGCTGTCCAGCTTCGTCACCCCGAGGCCCCTCGTGGTGATCAGCGGGGAGAAGGCCCGCGCCGCGGGCGGCCGCCCGCGCGGCGGCGTGGACGGCCCGAGGCGCGGGCTGTCCGGCGGCGTCTCCAAGGGCCTCGGCGCGGCGGCGGGCGTCGCCGCGTCCGCCGCGGCGGTCGTCGGGCTGCTCACCTCCTGGCCCTCGGCCAAGGACGGCGAGTCCGCCTCGCTCGTCCCGACGGCGAGCAACGCCCAGACGAACCCGGCGTCGGTGAGCACCGGCCCCGCCCCGCAGGACCCGGTGCCCGGCCTCACCAGGTCCGAGCGCGTGGCGAGCGGGACGCCGCCCTCCTCGGCCGCCCCGCACCCGAACGCCGACCCGCGCCGGGACCGCGGCGTCCCGGGCGCGACGCCCTCGACGTCGCCCACGACGTCGCCGTCCGAGGAGCCCCCGAAGGACGGGGACAGGGAGCCCACCACCGGCACGCCGACCGACCCGGCCACTCCCCCGGACGACCCGACGG
>NZ_VCKW01000500.1 GCF_005889715.1 Actinomadura soli
GGCTGGAGGACGGTGGCTCGGCGTCGCCGCGGCGCTCGTCCTGTCCGTGGCGAACCTGCTGGTCCACGCGATCGCCGGGACGCCCGGCGGGATCAGCCGGACGACGTTCAACGGCATCGTCCTGCTGCTCCTCGCGGGCCTCGTCGTCGGGCACGTCGTCCGGCTGGCGCTGGACGCGGAGGCGCGGCTGGCGCGGGCCGTGGAGCTGGAGTCGGCCACCCGGGAGCGGGAGCGGCTGGCCCGCCGCATCCACGACTCGGTGCTGCAGGTGCTGGCGATGGTGCGGCGGCGCGGTGCCGAGCTCGGCGGCGAGGCGGCGGAACTCGGACGGCTGGCGGGGGAGCAGGAGGCGGCGCTGCGGGCGCTCATCGGCGGCGCCCCCGCCGTCCCCGCGCCGGGCGGGTCCGGCGCGGCGGGCGAGGTCGATCTCCGTCCGCTGCTGGCCGGCCACGCGTCCTCGTCGGTCACGGTGTCCACGCCCGCGACCGAGGTGCGGCTGCCCGCGCACGCCGCCAGGGAGATCGAGGCGGCGGTCGCGGCCGCGCTCGACAACGTCCGGCGGCACTGCGGCGACGGCGCCCGCGCGTGGATCCTGCTGGAGGACGCCGAGGGCGCGGTCACCGTCAGCGTCCGCGACGACGGCCCGGGCATGCCCGCCGGACGGCTGGACGAGGCCGCCGCGGACGGGCGGCTCGGCGTCGCGCAGTCCATCCGAGGGCGCGTCCGGGACCTCGGCGGGACGGTCGAGATCTCCTCCGCCGGGGGCGCGGGCACGGAGATCGAGATGACGGTGCCCCGCCGCTGACCGGCAGAAGTCGCCCTATGGTGTGATCCGTGAGCACCGTTCCCCTCAGGGTCATGGTCGTGGACGACCATCCGATGTGGCGCGAGGCGGTCGCCCGCGACCTCGCCGAGGCCGGCCACGAGGTGGTCGCGACCGCGGGCGAGGGCCGGATGGCCATCCGGGTCGCCGCGGCCGTCCGCCCGCAGGTCGCCGTCGTCGACCTCCAGCTCCCCGACATCGGCGGCGTCGAGGTGACCCGGCGGCTGGCCGCGGCCGACCCGCCCGTTCGCGTGCTGGTCCTGTCGGCGAGCGGCGAGCAGCAGGACGTCCTGGACGCGGTCAAGGCGGGCGCCACCGGCTACCTGCTCAAGTCCGCCGCGCGGGAGGAGTTCCTGGACGCCGTCCGCCGCACCGGCGAGGGCGACGCCGTCTTCACCCCCGGGCTCGCCGGCCTCGTCCTCGGCGAGTACCGCCGGCTCGCCGCCGCCCCCGCCCGCGAGGACGACGGAGCGCCGCGCCTGACCGAGCGCGAGACCGAGGTCCTGCGGCTCGTCGCGAAGGGCCTGACGTACAAGCAGATCGCGGAGCGGCTCGTCCTGTCCCACCGGACGGTGCAGAACCACGTGCAGAACACCCTCCGCAAGCTCCAGCTGCACAACCGCGTCGAACTCGTCCGGTACGCCATCGAGAAGGGGCTGGACGGGGAAGAGGGGGACGAATCCGGCTGAACCGCCGCCCGCGCCCCGGCGTCTGAGCACCAAACGGTGCCTGGACGGGAGCACGGCGTGATCGACGAGATATCGGGATCGGAGCTGGTGGTCTTCACCGGCTATGTCATCTGCGGGATCGTCCTGGTCGTGATCGCGCGGAGGGTGCGGGCGGGCGCGATGCGGGGCGCCCCGCCGCTGCGCGAGCTGCACCCCTACGAGGTCGCCTACCTGCACGGCGGCGGACGCCACGCGATCGCCGCCTCGATCACGGCGCTGCGGCTCGACGGCGCGGTCGACACCTACGCCGACGGCCGGATGATCCCGCTGACCCCGTCCGCCGCGGCCCCCCGCGCCGCCGGGAAGCCGCTGGACACGGCGGTCTTCGGGGCGATCGCCGGCGGCCGGGCCGGGACGCTCGCCGAGCTCACCGCGGAACCCGGCGTCCGGGCCGCGCTCGACCAGCTCGGCGAGGGGCTGGTCTCGCAGGGCATGGTGATCGGCCCGGACGGGCGGCGCAACCTGCGGATCTTCCAGCTCGTCCTCTGGGCGTGGATGGCGCTCGGCATCCCGTTCTTCGTCCTGGACGTCTTCGGCGGCTTCCCGGGCGTGCTGCTCCCGCTCGTCGCGATCGGCCTGGTCGCCATCGTCGGCGGGAGCCTGCTCAGCACGGGCGCCGAGCGGACGGACGAGGGCGAGCGCGTGGTCGAGCAGCTCAGGGCGTCCAACTCCCATCTCGATCCGCAGCACACGGCGTCCTACGCCGGGCTCGCCGCGCCGTCGGTGCTGCTGGGCGTCGCGCTGTTCGGGACGGCGGCGCTGATGGCCTTCGACCCGATGTTCGTCCAGACCGTGGGGCTCGGCCGCTACATGGAGATGACGGCGGCCACGTCCGGCGGGTACTCGGGCTCCTCGTGTTCGAGCACCGCCTCGGTGTGCTCGTCCGGCTCGTGCGGCGGCGGCGGTTCCTGCGGGAGCAGCGGCGGCGGCTGCGGCGGTGGTGGAGGCGGCTGCGGCGGCGGCGGAGGGGGAGGC
>NZ_VCKW01000501.1 GCF_005889715.1 Actinomadura soli
GGCGTTCGCGGGCGCGGGTGATCAGGGCGCGGGCAGCGGGGCTGCGGGGGCCCTCGGTTCGCCAAGCTAGGGCGATCCGCCCGCTGAGCCGGGGCCGGACGATCGGCATCGCGTGCAGGTCGTCCGGCCGGGCGCGGGCGGCGGACTCGGGGAGGATCGCCACGCCCAGCCCGTGTGCGGCGAGCTGTGCGAGCACGGGCGGCTCGCCCGCCTCGAACGCGACGCGCGGGCTGAGACCGGCGTCGGTGCACGCCCCGTCCAGGACGGTCCGCAGCCCGGTGCCCTTCGGCAGGCAGATCAGGTCCTCGTCGGCGAGGGCGCGCAGGGGGATCGTGGACCGCCGGGCCAGCGGATGCCCGTGCCCGACGGCCGCGTAGAGGTCCTGCTCGATGACGACGCGGGTCGTGAGCTCCTCGGGCGGTTCGGAGCCCATGCTGAGGAACGCGAGATCGATCCGTCCGTCCCGCAAGCCGCCGGTCAGGCTGTCGGCCTTCTCCTGGATGACCGTGATTTCCACATTCGGATGGTCGCGGTGGAAACCGGCGAGCATGCCCGGAAGGTCGAGGGACTGGATCCAGTCGATGGTGCCGATCGTGACATGTCCGCGCAAAAGGCCCGTCAGCTCGTCCACCGACAGCCGCGCCCCCTCGACCGCCGCGAGCGCCGCCCGCGCGTAGGGCAGGACGGCCTCGCCCACCTCGGTCAGCCGGACGGTCCGCCCGGACCGGTCGAACAGCGGCTGGCCGAGTTCCCGTTCGAGCTGCCTGATCTGGGCGCTCACGCCCGGCTGGGCGACGTGCAACCGGGTCGCGGCCTTCGTGAAGCCGGCCTCTTCCGTCACCGCCACGAAGTACTCAAGCTGGCGCAGCTCCATAACCGGCGATGCTAACAGCGTGCTCGTCCAGCGCCAGCGCTTCTGGAGCGGCCGGGGCGGGCCGACGGCACGGCACACCATTTCTTTGGCCTCTCTTGGGTGCTCTGCGGCTGTTCGGAGGACTGTTTCCGCCCTGGACGGTGATTACCTCACCTGCGGGAGGTCGGGTGAGCGGACGGCGCATATGGTCCATACGGGTGCGGATGACCGTGATAGCCGGAACGGTCACCGCTCTGATCTGCGTCATCCTGATCACCCTGATCGTCGTCGGCGTGCGCGGCCAGGCGGGCGACTACCAGCGCAACAAGGCCACCGCCGCGGCCCTGCGGATCGCCTACGAGATCAGGCGGGAACCGGCGCTGCAGGGCGGGCTCGCCGGGCCGGACGAGGTCGTCCTGCAACTCCTGGACAGCCGGCACAGGGTGATCGCGGGGACCGACCGGGTGTCGAACGGCATCCCGATCGCCCGGTTCCGGCCGGCGGAGACGGACATCTACTCCACCAGGGCCCTGTGCCCGCCGCGCGGGTTCAACGGCTGCATGTGGGTGGTCGCGATCCGCGTCTACCAGCCGAACGGGGACTGGATCGTCTACGCGGCGATCCCCACCGTCCCCTGGTACGTCAATCCGAGCCTGATGCTGTTCCTGGTGTGCGTGTCGCTCCTGGGCGTTCTGCTCGTGTCCCTGCGCGCCTGGGGGACGGTCGACCAGACCCTCGCCCCGGTGGACGCGATCCGCGCCGAGCTCGCGGAGATCACAGCCGGCCAGTCGGGGCGGCGCGTGACGGTCCCGGAGAACCGGGACGAGATCAGGCTGCTCGCCGAGGCGGCGAACGCGACCCTCGACCGCCTCGACAGCGCCCTGGCCCGGCAGCGCAGCTTCACCTCGGACGCGTCCCACGACCTGCGCAGCCCCATCGCCGCCGCGCGCGCCCTGATCGAGGAGGCCCTGCTGTATCCGGACCAGACCGACTGGCCGAAGACCGGACGGGCCGTCCTGCAGAGCCTGGAGCGCCTCCAGGCGATCGTGACGGACCTCCTGCAGCTCGCCCGCCTGGACGCCGCGGCCTGGCAGGACACCGAACTCGTCGACCTCGGCGCGCTCGTCACGATCGAGGTCGCGCGGTCCGACCGGACGAAGCGGATCGTCCCGCACATCCAGGAGGGCGTGACGGTGCTCGGCGACCGGCTCCGGCTCGTCCGGCTGCTGACGAACCTGCTGGACAACGCCGAGCGCCACGCGGAGACGCGGATCGACATCACCGTCCGCCGCGAGGACTCGGTGGCCGTCCTGGAGGTCCTGGACGACGGCGCGGGCATCGCCGAGCAGGACCGCGACCTCGTCTTCCAGCGGTTCGCCCGGCTGGAGGCCAGCAAGTCCCGCGATCCCGCCGGCACCGGCCTCGGCCTTCCCATCGCCCGCGAGATCGCCCGGCTCCACGGCGGGACGCTCACCATCGAGGACAGCACCAAGGGCGCCCGCTTCGTCCTCCGAATCCCCAGAGACCGGGGCGACCAGACCACCTAATGGCGGTGCATCGGTCAGGCCGGGAAGGCAGGATCGGTGGCTGATGAAGCCGACCGGTGGGTGAGCACTGTTCATCACCAGGCCCGCTGTGCGAGGTCGAGGGCTAGATCGTGCCCCCAC
>NZ_VCKW01000502.1 GCF_005889715.1 Actinomadura soli
CTGCGGCGCGGGCGGCGCGGCGGGCGCGGGTCGCGGGGGGTTCGGTCGACGCGGCGCGGACCTTGGGCACGTGATCCCCTTCTGTCGAGCAGAATTGTCGGCGTGATGGAGTTGTCGCGCGATGAGTTCGAGGACCTGGTCGCGGAGGCCCTCGACACCATCCCACCCGAGCTGACCACGCACATGCGCAACGTCGTCATCGTCGTCGAGGACGATGCGCCCGAGCGCGGGCTTCTCGGCCTGTACCAAGGCGTACCCCTCACCGAACGGGGCGACTGGTACGGCGCCGTCCTGCCCGATCACATTTCGATCTACCGTAATGAGATTCTCGAAATATGCGACACCCCGGACGACGTGGTGGAAGAGGTCAGGATCACCGTGGTGCATGAGATCGCTCACCATTTCGGGATCGACGACCGGAGGCTGCACGAGCTCGGATACTGAGCCTTTCCCCGGACATGCCGGGTTCGGCGGCTGAAGAGGGCCGTCCGGGACGAGGAATTGTGCACTGTAGGTCACATCAAAGCCACGCAGCGTGAGTTAATGGGAGGGCCGTCCAACACCGGGCGGGCTGAACTGGAGCGAGCGTGGCGGGAAGGCAGACCGGGCGGCATCGCCGTCCGCCGGAGGAGCAGGCGACCTACCGCGAGGTTTTCGCGGTGGGCGAGTTCCGTGCCCTCTGGCTCGCGCAGGCGCTGTCGTTCGTCGGCGACCAGCTGGCGCAGGTCGCGCTGGCCGTGCTCGTGTACGACCACACGAAGTCGGCGCTGCTGACCGCGCTGGTGTACGCGCTGACGTACCTCCCGCCGATCGTGGGCGGGCCGGTCCTGTCCGGGCTGGCCGACCTGTTCCCGCGCCGCACCGTCATGATCGTCTGCGATGTGCTGCGGGCGGGCCTGGTCGCGATCATGGCGCTGCTGGAGATGCCGGTCGGCGCGCTGTCGGCGCTGGTGTTCCTGACCGTGCTGCTGGGCACGCCGTTCTCAGCGGCGCGGGCGGCGCTCCTGCCGGACGTCCTGGAAGGCGACCGGTACGTGGCCGGGTCGGCGATCAACAACATCACGCACCAGGGCACGCAGATGCTCGGCTTCCTGGCGGGCGGCGCGATCGTCGCCGTCGTCGGGACCTACGAGGCGCTCGCGCTGGACGCGCTGACGTTCGGCGCGTCCGCCGTCATCCTGATCGGCGGGCTGCGCCCGCGGGGGGCGCCGCGGCGGCGCGAGCGCGATCCGTCCGGGCTCTGGCGCGGGACGCAGGACGGCGTGCGGCTCGTGTTCGGCGACCCCGTGCTGCGGTCGCTGGTGCTGTTCGCGTGGCTGTGCGCGTTCTACGTGATCCCCGAGGGCCTCGCCGCGCCGTACGCGGCGACGTTCGGCGGCGGCGCGGTCACGGTCGGGGTGCTGCTGTCGGCGATGCCCACGGGGATGGTGATCGGCGCGTTCCTGTTCAGCCGGTTCGTCCGGCCGGCGAACCGGCTGCACGCGATGGGCTGGATGTCGATGCTGGCCTGCCTGCCGCTGATCGGCGCGGGCATGCATCCGCCGGTGTGGTGCGTGGTGGTGCTGTGGGCGCTGTCGGGCGTCGGCAGCGCCTACCAGCTCGCGGCCAACGCCGCGTTCGTGGCCGCGGTGCCGGCGTCGGGACGGGGACAGGCGTTCGGCCTGGCCCAGTCCGGCATCCTCGCCGGACAGGGCGTCGGCATCCTCGTCGGCGGCGCCGCGGCCCAGGTGCTCGGCCCCGAGACGGTGGTGGCGCTCGCCGGTGTGCTCGGGCTGTCGGTCGCGGCGATGCTCACGCTCGGCTGGAACCAGGTCCGCGGCGGCGTCATCGCCGGAATGCGGGAGCGCGTCGAGCCCGTCGTCGTCGCCGCGCCCCCCGCGGGCGACGACGAGCTGTCCGGCGTCAGCCGATCCGCTCCCGCCCCTTGACTCCCGCCTGAGCCCCCGGTCCGGGGGCCCCGCGGTGGCCTCGTTCACGTCCCGCGCCGTGGCTTCGGTCGCGTCCCGTCTCAGGCGGGTCGCCCTGCCTGGGTCGGGCGTTCGGGTCAGGCGTGGGTGCGGGGCTTGTTGAAGGCGTCCCTGGTCTTCTGGACGGCGTCCTGGAAGGCCGGGGAGTCGCTCGCCTTCTTGATCATGTCCTCGGCGATCGCCTTCTCGGCGCCCTCCTCGGGGATCAGGACCCATCCGATCGCGTAGAGCGCGATCCCGGCGCCGCCGAAGACGGTGAAGACCGCCAGGGCGACCCTGATGATGTTGGCGTCGATGCCGAGGAAGCGCGCGGCGCCGGAGCAGACCCCGGCGAGGATCCGGTCGTCGTGGGTGCGTCTGAGCTTCTTCTCGGGGGCGGCGTTGGTGTCCTTGTTCATGTCCATGCCTCGATCATGCCCAGTGGCGGGTAACCCTGACATCCGGATTCGCCCTGATTCACCCCTGAGTGCGCCCCTGGCGGCTCAGGGTGGCGTCCCTGACCCCGGCTCGTGGACGGG
>NZ_VCKW01000503.1 GCF_005889715.1 Actinomadura soli
GCAGTGGTCGGGACGGCGGCGCGCGCGTGGATTTGGGTTGCGGGCTTGGGGTTGTTTCGGGAGTGGGTGCGGTCGGGCTGCGGGGGGTGCGGGTTACAGCGTTGGATGGGACATTGGTCGGTGGTGTGATGCCCGTCGCGTTTTCTGGCCGGGGTCTTGAACACGTCCTTACGGCTTCGTAGGTTACGCAATCGTAAGTTAGCGTGCCATCGGGAGGGACCTTGGCCACCGCATCGCGGCGATCCCTTGCAGCGCCTCGCGGGACGCGCCGGAGGTTTGAGGCGGCTGTCCGGCATCTGACCACGCCGCTCCTGCCTGAGGACTACCTCGGGCTGTTGAACCCGCTGTGGTCCACGGTGGAGCTCCGCGGGCGGGTCGAGGCCGTCCGGCATGAGGCTCCGGACGTGGCGACCCTGGTGATCAAGCCGGGGCGGGCGTGGCGGGGGCATCTGCCGGGGCAGTGGGTCAAGGTCGGTGTGGATGTGGGCGGTGTCCGGCATTGGCGGACGTTCTCGCTGTCGTCCCCGCCGCGGCGGGACGGGCGCATCACCATCACGGTCAAGGCCGCGCCGGACGGGTTCGTCTCCGCGCATCTCGTCAGGGAGGTCCGGCCCGGTGTGATCGTGCGGCTCGGGCAGGCGGACGGTGAGTTCGTCCTGCCCGCGGAGGTTCCCCGCAAGCTGCTGTTCGTCACGGCGGGGAGCGGGATCACGCCGGTCATGGCGATGCTGCGGCGGCTCGGTGGCTCCTCTGATGTCGTGGTCGTCCACTCGGCTCGGACGGCCGGTGACGTCATCTTCGGTGCCGAACTCCGCGCGATGAGGGGGCTGAGGCTGCATGAACGGCACACCTTGGTCGAGGGGCGGTTGAAACCGTCCGACCTGTCCGGTGTCTGCGCTGATTGGGCGGAGCGGGCGGCGTGGGCCTGCGGGCCTGGGGAGATGCTGGACGATCTCGCCGCGCACTGGCGCGCCGCCGGAGCCGAGGAGCGGCTGCGCGTCGAGCGTTTCCGGACCGTCCTGGACGGCGGCCAGACGGACCGCGGCCAGGGTGGGCGTGTGACGTTCAGCAGGAGCGGCGTCGAGGTCGACGCGGACGGAGGCACGCCGCTGCTGGTGGCCGGGGAGGACGCGGGCGCGTTGCTGCCGAGCGGGTGCCGGATGGGCATCTGCCGCAGCTGCGTCGGCCGCCTGTGCTCCGGCAAGGTCCGGGATCTGCGGACCGGCGAGGTGCACGGCGAGGAAGGCGACATCGTCCAGACCTGTGTCTCGGCCGCCGCCGGGCCCGTGGAAATCGAACTCTGAAGGAGCACGAGGATGACCGCCACGACCATGAGCGCCGCCGTGTCCACCACCGGGCACCTCAGGGACCGCGACTACGACGCCATCGCCCGTGAGCTGGACGCGCTCCGCGACGAGATCATCGCCGGCCTCGGTGAGCGGGACGCGGCCTATATCCACCGGGTCATCCGCTGGCAGCGCGGCCTGGAGATCGGGGGCAGGGCGCTGCTGATGGCGTCCTCGCTGCCGCCCGCCTGGATCGCCGGGACCGCGACGCTAGCCGTCGCGAAGATCCTGGAGAACATGGAGATCGGGCACAACGTCATGCACGGCCAATGGGACTGGATGCGCGACCCGAAGATCCATTCGACGACCTGGGAGTGGGACAACGTCTCCCCCTCCGACCAGTGGAAACACACCCACAACTTCGTCCATCACACCTTCACCAACGTCCTCGGCAAGGACAGGGACGTCGGCTACGGCCTGCTGCGCGTCACGCCGGAGCAGGAGTGGAGCCGCGCCCACCTCGCGCAGCCGATCTACAACGTGCTGCTCGCGATGTTCTTCGAGTACGGCGTCGCGATGCACGACCTGGAGGTCGAGGAGATCCAGGAGGGCACGGACGACAAGGAGGTGACGAAGGCCAAGCTGCGCGCGATCGGACGCAAGATCCTCCGCCAGTGGGGCAAGGATTATGTGGCGTTTCCCCTGCTGAGCGGTCCGCAGTTCTTTTCCACGCTCGCCGCGAACTTCACCGCCAATGTCGTGCGCAATGTCTGGGCGCACACGGTCATCTTCTGCGGCCACTTCCCCGGCGATATCGAGGTGTTCGAGGAGGAGCGGCTGGAGGGTGAGACGAAGGGCGAGTGGTACGTCCGGCAGCTCCTCGGGTCGGGCAACATCACTGGCGGACGCCTGTTCCATCTGATGACCGGGAACCTCAGCCACCAGATCGAGCACCATCTGTTCCCCGACATGCCGAGCAACCGGTACGCCGAGATCGCGCCGCGCGTCCGGGCGCTGTGCGAGAAGTACGGCGTCCCGTACCACACGGGTTCGCTGTCCAAGCAGGTCACCAGCACCTGGAAGAAGGTCTTCCGCTACGCGCTCCCGCCCAAGAAGGCGACCGTCCGAGCCCGTTGACACCGCGAGGGCCGTC
>NZ_VCKW01000504.1 GCF_005889715.1 Actinomadura soli
GCCCATGACAGCACCGCCGCCGCCACCCACGACACCGGCAGTGTCGGACGGCCGTCGGCGATGTTCGCGGGCGTTTCCACCCACGCCGTGGCGACCAGGCATCCGGACGCGACGGCGAGATCGGCGCCGAGCAGCGGCCACCCGCGCCGCCGCGGATCACCGAAGGCGGGCACCGTGTACGCCGTCCAGGCGGCCATGACCGCGAGGACCGCCCAGCCAGCGGCCGGACGGGCGTAGCCGTCGAAGTTCATGGCGATCACGGCGGCGGCGTACACCAGCGCCAGGCCGCGGTAGACCGCGACGGCCCGCCACAGCGCGGCCTCCAGCCCCATCCCCCGATCGGCCTCGCTCATCCGCCGTCGCTCATCTCAGTTCCCTTGTGGGGCTCAGCCGGAGTCGCTCAGTCCCCCGTCGTCGTCCACCGGGCGCACGGGCTTTCCGGCCAGCTCCGCCTTCACCTCGGCGGCGTACCGATCGACGTACTCCTGGCCCGACAGCTCCCTGATCGCCTGCATGATCTCGTCGGTGATCCGCCGCAGGACCTCCTTGTCGTCCTCGCGGCCGTAGTACCTGGAGAAGTCCATGGGCTCGCCGAACCGGACGCCGGGCCGCACCCCGAGCCGCGGGTACGGCTTGCCCGGCGGCATCAGCTCGAACGTGTTGACCATCGCCATCGGGATCACCGGGACCCGCGACTTCAGCGCCAGCCGCGCGACCCCCGTCTTGCCGCGGTACAGCCGGTTGTCGGGCGCGCGGGTGCCCTCCGGGTAGATGCCGAGCAGCTTGCCCTCCGCGAGGATCCGCAACCCCGTCTGCAGCGCCGCCTCGGCCGACGAGCCGCCCGTCCGGTCCACCGGCACGACGCCGACCCCGGTGAAGAACCCCTTGCTGATCAGCCCCTTGATCCCCTCGCCGGTGAAGTACTCGCCCTTGCCGATGAAGAAGATCGGCCGCAGCAGCGGCAGCGGCCCGAAGAAGTGGTCGGCGAACGACAGGTGGTTGCTCACCAGCAGCGCGGGACCCCGCTTCGGGACGTTCCTCGCCCCGCGGTTCCGCGGCCACCATCCGAGGTACAGGATCGGCGAGAGAACGATCCTGAGCAGGATCCAGAACCAGAGCATGCGGGGACCTCCTCGGACCGCGCGCCCCAGGGTTCGGCGCGGACGGTCCCTGACCGACGGGGATGATGGGACATCTTCCCACTCCGCGTCTCACCGTTCTACCAGCCGGTACATCGCCGGACACCGGGCACCTGACCGGGCGCCCCGTCCCGGCCCGAGCCCGGCCTCCGGCCGGTCGCGGCCCCGGCCGGTACCGGGCCGCCGCGCGACGCCCGCGGGGGGCGGCTCGCGGGGCCGGGAATGAACGTAGGCTCTGATGCGTAAATCTCAATCGGGTGCGCCCGGGGGCTTGTCCCGGGCGACGCAGCGAATACCGTGGGACACACGTTTCAGGGTGTCCGGGAGTGCCGTCGCGAGCGGCGGCGCGTCCGGACCCATGTCGATAGGGGGCGGAGGCCGTCATGCCGGTGCCGTCGGTCACGCCGGAGTCGTCGAAGGAGCCGGCCCCGTGAATCGCCGTGGCAATGGACTGTCAGCGGACACCTACGCCCCACTGGTCGACCTCGCCCCGCACCTCGCCGACGCGATGCTGACGGCGCTGGGCGAGGCCGGGGTGGCGGCCTACGCGGCCTCGCCGTCCGACCTCGCCGAGCTGGCCGACCTGGCCGACCGCGCCGACCTGACCGACCGCGGCGACCGCGCCGAGCCCGCCGGGGAGCCCGTCGCCGGCGACGTCCTCGACCGGCTGTACGTCGACGTCGACATGAAGCCCGCCGCGGAGGGCATCCTGCGCGCCCATCTCGCCCGGCTGCGCGACGCGTCCGCCCGCGGCTCCGACGGCGAGCGCTCCGACGCGGGCGAGCGTCCCGAGACCGGCGTCGCCGGACCTCCCGGCACGGCCGACTCCCCCGACCGGCGCGGGGCCTCCGACCAGGGCGGCAAGGGCGCCGAAGGCGGCGCGGCCGCCAAGGACGCGGACGCGCCCGGAGAGCGCGACGAGGACGCCATCTGGGCCGAGATCGTCGCCGGCTTCGACTCGACGCCGGACGGCGAGGACGTCCCCTGGCCCGACGAGGAGAACGTCCGCGAGCCCGCCGACCCGCCGCAGGAGGGCGACGACCGCACCGGCCGCCTCCCCCGCGCCCGCGTGATCAGGGCCGCCGAGACGCCCGAGTTCCCGCCGGACGCCGACGACGACGGCCACTACGTCCCGCCCCCTCCCCCTGGCTCTTATACACATCT
>NZ_VCKW01000505.1 GCF_005889715.1 Actinomadura soli
GCGGGCTGGGTGGGTTCGTGCGGTGCTCGTGGTCGACGCCTATCTGCACCTTGAGGTCGGACGGGTTGACGCGCTGATCGTGGATGCCGTCGAGTATGTTCCGGGTCGACGGTCTTTGAAGATGGCGATCCCTTACCGTCCTCAGATGTCACCTGAAGGCTTCGCTGTGTACCGGCCTAAATTTGTCGATGTCGTTGGCGTTGATGAGCCGGACTATGCGGCATTGGCGGATGCCTTCTTCGACGGTGTCGATTCCCATGAGCAGGCCGCGGCCGCGTGGAACGCGCATCTGATTGACGAGTCGGTCTGACGCGACGGGTTGGGATGGCCGCAGGCGGTGCGTGGAGAGATGTGTGGCCTTGGGGCGTGTTGTGAGTTAGCATTCCGGGAGGTCTGGTCGGCATTGGGAACGTGCTGTGGTGTACGTTCACGACCCGGGAGTCGGCCATGTCGCATTCCGTCAAGCGCACGCCCTCTGGGCTTCCCTGGCCTGGGAATAATCGTTACCCATAGCGAACGGCTGGTTGTGGATCGGCCTGGCAGTGGCGGTCGGGGTTCCGAGCCTGTTCATCGGTATCGAGGACCTGTTCGATCCGGCCGAGGATCCGCTCACGGGGTGGATCTTCCTGATGTTCGCGACGATCTGTGCGGCAGTGCCGGTCTGGATGCGGCTCGGACGGCGTCGTGACGCGGTGTTCTCCGGGCAGAGCGGCGTCGTCTTTCCCGTCAGCAGGTCGGCCGGTCCGGCGATTGCGGTGACGCTGGCCGCTGCCGGGACGTCCGCCATTCTGCTGGCCCTGTCGCCCGAGCTCGGGTCCCATGGTGACCTGCCCCTGTTGGTGTGTTGTTCCATCAGAAGCTTGATCTGCCGTTGTTCCATCAGAAGAACGATCCCGCGCTCTTGCTGTACGCGATCCTGCACTATGTCGCGTACCACGAAGATCGGCCGGAACTGGCGGAGCCTGCAGGCGTCCAACGGCTGATTTCCGGGGAACTGCGGTCCCTCGGGTCCGGGGTCTACCCGGATCCCGGGCGTGGGCGGTGAGTCGGCTGAGTCCGATGAGGTAGAGCATGTTCGCCCGAAACATGGCTGGTTGGTGGGGTTGCTCCGCCGGGCATCCGGCTAAGCGAGAAGGTGACGGCAAGGTCGGACGAACGGGGATGCTCATGGTTCACAGGGGAGGGCCTAGCAAGCCGCTCAATTGGGAGATGCCCTTGGGGCTGGTGGTGGCGGGGTTCCTTGTCTTTCTGTGGGTGTGGGCGGCCACGCAGGGCGGGCCGCCCTGGTAGTGGGTGGGTGCGGCTAGCGGGTTAGTAGGTGTTTGAGGGTTTTGGTGATTTCGGCTGGGGCCTCTTCGGCCATGTAGTGGCCGTAGGGGACGGTTTCGTGGTGGAGGTTTGCGGCCCAGGTCTGCCAGAGGGCTTGCGCGTTGAAGCCCAGGGCGGCACCCCAGTCTTGTTGGAGGACGCTGACGGGCATGGCCAGTTGGTTGCCTGCGACGCGGTCGGTTTGGTCGTGTTCTATGTCGATGCCTGCGGACGCGCGGTAGTCGGCGATTATTGACGGAATCGCGTTGCGGCAGGCGTCCAAGTAGGCGGTGCGGATGTCGGGCGGGATGGCGGACGGGTCGTTGGCCCAGAGGTCGAGGAAGTGGCCGAAGAAGGCGTCCGGGGCGGCGGCGATCAGCTGTTCGGGGAGGCCGGGCGGCTGGGCCATCAGGTAGAGGTGGAAGCCGACGGACGCGGTGACGCCGTGCATCGCGTCCCACATGTCGAGGGTCGGCAGGACGTCCAGGCAGGCCAGGTGGGTGATCGTCGAAGGGTGGTCGAGGCCGGCGCGGAAGGCGACCAGGGCGCCGCGGTCGTGGCCCGCTAGGGCGAACTGGTCGTGGCCGAGGGCGCGGGCCAGGGCGACGATGTCGGCGGCCATGGTGCGTTTGGAGTAGTCGGTGGCGGGCTTGTCGCTGGCTCCGTATCCGCGCAGGTCAGGGCAGATCACGGTGTGGTCGGACGCGAGGTCGGCGGCGACGTGGCGCCACATCAGGTGGGTCTGCGGGAAGCCGTGCAGGAGGATGATCGGTGGGCCGGAGCCCGCGATGGCCGTGTTGAGGGAGACTCCGTCGGCTACGGGGACGCGGTGGTACTCGAAACCGGGGATGGTCGGTGTGTTCTTGTCCATGTGCCCAGGCTGCCGGAGGTGGATGAGCATCCGATGAGCGCGCTATACCGTGGCTGGCGTGGGGGTGGTGTTCGGGGTGCTGGGGCCGGTGACGGCCTGGGACGGCTCCGGCGACGTGATCGCCTTGAAGGGGCCGAAGCATCGGGCTGTGCTGGCACGGCTCATCGT
>NZ_VCKW01000506.1 GCF_005889715.1 Actinomadura soli
GCCGGCAGCTGCGCGGCACCGACGTCAAGCGCCTCAACCGCGACTGGCGCCGCCGCACCGACGCCCGCCTCGGCCTCCTGGTCGAGTCGGTCACCCAGCCGTTCAACATCGGCTCGATCATCCGCAGCGCCGCCGTGTTCGGCGTCGACCACCTCTGGCTCGCCGGGAACGCCACACCCCCGACGCACAAGGCCGTCGACAAGACCGCCCTCGGCACCGCCCGCCTCGTCCCCTGGGAGCACGCCGGCACCCCGGCCGCCGCCGCCGCGGCCGTCCGCGAGCAGGGCCTGCGGCTGGTCGCCGTCGAACTCACCGCCGACGCCGTCCCCCTGCACGAGGCGCCCCTGGACGGCGACGTCTGCCTCGCCGTCGGCGGCGAGGACCACGGCTGCTCCCCCGCCCTGCTGGCCGCCGCCGACGCCGTCGCCTACATCCCCCAGATCGGACGCGTCGGCTCCCTCAACGTCGCCGTCGCGACCGCCATCGCCCTCGCCGAGGCCCGCCGCCGCGACTGGACCACCTGACCCCGCCGAAACGGGCTACGCTTCCCCCGTGCAGTTCCTCATCCACGGGTAGAGCGCCGCGCACCGCCGCGGAACACGACGGCGGCATCCGGCGTCCCCCGTAGCCGCCCCCTTGGGGCCTTTCTGAGGAACAGCTCCGTGACCGCGTCGTACGCCTCCGTCCTGCGCGCCCCGCACGCCCTGCGCACCTTCACCTTCGCCCTGCTCGGACGCCTCTCCTACGGGACGGTGTTCCTGTCCCTGACCCTCGCGTTCACCGCCTCCACCGGCTCCTACGCACGCGCGGGCGCGCTGATGGCCGCGTACGGGCTCACCGGCGCCGCGATGTCGCCCGTGCGCGCCACGCTCATCGACCGGCACGGCGCACGCCGCGTCCTGCCCCCGATGACGGCCGCCTACGCCGTCCTGCTCGGCGCCCTGGCCACCCTCACCTGGCACCCCGGGGCGCCCGTGCCGCTACTGGCGGCCGTGTCCGTCGCCGCCGGCGCCCTCCAGCCACCGGTCAGCGTCGTCATGCGGACGCTGTGGCGCGGCCTCCTGCGGGACGCCGCGCTGGTCCGCCGCGCCTACAGCCTCGACACCGTCTCCGAGGAACTCGTCTTCGTCACCGGGCCGCTCCTGGCGGGCCTGCTGGCCGCGGCCGCCTCACCGTCCCTCGGGATCGCCGTCAGCGCCGCCCTCGTCACCGCGGGCGTCCTCGGCGTCGCCGCCTCCCCCGCCGTGCCACCGGCACCGCCGGGACCGGCACGCCGGCGCGGCGGCCCCCGCATCCGCGCGTTCGCGCCCGTCCCGTTCCTCGCGGTCGCGGCCACCGGCTTCGCCCTCGGCTCCACCGGGCTGCTCGCCGTCGCGTTCACCGAACGGCACCACCAGCCCGCGGCGGTCGCCTGGGTGGAGGCCGCGATCGCCGCGGGCAGCACCCTCGGCGGCCTCGCCTACGGCGCCCTCGGCAGGTCGCAGCCGGGACGCGGCCGGCTCGCCGCCTTCGTCTGCCCGGCCGGGCTCGTCCTCGCGGCGGCGGGGCTCGCCCCGTCCGTCCCCGTCCTGGCCGCGGCCGCGTTCACCGTCGGGCTGTTCGTCGGCCCCACGTTCACGACCGCCTTCCTGATCACCGACGCAGCCGCCCCGGCCCCCGCCCGCACCCGCGCCGTGGCCTGGATCAGCACGTCCGTCAACCTCGGCATCGCCGGCGGGTCCGCGGCGACCGGGGTGTTCCTGGACGCGCTGCCCCTGCCGCTCTGCTACGCCCTCGCCGCCGCCCCGGCCGCTCTCGCCCCGGCCGTGCTCCTGTGTTTGCCGAAACCGCAACAGGATTCGCCGGACGGGCCGGTGCGCGTCCACCATCGGAGCATGGACGACACCACCGCCCGCCGGGAATTCTGGGACACCCGCTACGCCGAGCACGACCACCTCTGGAGCGGCGAACCCAACCACATGCTCGTCCAGGAGATCTCCGACCTGGAACCCGGCACCGCGCTCGACCTCGGATGCGGCGAGGGCGGCGACGCGATCTGGCTGGCCGGGCGCGGCTGGCGCGTCACCGCCACCGACATCTCCGGCGTCGCCCTCGAACGCGCCGCCCGCCACGCGGACGCCGCCGGCGTCGCCGACCGCATCGACTTCCAGCGGCACGACCTGGGCGAGTCCTTCCCCGAAGGCGTCTACGACCTGGTCTCCGCCGCGTTCCTGCACTTCCCCAAGGAGGGCCTGCCGCGCGAGCCGATCCTGCGCGCCGCCGCCGCGGCCGTCGCCCCCGGCGGGACCCTGCTCATCGTCGGCCACTCCGGGCCCCCGCCCTGGGACCCCGACGCCTACCCC
>NZ_VCKW01000507.1 GCF_005889715.1 Actinomadura soli
GTGGAGTGGGGCGTAGGAGGCGGGTGAGTTCGGGCGGCGTCGCCAGGCGGATTGGGAGAATGGAGGCGTCCTCCTTGGGGAGGACTGCGGATCCGCGTACAGGAGGGCTCACGACCTGGCGCGACCTCCTAGGGTGAGAGTCGTGTCACCCCGCATCCGTGGTCTTCATTCCTTCCGCGCCTGGCTCCAGGCGCGTCCGCTGGCAGCGGACACGCTGCTGGCGTTCGGGCTGCTGTTGGTGGGGCTGCCGCAAATGCTCCTGCAGGAGCTTCCGAAGACCGCGGAGTTCGAGGAGTTCCGGGATCCGGACCTGTGGGGCGTGCTGGTCGTCGTCATCGTGACGATGTCGCTGCGGTGGCGGCGGCGGCATCCGCTGCCGGTGCTGCTGTTCATCGTCGCGGGCGAGATGCTGGTGGGGGTGGCGGGCTATCCGCCGTCGGCGTCGGACGTGCTGGCGTTCCTGATCGCGATCTACAGCGTCGCCGCGCACCGGGGCCTGGCGCAGAGCGCGGTGGGCGGGCTGGTGGCGCTCACGCATCTGGTGGTGTACATCGCGATCCTTCCGGTGTCGACGTCGCCGGTCGAGATGATGACGAACTTCGTGCTGCTGATCGGGGTGTGGGTGCTGGGCCGGAACCTGCGGCTGCGGCGCGCGTACTTCGCGGAGCTGGAGGACCGGGCGGCGCGGCTGGAGCGGGCGCGGGGCACCGACGCGCGGGCGGCGCGGGTCGAGGAGCGGTCGCGGATCGCGCGGGAGCTGCACGACGTGGTGGCGCACCATGTGAGCGTGATGACGGTGCAGGCGGGCGCGGCGCGGCGGATCATCGACCGGGATCCGGGCAGCGCGCGGGAGGCGATGTCGACGATCGAGGAGGTCGGGCGGACGGCGCTGAGCGAGATGCGGCGGATCGTCGGGGTGCTGCGGACGGACCGGGATCCGGAGCGGGCGGGCCGGGAGCTGGCGCCGCAGCCGGGCCTGGGCGACCTCGGGGAGCTGCTGGATCACGTCCGGGAGACGGGCCTGTCGGTGCAGCTGTGGATCGAGGGGGAGGCGCGGCCGCCGTCGCCGGGGGTGGACGTGGCGGCGTTCCGGCTGATCCAGGAGGCGTTGACGAACACGCTGAAGCACGCGGGGCCGCAGGCGCGGGCATGGGTGCGGCTGTACTACGGGGACGGGGACCTGACGGTGGAGATCGAGGACGACGGGCGCGGAACGGCGACGTTCATGGCGGAGGACGGGGACAATCCGGGGCACGGTCTGGTCGGCATGTACGAGCGGGTGGCGCTGTACGGTGGCGAGTTGAAGATCGGGCCGCGGGTCGGCGGCGGGTTCGGTGTGCGGGCCCGGTTCCCGCTGGAGGCGTGAGGTGCCGGAAGGCCGTAGGTTGGGGCGGGAGCGCCAAGGTTTGGGCTGGAGCGCTGTGAGGCGAGGAGCGGGCACGATGGACGGACCAGGACGCCCGCGTGGGCGGGCCGAATCGATGACCGCGGCGGAGCGGGGATCGCAGGGCCCCCGGCCCGCGGGGATGGGCGTCGCCGCCCGGAAGGGCTGTGCGCGATGACGACGGTTCGGGTGCTGCTCGTCGACGATCAGCCGCTGCTGCGGACGGGTTTCCGGCTGATCCTGGAGGCGGAGCCGGACATCGCGGTGGTGGGCGAGGCCGGGGACGGCGCGACGGCGGTGGAGATGACGCGGTCGCTGCTGCCGGACGTGGTGCTGATGGACATCCGGATGCCGGGGGTGGACAGCATCGAGGCGACCCGCCGGATCATCCGGGAGGGCGCGGCGTCGCACGATCCGAGGGTGCTGATCCTGACGACGTTCGACCTGGACGAGTACGTGATCGAGGCGGTGCGGGCGGGGGCGAGCGGGTTCCTGCTGAAGGACTCCCCGCCGGAGGACCTGGTGCAGGCGATCAGGATCGTCGCGGCGGGTGACGCGATCGTCGCGCCGTCGGTGACGCGGCGGCTGCTGGACAAGTTCGCGACGCGGCTGCCCGCGGTGCGGGACGCGTCCCCGCCACCGGGCCTGGACACGCTGACGGAGCGGGAGCGCGAGGTGCTGGCGCACGTGGCGCGGGGCCAGTCGAACGCGGAGATCGCGGCGGAGCTGGTGGTGAGCGAGACGACCGTGAAGACGCACGTGGGGAACGTCCTGGCGAAGCTGGGGCTGCGGGACCGGGTGCAGGCGGTCGTGTACGCGTACGAGACGGGTCTGAGCCGCCCGGGCCAGAGCTGACCCTGTGGAGGCGCGGCGAGCCCCTCAGGGACGTCCCTGAGGGGCTCGCCGCCCGCTTCGGGGCGCGTCTTGGCGCAGGTGC
>NZ_VCKW01000050.1 GCF_005889715.1 Actinomadura soli
GGCGTTCGGTGGTTTTGGCGAAGGGGAAACACCCGGTCCCATCCCGAACCCGGAAGTTAAGCTCTTCAGCGCCGATGGTACTGCATGGGAGACTGTGTGGGAGAGTAGGACACCGCCGGACACATATCACACAGAAAGGCCCCGCCGACACGGCGGGGCCTTTCTTATTTCTGTGGTAGGTCAGTCTTTCAGAAGTGCTTTCGCGTAGTTGGAAAGCGAACGGTTGTATCGCGGAAGGTGGCGTGACAGCGCTCCGAGGGCGAGCGAGGCCGCCTCTCGGTCTCGTCCGAGGTCGGTGAGCGCGAGGGCCAGGAATGCGGTTACGGCGTCGTCGAGTTCGTCGGAGACCGCGTCGCGTTCCGCGGTGAGCAGTTCGACACTTTCCTTGGCCTGGCCGAGGTTGCGAAGGGTGCTGGCGAACTGGATCGTCGCCTGGCGCCGTCGCGACCCCGTGAGGCCGGCGGCGAACGCCTCCCGGTAATGCGTCGCGGCCTCGGCCTCGTTGCCGATCGAGTCGTGCGCCGACGCCAGTTCGTAATGGGCCACGGCGTCGTCGGCCGGACGTTCGTCGGTGAGTTCCTTGACCTTTGCGAGGAAGTCCTCAGGCTCGTGGTCGTCGAAGCTGGCCCACAGGTCGGCGATGCGCTGTTCCCAGTCCGGCCCCGTGTTGATCATTTATCCAGGATAGGGCGGACGTGACGAGGTCCTGCCATCCTCCCGGTCACCGTGAGTCGGCGGGCTTCACAGCCGTGGTCGTAAGTCTCGATGGATGCCCGCTCGGCGTCCCCAGTGGGTGGCCTCTTCAAGCCTGTAGGCGTGTCGATGCCGCCGACCTGCAAGATCGTCGTTATGTGGGGGTGCGACGCATGTGCACCGTGTGATGGGGGATTATTGGACCGTTCGACTTGGGTCGAACCCACGGCCGCGCCGGTGCCAACCCACACACTTTGCACCGGCGCGGCCACGGTCATTTTGGAACGTTCAGATCGTTGTGCGTTGGGTCTCGGCTTCCGTCCGTCCGGGGACTGTGTCGGGTGCTGGCGCGGCGCGTCCGGCCAGGGCGAACAACGCCAGGGCGGCGATGGCGCAGGCGGCGGCCGCGACTGGGAGCGAACCCGAGCCGATGACGCCGAGCAGCCAGCCGCCGAGGCCCGCGCCCAGGGAGGCGCCGAGGTAGACGGCGCTGCTGACGAGTGCCAGCGCCTGGGGTCCCGCCTGGGCTCCGGCGAAGGCCAGGGCGCGCGCCTGGACCGGCGGCGGAACCGCCCACGCGGCGGCTGACCATACGACGAGGGGCAGGGCGACCAGCGCGACATGTGCCGGACGCAGCGTCCAGGACAGCGCCAGGCACGCCATAGCGGTGGTGAAGACGGTGACGGCGAGCGCGAATGTCCACGCTGGGCCGATGCGGTCGACCAGGGTGCCGCTGAGACGTGCCCCCGCGATGCCTGCGGCGCCGGCCAGTAGCAGGAGCCAGCCGAGCCCGGTTGAGTCCACGCCTGCCACGTCCGCGAGGAACGGGCCCAGGTAGGTCTGGAACAGCAGGTTGCCCAGGACCGCGACGACGGCGGCGAGCAGGACGAACAGCAACGTGGGGCGCGCGAGCGGGCGGAGCCGTTCCGCCAACCCGGCGGCGGGCGGGGGAGCGACGTCGGGCAGTGCGGCGAGCAGGAAGGCCAGGGCGGCGACGCCGAGGAGACCGTTCGCCACGAACGTCGCCTGCCAGCCGAAGGCCGCGCCGATCCACGTCCCGGCCGGTACACCGGCGACGACCGCACCGGTCAGCCCCGCCATCACGGTGGCGAGGTCGCGGCCCTGGCGTCCGGGCGGGGCGAGCGCGGCGGTCACCGCGAACACCGTCGGGAGGACGACGGCGGCGGCGAGCGCGGCGAGCACCCGCAGCGCCATCAGCGCCGGATACGACGTGGCGAGCGGGACGGCGAGGTTCGCGGCGCAGAAGAGCAGCATCCCGCCTGCGAGCAGGCGGCGCCGCGGCCAGGACGCGGTGGCCACCGCCGCGACGGGCGCGACGACGGCGCAGATGACGGAGAAGGCGGTCACGAGCTGCCCGGCGGCGGTCTCGGTGACCGAGAGGCCGCGCGCGATCGACGGGAGCACGCCCACGATCACGAAGTCGTCCGTCTGCAGGGTGAAGGCGGTCAGGGCCAGCGCGGCGAGCCGGAGCCCGCCGCCCGAGGGGCGTCGGAAGATGGGCATGGCCATTAAGGTAACACTTGTTTCCCTATAGGATGGACGTCCCCGGGACGAAGGAGACCCAGCCGTGGCCAGGCCGCGCGATCCGCATCGCCGCACCGAGATCCTCGACGCGGTCCTCGACCACCTCGCCGAGCACGGGATGTCCGGGCTGTCGATGCGTCCCATCGCCCAGGCGCTCGGGCAGAGCACGCGCGTCCTCACCCACCACTTCGCCGACAAGGACGACCTTCTCGCCGCATTGCTGCAACGACTGGACGACGTCCAGCACGAGCAGCTTCGCGCCACCGAGGGCTGGGACGACCTGGGGCGGGGCATCGGCGCCATCGTCCGCGACTCCTGGTATCGCCATCTCGCGCCCGAGAACGTCGCGCATACCCGGCTCGTCCGCGAGATCGAGGGGCTGGCGGCGGCCGGGCGGCTCGGCGACCGGGTCCCGAAGTTCCTGACGGACCGGGCCGAGTTCGTCGCCCGCGCGCTCGTCGCCCGCGGTCTCGACCCCGCGCAGGCCCGAGTCAAGGCCACCTACCTCAACGGCGCCTACTCCGGACTGCAGACCGACATCCTCACCACGGGCGACCGGGAACGCGTCGAAACCGCGCTCGACGAACTGTGCCTCCTGGCCGACTCCTGGACGGAGAACGCCGCCCGGACGGTCTAGCGTCGTCCGGTGCACGTGATCGACGCAGGGGCGTGCGGCATGCTGTGATCGTGCGACTCGTTGGGCTGCCGCCGTCTGTTCTCGCGGCGCTTTCGCGGGGCGACCTGGTGGGTGCCGGGTCTCTCCTCGGACATGAACTGCCCGGGTACTTCGCCGGTCCCGAGTTGAGGCATGTCTGGCGGCTGCGACTTGACCAATTGACGTCCGACCCCGCCAGCGCACCATGGAGCATCCACCTGGCGATGGCCGGGGCTGTGGCCGTCGGCCATGGCGGATTTCACGGACGGCCGGATGCTACTGGCACCGTGGAGGTCGGGTACTCCGTGGATCCCGCCTACCGGCGGCGCGGCCACGGCAAGGCGATACTCCGTGAACTGCTGCGCCGGGCCGGTGCCGAGCCAGGGGTCAGCAGAGTGCGGGCGACCATCGACCGTGGGAACCTCGCGTCGCTCGCCTCCATCGGCGGTCTCGGCTTCGTGCGGGTGGCCGAGCGAGGCCGCGAGCTTGTCTTCGAAGCCTCTTTGGACGATCTCGGCTAGGGGCAGAGGGGGAGGCGTTGGTCGGTCCAGGCGGTATGGCGTTCGCGGAGGTCTTCGGCGGTCAGGTCCGTTCGGCCCAGGTCGTGGTAGTTGGGCGGCCAGGTCTCGACCGCGTGGTGGGAGTTGGTGAGGGCGAACACGTCCCAGAGCGGGAGGTCGAGGATGGGTCGGCCTGCCGCGTTCTGGTAGGCGTTCGTGAACGTCTCGACTGTGCGCGGGCCGTGGAGCAGGACCAGGTCGAGGCGGCACCAGCCGACGTCGAAGCCGCGTGGTGCGCGGGAGGCGCCCGGCCAGTCGATGACGCCGGTGAGGGCTCCGTCGTCCCACAGGACGTTTCCTGACCAGAAGTCGTAGTGGGTGAGGACCTGCTCGGCCTCGGCGAGGCGGTGGCCGTGGGCCGTCAGCGTGTCGCCGCCGGGCGCGGTGGCAGACGGCGGACTACCCGCACGGGCTCACCGGCTGCACGTGCGGCCCATGTGAGCGCTTCGCCGGGAGGAGACGACTCGATCATTGGCCCATGATGCGCGCGATGGGGCGACGCCGCGAATTCGGGCGTTTGCCCAGGCGCCGCTGTGCTGGGGGAGGGCGAGCGGGGGGCGCTTTCGTCTTGGTTCGCTCCGAGTTTGCCGGGTGTCCGTCCAGGACGACGTAGGCTGCTCGGATGGCTGAGAAGTTGTGGCAGATCGAGCCGTCCGGGCCGCTGCGCGGGGACGTGACCGTGCGGGGCGCCAAGAACGCGGTCAGCAAGCACATGGTCGCGGCCATGCTGGCGGACGGTCCGAGCACGATCGGCAACGCGCCGGACGTCGGCGAGGTCGGCATCACGGCGGGGATGCTGGAGCACGTCGGGATGGCCGTGGAGCGGTCGGGCGGGGACGTCGTCGTCGTGCCGGGGCCGGTGTCGGACCCGAGCGTGGGGAAGGCGTTCACCGGGTTGAACCGCATCCCGATCCTGATGCTGGGGCCGCTGCTGCACCGGGCGGGCGAGTCGTTCGTGCCGCTGGTCGGGGGCGACCCGATCGGGCGGCGGCCGGTCGACTTCCACGTGGACGCGCTGCGGGCGTTCGGGGCCGAGGTGACGATCGAGTCCGACGGGATCCACGCGCGGGCGTCGCGGCTGGTGGGGACGCGGATCGAGCTGCCGTATCCGAGCGTCGGCGCCACGGAGACGGTGCTCCTGGCGGCCGTGCGGGCCGAAGGGAAGACCGTCATCCGGAACGCGGCGACCGAGCCCGAGATCATCGAGCTGGCGCTGTTCCTGCAGCGGATGGGGGCGCGGATCTCGTTCGCGCCCGACCGGCGGATCGTGGTCGAGGGCGTCGAGCGGCTGACCGGGGCGCAGACGCGCCTCGCGGGCGACCGGATCGAGGCGTTCTCCTACCTGGTGGCGGGCCTGGTCACCCGGGGCGAGGTGCGGGTGCACGGATGCCCGCAGGACCGGCTCGTCACGGCGATCACGACGCTGACCAGGATGGGCGCCGAGTTCGAGATCACGGACGAGTGGATCATGGCGTCGGCGCCGGACGGGCTGAGCCCCGCCGCCGTGCAGACCGACACCCATCCCGGTTTCGCGACGGACTGGCAGACGCCCCTCATGGTGCTGTTCACCCAGGCGGACGGCATGTCGGTGCTGCATGAGACCGTCTACGAGAACCGGCTGGCCTACGTTCCCGCGCTGCAGGGCATGGGCGCCGAGATCGAGGTCTACGACACCTGCCTGGGCGGTCCCGCCTGCCGCTACCACGACACGGCGGCGCTCCATTCGGCCGTGGTGCGCGGGGTCACCAAGCTCCGGGGCGGGGACGTGACCATGCCCGACATCCGGGCCGGGTTCTCGGCCGTGCTGGCCGCGGCGGTCGCGGAGGGCCCGTCCACGCTGCGGGGCGTGCACCACATCGAGCGCGGCTACCACCGGCCGGTGGAGCAGTTCCGGGCGCTGGGCCTCGCGCTGCGCGCAGGCTAGCCGTCAGCGCCGCCAGGCGGTGGCTGGTCGCCAGCCGGGGGCCGGACGGTCGCGGTTGGGTGCGGCCAGGTGAAGGTGAGCGCGCCGCCGATCGGGAGGTCGTGCCAGAGCGGGGCGAGCTCGTCCAGGCGGTTCAGGATCCGGTCGACGGTGGGGGCGTCCTCGGGCGGGAGCGTCCTGCCGTTGGCCCAGACGGGGGTGGCGGCGCCGGCGCGGCGGCGCCAGGCGACGTCGCATATGCCCGCGAAGTACTCGGACGTGGCCATGTCGCCGCGGTCGGCCTTGCCCAGCGACGCTTCGCGCTTCCTCAGCTTGCGCTGCGCCCGGGCCCGCTTGCGCGGGTCGCCCGGGGTCTCGGCCGTCTCGGTGAAGCCGCCACCGCCCGCCGCGGCGCGTCCGAAGACGCCGGACGAGAGGCCGAGCTCGGCCTCGGTCAGGTAGTGGACGAGGTCGTGCGGGATGTTCTCGTCGAAACCGGGCGCGGGGTCCATCCGGCGCGGATGCCCGCCGGGCAGGGTGATCACGGTCGCGTACCGGCGCTGACCTGTGCGTTCGAAGGCGACCTCCATGCCGCCAGGGTAGGCCGTGCCGTTCGTCCGGCGCATTCCGTTTTCCGGCCCGCCCGCCACGGTGGCCGATCATCTCCGGGGGGACGCCGACGCGCGGGCGGTGCTGCGTGATCCCCGTTCCGAGAGCCGTTCCTTACCTGGTGATGGCCGAAAGCTACAAGACGGACGGGGAGGCGGCGGTCACGCTGGAGTCATGGACCTGGACAAGGCATCCGACTTCATGGCCACGCACGCGCGCACGCTCGACCGCCGCCGGTTCGAGCTGCTGACGGGCGACGGCGACCGCGACGCGCTGCTGGCCGCCCTGAACGCCTACCGCAACCCGGACGGCGGCTACGGGCACGGCCTCGAACCCGATCTGCGGTCGCGGACGAGCCAGCCCGGCCCCGCCCTGCACGCGTTCGAGGTCTTCGCGGAACTCGCCCCGGACACGGCCCCGGAGGCGGTCGCGCTCTGCGACTGGCTGGAGTCGGTGACGCTCCCGGACGGCGGCGTGCCGTTCGGGCTGCACGTCCCCGATCCCGCGGGCTGCGCGCCGTTCTGGGCGGGTGCCGATCCGGAGACGTCCTCCCTGCAGATCACGGCTGTCGTGGCGGCGATGGCGCAGCGCGTCGCCGTCCATGACAAGGCCGTCGCCGAGCATCCGTGGCTCGACCGCGCCACCCGCTACTGCCTCGACAGCGTCCGGGCCAAGGAACGGGCCGAGGACGAGCTGCACGCGCTGGAGCTCGCGTTCGCGCTGTGGCTGGCCGACGCCGTCCGCGACACCGAGGTCATCGGCCTGCTCGGGAAGCACATCCCGGACAGCGGGCTCGTCCACGTCCAGGGCGGACTGGAGGACGAGATGATGCGGCCGCTCGACTTCGCCCCCTTCCCGGATCGGCTCGCCCGCGCGCTGTTCGCCCCGGAGGTCGTGGCCGCCGAGCTGCGGCGGCTGGTCGAGCGGCAGCAGGACGACGGCGGCTGGCGGGTCGACTTCGCGAGCTACTCGCCCGCCGCCGACTTGGAATGGCGCGGCTACGCCACCGTCGGCGCAGTGGCGATTCTGACAGGCGAATCCGGACCGTCCTGACCGGCGATCGGATATGCATGAAGGGTGATCGATCCCTCCGCGCCTTCGCCCAAGTACATGCAGCTCCGCGCCATCCTGCTCCACATGATCGAACAGGAGCGGCTGCCGGTGGACGCGCCCGTCCCGTCCGAGCGCGAGCTGTGCCGGCGGTTCGGGGTGTCGCGGATGACCGTCCGGCAGGCCGTCGACCTGCTCGTCGCCGAGGACCGGCTCCGCCGCATCCCCGGCAAGGGCATGTTCGTGGCCCGTCCCAAGGTGCAGATGCCGAAGGAGCTGGTGTCGTTCACCGAGGACATGCGCGCCCGCGGGATGGAGCCGGCGTCCCGCGACCTCGAGACCCGGACGATCGCGGCGGACGCGCGCCTGGCCGGGTACTTCGGCGCCTCCCCGGGGATCGCCGTGCACGTCCTGGAGCGGCTGCGGCTGGCCGACGGGGAGCCGATGGCGGTGGAGCGCGCGCACATCCCGGCGTCCCTCGCGCCCGACCTGTTCGAGCGCCGCGCGCCGGAGTCGTCGCTGTTCGCGGTGCTGGAGAGCGAGTTCGGGATCTTCATGGACGCGGGGGAGCAGACCATCGAGGCGGGCCCCGCGGACGCCCGCCAGGCCGGGCTGCTCGGCATCAGGCCGGGCGAGACCGTGTTCCTCCTACGGCAGCGGACGTTCAGCCGCGGGACCTGCGCCGAGGTCGCCTTCGCCACGTACCGGGCCGACCGGTACCGCATCCACCTCGGCCTGGAGACCTCGCGCCACGCCGCGCCCTAGCCGGACGCTCGCCGGCGTCCGCGTGCCATCCTTGGGACGCAGGTCACATCCCATGCCGAGGGTGCCGCTGCAGGCCTCGGCCGACGGCTGTGGAGGCTCCCATGAACAACGGTCCGGGCTTTACGGGGCTCACTCCGCTCGCGTTCCTGAACCGGTCCGCGGAGGTGTTTCCCGGCAAGACGGCCTACGCGTACGGGGACCGCCGCGCCACGTACGCGGAGTTCGCCGCCGAGACGACCCGGCTCGCGAACGCGCTGCGCGCCTCGGGCATCGGGCCGGGGGACCGCGTCGCGTACCTGGCGCCGAACGTGCCGGAGCTGCTGGTCGCGCACTTCGCCGTGCCGCTCGCCGGGGCCGTCCTCGTCGCGATCAACACCCGGCTGGCCCCGGACGAGATCCGCTATATCCTCGGCCATTCCGGAGCGAAGGCGCTGGTCGTGGACGCGGGCCTGCATCCGTCCGTGGCGCCGCTCGCGGGCGGGCTGCCCGAGGTCGTCACGGTCCCGGCGGCGGGCGCGGAACCCGACCCGGCGGTCGGCGGCGTCACCTATGAGGAGCTGCTGGCGCGCGGTTCGGACGATCCGCTGCCCTGGGACGTCGACTACGAGAACGCCGCCATCTCGATCAACTACACGTCCGGGACCACGGGACGCCCCAAGGGCGTCGTCTACACGCACCGGGGCGCGTACCTGAACGCGCTCGGCGAGGTGGTGCACTCGCGGCACACGCCCGCCAGCGTCTACCTGTGGACGCTGCCGATGTTCCACTGCAACGGCTGGTGCACGCCGTGGGCGCTCGCTGCCATCGGCGGGACGCAGGTGTGCCTGCGCGCCGTCGTCGCCGGGGAGGTGTGGCGGCTCATCGACGCCGAGGGCGTCACGCATCTCAACGGCGCGCCGACCGTCCTGGTGACGATCGCGAACGCGCCGGAGGCGCACCCGCTGGAGCGGCCGCTGACCGTGACGACGGCGGGTGCCCCGCCCAGCCCGACGATCATCGCGCAGATGGAGGGGCTCGGCGCGGACATCGTGCACGTGTACGGGCTGACCGAGACCTACGGGCCGTACTCGGTGTGCGAGCCGCAGCCCGGCTGGCCGGGGCTGGCCGCGGCCGACCGGGCCCGGCTGCTGGCCCGGCAGGGCGTCGGCATGATCCAGACCGACGGCCTCCGCGTCGTCGACGACGACATGGCCGACGTCCCGGCGGACGGCGCGACGCTCGGCGAGATCGTCATGCGCGGCAACAACGTCATGAAGGGCTACCACGAGGACGCGGAGGCCACCGCGAACGCGTTCCGCGGCGGCTGGTTCCACTCCGGCGACCTCGGCGTCCGCCACCCGGACGGCTACGTCGAGCTGCGCGACCGGTCCAAGGACATCATCATCTCCGGCGGCGAGAACATCTCCACGGTCGAGGTCGAGCGTGCGATCGACTCGCACCCCGCGGTCCTGGAGGTCGCCGTCGTCGCGGTTCCGGACGACAAGTGGGGCGAGCGTCCGAAGGCGTTCGTGGTCCTCCGCGACGGGCACGCCGCGACCGGGGCCGAGCTGATCGACCACGTCCGGACGGGTCTCGCGCGCTTCAAGGCGCCCGACGCGGTGGAGTTCGTGGCCGAGCTGCCGAAGACGTCCACCGGCAAGATCCAGAAGTTCCAGCTCCGCGAGAGGGAATGGGCGGGACGCGAGCGCCGGATCCGGTGAGGAGCGGCGGTTCGTGGGAAGTCCCCTGAGCGAGGGATCGTGCCCGCCGTCGAGCCGAGAGGGGAGCGGGATGTCGCCCACCGGCGAGCAGACTGGGAACGTGCTGATCGTGGGGGCGGGCCCCACCGGGCTGCTGCTGGCCGGCGACCTCGCCGCCGCCGGGATCGGCTGCACCGTGCTGGAACGGCGCGAAGCGGAGACGAGCAACCTGACGCGGGCGTTCGCCGTGCACGCGCGGACGCTGGAGATGCTGGACGCGCGCGGCGTCGCGGACGACCTCGTCGCCGCGGGCGAGCGCGTCGGCGCGGTGCGGCTGCTGGGGGCGACCAGCCTCGACCTGTCGCGGCTCCCGGGCCGCTTCCCGTTTTTGCTGGTCACACCGCAGTACGAGACGGAACGCGTCCTGCGGGAACGGGCCCTCGCCGCGGGCGCGGAGATCGTGTACGGGGCCGAGGCCGTCGGGCTCCGCCAGGACGCGGCGGGCGTCGACGTCGACGTGCGGGCCTCCGGCGGCGCGGCGGGGACGCACCGCGCGTCCTACGTCGTCGGGACCGACGGCGTCCGCAGCACCGTCCGGCGCGAGCTCGGGCTGCCGTTCCCCGGCCACGCGGCCGTCCGGTCGGTGATGCTCGCCGACGTCCGGCTGCGGGACGCGCCGGGCGACGTGCTGACCGCCGCCTCGACCGGCGACGCGTTCGTGTTCCTGGCGCCGTTCGGGGACGGCTGGTACCGGGTGATCGCGTGGAACCGCCGCCACCAGGCGCCCGACTCCGAGCCCGTCGACATGGACGAGCTGCGCGAGGTGACGCGCCGCGCGCTCGGCACCGACCACGGGATGCACGACCCGCGCTGGACGTCCCGGTTCCACAGCGACGAGCGGCAGGTGCCGAAGTACCGGGTCGGCCGCGTGTTCCTCGCGGGCGACGCCGCGCACGTCCACTCCCCGGCGGGCGGGCAGGGCATGAACACCGGGATCCAGGACGCCGCGAACCTCGGCTGGAAACTCGCCGCGGAACTGTCGGGCTGGGCGCCGTCGTGGCTGCTCGACAGCTACCACGAGGAGCGGCACCCGGTCGGGCGGCTCGTCCTGCGCGGCAGCGGCGCGATCCTGCGGGGCGCTCTCGCCGAACCGCCGTGGCTGCGCAAGGCGCGGACCGCGGGCGTGTGGGCGGCGACCCACGTCCGGCCGGTCGCGCGGCGGCTCGCGGGCGCGGTCTCCGGCATCGACATCGCCTACCCGGCGCCGCGCGGCTCCCACCGCCTCACCGGACGGCGCGCACCGGACGTCCCGCTGGCGGGCGGCCCCGGCCGGCTGTACGGGCTGCTCGGCGACGGGCTGTTCGTGCTGGTCGTCGCGGCGAACGACCCGGCGGTCACCTACCTGGCGGCCAAGCGGTGGGCCGGGCGCGTGCACTGCGCGCTGGCGGGCAGGGCGACCCGGACGACGGCGCTGGTCCGCCCGGACGGCTACATCGCCTGGGCGACGGACGAGACCGCGCCCGACCGGCGGGCCGCCGCGATCCGCGACGCCCTCAGCCAATGGTGCGGCAGGCCCTCCACCAGGGACGTCCACGAGCCGCACCCGGTCGAGAGCGTCCCCGGTGACGACCGGACCCCGAAGGAACGGGGGACCCAGCCGTGAGCGCCGGGGCAGCGGAAGGCGGGGGCCGCGGTGTCGCCCGCAAGCTGATCGCCTCGCACCTGGTCAGCGGCGAGATGACGCCCGGCGCCGAGATCGGGATCCGCGTCGACCAGACCCTCACCCAGGACGCGACCGGCACGATGGTCATGCTGGAGCTGGAGGCCCTCGACCTCGACCGCGTCCGGACGGACGTGTCCGTCCAGTACGTCGACCACAACCTGCTGCAGGCCGACGAGCGCAACATGGCCGACCACATCTTCCTGCGGTCCGCGTGCCGCCGGTACGGGCTGTGGTACTCCAGGCCGGGCAACGGCGTGTCGCATCCGACGCACATGCAGCGGTTCGGCGTGCCCGGCGCAAGCATGGCCGGGTCCGACTCCCACACCTGCGCGGCCGGGTCGCTCGGCATGCTCGCGGTCGGCGTCGGCGGGCTGGAGACCGCGATGGCGATGGCCGGGGAGCCGCTGTACGTGACGATGCCGGAGATCTGGGGCGTCCGGCTGACCGGAGAGCTCCCGCCCTGGCTGAGCGCCAAGGACGTGATCCTGGAGATGCTGCGGCGCCACGGCGTGCGCGGCGGCGTCAACCGGATCATCGAATACCACGGCCCCGGGCTCGCGTCGCTGACCGCCATGGACCGGCACGTCATCGCGAACATGGGCGCCGAGCTGGGCGCGACGACGACGGTGTTCCCGTCCGACGATCGGGTGCTGGAGTTCCTGCGCGGCGAGGGACGCGAGGACGACTTCACCGAGATCGTCGCCGACCCGGACGCGTCCTACGACGTCACCGAGGAGATCGACCTGCCGTCCCTGGAGCCGCTGATCGCCCGGCCCGGCTCGCCCGGCGACGTCGTCCCGGTGCGGGACGCGGCGGGCGAGGACGTCCACCAGGTGGTCGTCGGGTCGTCGGCGAACCCCGGGCTGCGCGACTTCGCGGCCGTCGCGGCGATCGTCAAGGGCCGCCAGGTGCACCCGGCGGTGTCGCTGGACGTCAACCCGACGTCCCGGCAGATCCTCCTCGACCTGACCCGGATGGGCGCGGCGGCCGACCTGCTCCAGGCGGGCGCCCGCATCCACCAGGCGGGATGCCTCGGCTGCATCGGCATGGGGCAGGCCCCGGCCATCGGACGCAACAGCCTGCGGACGTTCCCGCGCAACTTCCCCGGACGGTCCGGCACGAGCGACGACCTCGTCTGGCTCTGCTCACCGGAGACCGCCGCCGCGGCGGCGCTCACCGGCCGCATCACCGACCCGCGCGACCTGGACATGGAGCCGCCCGCCGTCCGGCCGCCGCGCAGGTCCAGCGTCAACCGGCAGATGCTCGAGGCGCCGCCGCCCGCGGACGAGGCGCGCGGCGTCGCGCTGGAGAAGGCGCCGAGCATCGGCGTCCTGCCGGGGCTGGACCCGCTGCCGGACGAGCTGGAGATCCCCGTTGTCATCAAGGTCGGCGACGACGTCTCGACCGACGAGATCCTCCAGGCGGGCGCCCGTGCCCTGCCGTTCCGCAGCGACATCGCCCGGCTTGCGGACTTCGCCTTCACCCGGCTCGACGAGGGCTACCCGGAGCGGGCGCGGGCGGCCGGGACCCACGCCGTCGTCGGCGGCCGCAACTACGGCCAGGGGTCCTCGCGCGAGCACGCCGCGATCGCGCCCCGCCACCTCGGGCTCCGGCTCGTCCTCGCCCGCGGGTACGCGCGCATCCACTGGCAGAACCTCGTCAACTTCGGGATCCTGCCGCTCGAATTCGCCGACGAGGCCGACTACGACCGTGTCGCGCAGGGGGACGTGCTGCGCGTCGAGCACGTCCGCGAGGGGCTCAGGGCCGGGACCGTCATCGAGGTCCGCAACACGACCAGGGGCGAGACGTACCGGGCGCGCCACCGCCTGTCGCCGCGCCAGCGGGACCTCGTCGCCGCCGGCGGCCAGATCCCCCTCCTGCGCGAACGCTCAGCCGGTCAGTAGCGCCGCTCTTCGCGGCCGTAGCCGAGTTCCTCGGCCACGTCGGCGACGTTCTCGTACTCCCGCTTGGGCAGGGTCCGCAGCTCCTCGACCGCCGCGTCGGGCGCGCCGCCCTCGGCCGCGTGCCGGACCAGCTCGTTCGGCCGCGCCGGGTACCGGACGCCGCTGAGCAGCCGGGCGAGCGCGCTGCGGCCCTCGACGTCCCCCGCGCTCATCCCGGGCGGGGAGCCCTCACGCTCACCGGCGGACGTCGCGGTCGGGTCCGCGGGGTGGTCGTCAGAGAACGGCTCGGTCTCCTTGAACTCCTCGGCGTGCGTGGAGTGACCGCCGCTGACCATGCCGTGCGTCTCCCGGCCGATCTCCTCGTCCAGCTTCGGGCCGTGCTTGTCGCTCTTGTCTGGCATCCTTCGACCTCCCTGCGCGAGAACGTTCCCGGGCGGGCGTGCCCAAACATGCGGCGGGGAGCGGCCGTCGCTACAGGCGCATCATCCGCAGGACGCGGCGCGCCAGCGAGTTCGGCTCGTCCTCGGGCGGCGCCTCCCGTTCCGGCTCCTCGTCCGCCGGGGCGGGCCGCGCGGGCGGCTCGGGCGGGCCGGCGGCCAGCTCGAAGGTGACCGGAAGCGACCGCAGGCCCCGCATGAGCGGGGACGAGCGCCACGGAAGCTGGTCGGCGGGCAGCGCGAGCCGCAGCGCGGAGAACCGCTCGAACAGCCGCTCCACCGCGATCGTCGTGACCGTGGTGGCGAGGTCGCGGCCGAGGCAGGCGTGCGGGCCCGCGCCCCACGCCAGGTGCGCGCGGGAGCTGTAGATCGAGTCGGGCGCGGACGTCCGGGTGAACGCCGGGTCCAGGTGGGCGGCGGCGGGCGACACCAGGACCGGGTCGCCGGCCGCGATCTGGAACCGGCCGACGCGGACGTCCGCCTTCGCCCACCGGAACGCCAGGTTGGCCATCGGCGGGTTGGCGGCCGTGGCCCGGTTGATCGCCTCCTGGATCATCCCCGCCGACAGGCTGTCGCGCGCGCCGGTCTCGCCGATGAGGACCTCGGTGATGGTGTTGCAGATCAGCGTCCCGGTGACGTCGCCGACCAGCCCCGTCATCATCGCCATCTCGCGGGTCAGCTCGTCCGCGGTCAGGTCGGGCGCGGCGGCCAGCATGTACGAGGGGAGGTCCGCGCCCGGCTTGTCCACCCGGGCCGCGCAGACGCCCGCGACGCGGGCGGTCAGCCGGTCGGACGCCTCCTGCGCGTCCGGGCCCGCGTCCATCACCCGCCACAGGTCGATGATCAGCTCGTCGTCGCCGTCCGCGCCGTCGCCGAGGAGCCGTCCGATGACCATCAGCGGCAGCGGCCGCGCGTACTGCGCCGACAGGTCGGCCCAGCCGGTGCGGCCGCTGCTCTCCGCCAGCACGGTGATCAGCTCGTCGGCGTACTGCCGGACGGCCCGTTCGAGGGCCTTCGCCTCGGTCCTGGAGCGGTCCTGGAACGGCCGCAGCCCCTCGCTCCAGGCGGCGCGGAGCCGGGTGGAGTCGGCGCCGTCGCGGAACCCCGAGTTGCCGGACTCGACCACCGGCAGCATCGGCCAGTCCGCGGGGACCGCGCCCTCCCGGTACGCGCGCCACGCGTCGACGCGCCTGCTCCAGATCCCGCGCGTGTCGCGCAGGATGTCGAGCGTCTGCGAGTAGCCGATGACGAGCCACGCCGGCACGCCGAGCACGTCCACCGGCGCTACCGGCCCGTACTCCGCGCGGAGCCGCTCGTAGAAGACCGCGGGACGGGACTCGTAGTCGCGGTTCAGCAGCGGCTGGACGGCGAGCGCCTCCAGCGGCGGGTGCCCGGGCTCGGCCCGCGGCTTCTGCGAATCCACGGGTACGAACCCTAGGAGAGATCGTTCTCGGCTGGTCGGTTTATGGCGGAATCTCCCGAGATGATCTTCTCGGCGTGTACGGATGGCCACGTTCCGCTGGGTATGTGAGGCTAGGAGTGCCCCTACAGAGCTGGAGGTCCGCATGACCGACTCGTCAGGAGAACCAGAAGACGGAGAGGACGACGTGAAGCGCAGGTTCCGGGAGGCCCTGGAACGCAAGCGCGGAGCGGCGGGCAAGAACACCGGCGGCGCCGGAAGGGGCGGCTCGAAGGTGCGCGGCAAGCACGACCGTGCCGACCACCAGCGGCAGTTCCGCCGCAAGAGCGGCTGACCGGGGAACCGGGAGGCCGCCCGACCTGGCCCCCGCGCGGGTTGGCGCGGGGGTCGACCCTTCCCCGTCCGCCGTGCGGGGCGAGGCGGGTCAATTGTCGTACAGCTTCTTCGTGTAGTTCGCCTCGGAGTAGTACCGCTCGAGCTCCTCGACGGTCTCGTCCGTGCGCTGGACGTCCTTGACGATGCGGGCGTGGGACGGCAGCGCGTCCGGCTCCCAGGTCTCCGGCTTCCACAGCTTCGACCGCATCAGCGCCTTCGCGCAGTGGAAGAAGATCTGCTCGATCTCCACGACCAGGGCGAGCGCCGGGCGGTGCCCCTTGACGACCATCTCGTCGAAGAACGGGGCGTCCCGGACGAGCACGGCCCGGCCGTTGATCCGCAGCGTCTCGCCGCGTCCCGGGATGAGGAAGATCAGCCCGACGTGCGGGTTGCTCAGGACGTTCAGGAAGCCGTCGGCGCGCCGGTTGCCGGGACGGTCCGGCACGGCGATCGTCGTGCCGTCGATGACATGGACGAACCCGGGCGGGTCGCCCTTCGGGGAGACGTCGCAGTTCCCGTCGGCGTCGCTCGTCGCGATCAGGCAGAACGGGGACCGGGCGAGCCAGTCGAGGTCGCGCTCGTGCAGCGCGACGCGCTCCTTCTCGACCGCCCGCCGCATCGGCGCGCCGAGCAGCCCGCGCAGCTCCTCCGCGGACGTGATCGCAGTGAACTCGGAGGCGACCGTCATCGCCGCTCCTTCCGCCGGGGAAATCGGGCAATCAGCCTAACTTTCCCGCCGCACGCGTCGGCCGCCGGGCCCGCCACGACGAAATGACGGCAGTTGGGCGATCGGCGGTTATTCAAGCGATATGGAGCAAAAGATTCATGAATCTTGACAGCTTTCTCGCCCTTTTCATCTAATGCAGAGGCCCGCGTCACGGCAGCGCCGGCCGTGATCCCCGCGGGCTCGGGGGCGGTCTCTGCCATCTCGGCGACCCGGCGGAACGAGGGCATCGATGAGCGGACGCACCCGGGGCCGGCCGATGGTCACGTTCGCCGCCGCGATCGCGGGCGTCCTGGCGCTGACCGGGATCGGCGTGTACGCGTTCGCCGAGATCGCCGGCTGCGCGGCCGAGGACCGCATCACCCTGGACGTCGCGGTGGCGCCGGAGATCGTGCCCGCGCTGACCGCCGCCGTCCGGCGGTTCGACGGCTCCACCGGCACGTGCGCGCGGGCCCGGCTCCGGCGCGCCGAGCCGTCCGCCGTGAGCACGCTCCTGTCCGGCCGGGGCGGCGGCGACCGGCCGGACGTGTGGATCCCCGACTCGGTCCTCTGGACGGCCTTCGCCGAACCCGAGGAGGTGCGGCCGTCGATCGCCAACACCCCGGTCGTGCTGGCGACGGCGGCCCCGGCGGAGCCCACCTGGAACCTGCTGCTCGGACCGGCCGCGGCCGCCGCCGGCGGGCGGCCGGAGTCCAGGGCCCGCGGCCCGCGCCCCCAGGTCCCCGACCCCTCGCGCAGCGCCGCCGGCCTGGTGGCCTTGCTGATGGCGGACCGCCTGGTCGCGGACGTCCCCGACGGCAAGGCGGTCTTCACCGGGCTCGTCCGCGCGATCAGGGAGACCGCCGCGCCGACGGTGGAGGAGGCGTTCGCCACCGCGGGCGCCGCCAGGGACGGGGCGGTCGTCGTCGCGTCCGAGCAGTCGGTCTTCCGGCACAACCGCGCGAATCCCGGCGTGCGCGCCTACGGCGCCGTCCCGAGGGAGGGGACGCTCTCGCTCGACTACCCGTTCATGATCGTCACCGCGGACGGCGACCGCGTGACCGCCGCGGAGAAGCTCGAACGCGAGCTGCGCGGCGAGCGGACCCGCGCCGACCTCAGCGGGCACGGGTTCGGCATCGGGCCCGCCGAGCCGTCGTGGACGCCCGCCGCCGACGACGTGCAGCGGATCACGCAGGCCTACGCCCGGCTGTCGCTGCCGACCCGGCTGCTCGTCCTGTTCGACATCTCCGGCTCGATGGGGGAGGAGGTCTCGCCCGGGCTCAACCGGCTCCAGGCCACCGCGCAGGTCGGCCAGACCGGGCTGCAACTGCTCGCCGACGACAGCGAGCTGGGCGTCTGGGAGTTCTCCACCGACCTGCGCGGCTCCCAGAACTGGGCGGAACGCGTGCCGATCGCGACGCTCGGCACGCGCGTCGGGTCCGTCACGCAGCGGCAGCGCATCCTGAGCGACCTCGGCCGCCTGCGCGTGAAGGAGAGCGGCGACACCGCGCTGTACGAGACGCTGCTCGCGGCGTTCCGGGAGGTGAAGCTCACCTACAAACCGGAGATGGTCAACACCGTCCTGGTCTTCACCGACGGCCGCAACGACCACCCGGGCGGGCCGAGCTTCGACCGGACCCTCGCCGACCTCCGCGCCGGGTACGACGCGACGCAGCCCGTCCAGGTCATCCTGCAGGGCTTCGGCGACGACGTGAACGTGGCCGAGCTGACGAAGCTCGCCGAGGCGACGCACGGGATCGTCCAGGTCGCGCGGACGCCGGCGGAGAGCAAGCGGCTGCTGCTGGAGGCCATGTCCAGGCGCGTCTGCACGCCGAACTGCTGACGGGCCGATCCGGCCTGCTCGTCCCGTGGGCGCGCCGATGACCGCGCCGTGGCGTCCCCCCGTCAAGGCCACGACACGGTCACCGGGCCGCCGCGCCGGGCCGCCCGCCGAGGCGGAGACCCTGGGGAAGAACGCGGCGATGCGATGGTGCAGACTCGCGGGCCGGCGAAAACTCATCGGTCCCGGCACCCTCGGCGGGCACAGGCGATTCGGCAGGCCGCGGGGGATCCGCCTGGCTCAGCCGTGGCGGGCGTCGCGGTCGGCGGCCCGGCGCGCGTCCCGGGCGGCCTCGCGTGCCTCCCGCGCCGCCTCCTCCGCGCGGGCGCGGTTCTGCTCGGCGCGCTCGGCCCGGCGGGACGCCGCGTCCCGCTCGGCGACGGCCCGCTCCAGCTCGTGGCGGAGCCGTCCCACCGCCGCGGACGCCTCCTCCGCCTCCCACTTCGCCGCGTCGGCGCGCTCCGCGCGCTCGGCCAGCCTCCGGTCCGCGTCCTCGGCCCGCCTGCGCAGCGTCTCCGCCCTCCGCGCCCGCGCCGCGCTCGTCCGCGTGACGTTCGACTTCGCCGGGGCGGGCCTGGCCTTCTTCTCTTTCTTCGGTTCCTTCTTCGGTGCCTTCTCCTCGGGCTCGGGTTTCGCCCGCTCCTCTTCGCCGCCGGGGGCCATGGGGAAGCCCGCCGGGACGAAACCGGTGTGGCTGCGCGGCTGCGTCAGCCGTCCCTCGCGCACCTCGTCGGCGATGCCGGGGTCCACGGTGGCGGCTTGCAGCGTGTCCTCCACCTCCCGGCCGGCCTGCTCACGGAGCGGATTGCCCGCGTCCGACGCGAGCCCGCCCGCGGTGCGCACGAGCGACCCCACCAGCCGGGCCCTGCGCTGCTCCAGATCGCCGAGCCCGCCGCCCGAGCCCCACGCCTCGCGCATCTCGGCGCCGACGTCCAGCAGCCGCCCCAGGTCGTCGGCCGCCCTGCGGGACAGCAGGTTCACCGCCCACGCCGACAGCGTCGGGCGCCGCAGCGCCCCGATCCGCTTGGCGAGCGGCCCGTCGCCCGCCGCCTTCGCGTCCTGGGCCAGCCGGTTGCGCGCCGCCACGAAGTCGGCCGGCCGGACGCCGTAGAGCTCATCGGCCGCACTGGAGAAGTCCACATCTGATCTCTACCCCGCCTGGCGGGCGGGTCAGCGGGTGTCGAGGAAGCGGTCCAGGACGCGGGTGCCGAAGGCCAGGGCGTCCACGGGGACGCGTTCGTCCACGCCGTGGAACATGCCGAGATAGTCGAGGTCCGGGCCGAGGAGCAGCGGGGCGAAGCCGAAGCTCGCGATGCCGATGCGGTGGAACGCCTTGGCGTCGGTGCCGCCCCCCATCACGTACGGGACGGGGCGGGCGAGCGGGTCCTCGGCGCGGAGCGCGCCGGCGAGCGCCGCGAAGGTCGGGCCCGCCGGATCCGCGGCCGGGGCCCGCTCGTGGCTGATGAACTCGCGGGTGACCTTCGGGCCCAGGAGCCGGTCGATCGTGGCGAGGAACTCCTCGCCCGTGCCCGGCACGTAGCGCCCGTCCACCTCGGCGGTCGCCGTGCCCGGCACGACGTTGACCTTGTAGCCGGCGTCGAGCCGGGTCGGGTTGGCCGAGTTGCGGATCGTCGCCTCGAACAGGCGGCCGACGCCGCCGAGGCGTTCGGCCTCCGCGTCGAGGCGGTCGACGTCGATGGACGTGCCGAGCGCGTCCGCCAGGCCGTCCAGCAGGGCGCGGACGCCCGGGGTCAGGCGGACGGGCCATTCGTGCGAGGCGATCCGGGAGACCGCGTGCGCGATCTCCGCCACCGCGTTGCGGGGGGCCGGTTTGGAGCCGTGGCCCGCGGTGCCGCGGGTCGTCAGCCGCATCCAGGCGGTGCCGCGCTCGCCCGTCGCGATCGGGTAGATCCGCGTCTCGGCGCCCTCGCCGAACTCCCGCGCGGTGACGCTGAAGCCGCCGGACTCGCTGATCGCCTCCGTGCAGCCCTCGAAGTACCCGCGGTGCTCGCGCGCCACGTACCGGGAGCCGTGGTCGCCGGTGCACTCCTCGTCGGCGAGGAACGCCAGCACCAGGTCGCCGCGGGTGCGCCGGCCCTCCCGCAGCCGCCGCCGGACGGTCGCCAGCGTCATCGCGAGGGTGCCCTTCATGTCGACCGCGCCGCGCCCCCACACGCACCCGTCGCGCACCTCGCCCGAGAACGGCGGGACCGTCCACTCGGACGGGTCGGCGGGCACCACGTCGAGATGCCCGTGGATCAGGAACGCCGGATGGGACGGGTCGCCGCCGGGCACGCGGGCCAGCACGCTCGCGCGGCCCGGCCGGGACTCGACGATCACCGGGTCGGCGCCGACGTCGTCCAGCAGTACGGCGACGTGCTCGGCGGCGGGCCGTTCCGGGTGGGCCACCCCCTCGCCCCGGTTCGTGGTGTCGAAGCGGATGAGATCGGCGCAGATCGCCGCCGCCTCGGCCGCCGCCCTTTCCGCGCCCGCCCCGGCCGCCGCCGGTCCGGCCGCGCCGGGCGGCTCGTCGCGCACGCCTACCCCCATGGCTCCCTTTCGCAGCAAGGCTTCATTTTCCTCCGCCGCTGACCTGTGTCAATGGATGATCAAGAACGTCTCGATCCGGTCTCGACTCCGTCAGCGGCGTGTCCGAACGGTCACCGCGAGTACGCGGCTGCCACCAATCTAGGTGCGGGGGTCGGCCGAGCGTGCCGTCCGCGCGACGGAGCGACGGGGCGAGGAGGAGCATGACCAGTCAGAGGGGTGCCGGCGGGGGTGCCCGGCTGAAGGCCGCGGGGCTCGCCGCGGTGGCGCTCGCCGCGCCGTTCGGCCTGTCGGCCTGCGGCGGCGGCGACGCCGGGGCGAGCGACGGCGTGTTCACGGCCGGCCATTCCGAGCCCGACCACCTGGTGCCCGCCAACACCACGAGCAGCTACGCCTTCGACGTGATCAGCGAGCTGTTCGACAACCTGATGACGCTCGACACGGGCGGCAGGGCCGTGCCGCTGGCCGCCGAGTCCGTCACGTCCGGCGACCAGCGGGTCTGGACGATCAAGGTGAGGCCCGGGCAGAGGTTCCACAACGGCGAGCCGGTGACCGCGCAGAGCTTCGCGGACGCGTGGAACAACGCCGCCTACGGGCCCGGCGCCATGGCCACCAACGAGTACTTCTCGTACATCAAGGGGTACGAGGAGCTGAACCCCGAGGGCCGGAACGCCGAACCGGAGGCCGACACCCTGTCCGGCGTCGACGTGGTCGACCAGCACACCCTGAAGGTCTCGCTGAACGACCCGTTCAGCCAGTTCCCGATGCTGCTCACCTATCCGGCCTACGCGCCGATGCCGAAGGCCGGGCTGAAGGATCTCAAGGCGTTCGACACTCACCCGATCGGCAACGGCCCGTACGAGATGGACGGGAACTGGGAACGCAACGAGCAGATCAAGCTCGTCGCGTTCTCCGGCTACACCGGCCCGCGCAAGCCCCGGAACAAGGGCGTGATCTGGAAGAGCTACTCCAGCGCCGACACCGCGTACACCGACCTGCGGGCGGGTCGGATCGACGTGCTGCAGACGATCCCGTCCGCCAAGGTCGCCGAGGCGAAACGGCTGCTCGGCGACCGGTTCCTGCCCCGCGAGACGGGCACGATCGACTACCTCGGCTTCCCGGTGTGGGACAAGCGGTTCGCCAGCGCCGACCTGCGCAGGGCGATCTCGATGGCCATCGACCGGCAGGGCATCAACAAGGCCGTCTACAACGGCGACTACATCCCCGCCGACTCCCTGCTCCCCGCCATCATCGAGGGCCACCGGCCGAACGCGTGCGGCGAGCCGTGCACCCACGACCCGGCCAAGGCCAGGCAGCTGTTCGCCAAGGCCGGCGGGTTCAGCGGGACGCTGGAGCTGTACTTCTCCAACGCGCAGCCGACCTACGCCCAGTGGATGCGGATCGTGGCGAACTCCCTGCGCGACACCTTCGGCATCAAGGACATCCAGTTCCGGCAGGTGCCCGCGTCCGACTACTTCTCCATGCTGCGCGAGCGCGGGGAGAAGGGCCCGTACCGGCAGAACTGGGAGGCCGACTACCCGAGCGCCCAGAACTACCTGGAGAACATGTGGAGCTCGGCCGCCAACCGGATGGGCTGGACGAGCAAGGCGTTCGACGACCTGATCGCCAAGGCCAACCGGACGGCCGACCCGCGGGAGGGCATCAGGTTCTACAACCAGGCGGAGGACATCGCCATCCGCGAGATGCCGATGATCCCGCTGTGGACGTGGGCGGGCCAGGGCGGCCGTTCCGAGAACGTCGGCAACGTCACGATCACCCCGTACTCGACGGGCCTTGTCGCGACCGACGTGACGGTGAAGTAGCCGGCGATGTGGCGGTACACGGTCCGGCGGCTCCTGCAGGCGGTCCCGGTCTTCATCGGGACCACGCTGCTGATCTACGCGATGGTGTTCGCGCTGCCCGGAGACCCGATCCAGGCGCTCGCCGGGGACAAGCCCGTCCCGGAGAACGTCCTGCGGACGCTCCGGGACAAGTACAACCTGGACGACCCGCTGCTCGTGCAGTACGCGAAGTACATGTGGGGGCTCGTCCAGGGCGACCTGGGCGAGAACTACACCGGGCAGAGCGTGTCGGAGATGCTCGGCGGCCGCTGGGCGGTCACCGCACAGCTCGCGATCACCGCCTGGATCTTCGAGCTGCTCATCGGGATCGTGCTCGGGGTGTGGGCGGGCCTGCGGCGCGGGAAGCTCGCCGACACCCTCGTCCTCGGCGGGACGACGCTGGTGATCGCGGTGCCGGTGTTCGTCATCGGCTCCCTCGCGCAGATCCTGTTCGGCCTGCGCTGGCAGATCTTCCCGACCGCCGGGACGGACGACGGGTGGCCGATGAGCTACCTGCTGCCCGGCATCGTCCTCGGGTCGCTCGGCCTGTCGTACGTGGCACGCCTGACCCGGACGGGTCTGGCCGAGAACCTGCGCGCCGACTACGTCCGCACCGCCCGCGCCAAGGGCCTGTCGCGGACGCGGGTCGTCGGGCGGCACGCGCTGCGCAACTCGCTGATCCCCGTGGTGACGTATCTGGGCGTCGACTTCGGGAACCTGATGGGCGGCGCGATCGTGACCGAGGGCATCTTCAACCTGCCCGGCATCGGCCAGCAGGTGTTCCAGTCGATCCAGCTCAAGGAGGGGCCCGTCGTGGTCGGCGCGGTCACCGTGCTGGTGCTGATCTTCCTGCTCGTCAGCCTGCTCGTGGACCTGCTGTACGGGATCTTCGACCCGAGGATCCGCTATGAGTGAGGCCACGGCGGTGGCCGCCGCGGGCGGCGAGGTCGGCCGGGCCTCGCTGTGGGACGACGCGTGGCGCGACCTGCGGCGGCGCCGGGTCTTCTGGGGCTCGGCGGCGATCCTCGCCGTGGTCGCGGTGATGGCCGCGCTGCCGGGGCTGTTCACCGCCACGGCCGCCAACGAGGGCTGCGACCCGAACATCTCCGGGCTCGGCCCGTCCGGCGACCACTGGTTCGGCACCGACATCGCGGGCTGCGACCTCTACGCGCACGTCGTGCACGGCGCCCGCCCGACCCTGCTGATCGGCGTCGCCGTCACGCTGTTCGCGCTGCTGATCGCGGTGCTGTTCGGGACGCTCGCCGGCTACTACGGCGGCCTCGTGGACACCCTCGTCGCGCGGCTCACCGACGTGTTCTTCGGGCTGCCGTTCGTGCTCGGCGCCACGGTCATCCTCGTCGCGTTCCCCGGGCACGGCGTGTGGGCGATGACGCTGGTGCTGGTGCTGCTCGGCTGGACGACGATGATCCGCATCATGCGCGGGCAGGTCATCGCCGTCCGCGACGCCGACTACGTGCGGGCGGCGCGGCTGCTCGGCGCGTCCGACGGGCGGATCATGGCGCGGCACGTCCTGCCGAACGCGGTCGCCCCGGTGATCGTCGTCGCCACCCTCAACGTCGGCAACGTGATCGTCGGGGAGGCGACGCTGGACTTTCTCGGCGTCGGCCTGCAGTACCCGCAGGTGTCGTGGGGGCTGCAGCTCGGCCAGGCGAAGGACTCCTTCCTCGACCACCCGCACCTGCTGATCTTCCCCGCGGCGTTCCTGTCGGCGACGGTGCTGAGCTTCCTGCTGCTCGGCGACGCCGCCCGCGACGCCCTCGACCCGAAGCTGCGGTGACGCCCATGACAGCCGAACCGAGGAAGGGCGATCTGGTCCCCGCGCCGCGCCCGGACGCGCCGCTCCTCCAGGTGGACGACCTGCACGTCCGCTTCCGCGTGCGCGGCCAGGACGTCCGCGCCGTGAACGGGCTGTCCTACACCCTCGCGGAGGGGGAGACCGTCGCGATCCTCGGCGAGTCGGGGTCGGGCAAGAGCGTCGCGGCGCAGGCCGTGATGGGCATCCTCGACACGCCGCCCGCGCGCGTCGAGCGCGGGTCGGTGCGGCTGCGCGGCGTGGAACTGCTCGGCCTGCCGGAGCGGCGCCGCCGCGCCTACCGCGCCGACCGCATCGCGATGATCTTCCAGGACGCGCTGACCGCGCTCAATCCGGTGTTCACCGTCGGTGACCAGCTCCGCGAGATGTACCGGGTGCACCGCGGCCTCGGCCGCCGCGCCGCCAGGGACAGGGCGGTCGAGCTGATGGAGCGGGTGCGGATCCCGTCCGCGGCGCGGCGCCTCGGCGACCACCCGCACCAGTTCTCCGGCGGCATGCGCCAGCGCATCATGATCGCGATGGCGCTGGCACTGGAGCCGGACGTGCTGATCGCGGACGAGCCGACCACCGCCCTCGACGTGACCGTGCAGGCGCAGATCATGCGGCTGCTCGCCGGGCTCCAGGACGAGCTGACCATGGGCATGGTGCTGATCACCCACGATCTCGGCGTCGTCGCCGGCGTCGCGGACCGGATCGTCGTCATGTACGCGGGGTCGGTCGCCGAACAGTCGCCCGCCCGCGACCTGTACGCGCGGCCCGCGCACCCGTACACGCGCGGGCTGCTGGCGTCGGTGCCGCGCCTCGACCGGCGCGGCGGGCCGCTCGTCCCGATCGCTGGCGCGCCGCCGGACCCGGCCGCGCTGCCGCCCGGCTGCCCGTTCCATCCGCGCTGCCCGCGCGCCGAGGCGGTCTGCGCGGTGGAGCGGCCGCCGCTCGTCACCGTGGCGCCCGGGCACGACGCGGCCTGCCACTTCGCCGCCGAGGTCCACGCCGAACAGGAGGTTCCCGGTGCCGGATCCGTGTGATGTGCCCCCGATCCTCCAGGTGGAGGGCATCGTCAAGCACTACCCGGTGACCCGCGGCGTGGTGATCAGGCGGACGGTCGGCCGGGTCAGGGCCGTGGACGGCGTCGACCTGGAGCTGCGCCGCGGCGAGACCCTCGGCGTCGTCGGCGAGTCCGGCTGCGGGAAGTCGACCCTGGCGAAGCTGCTGCTCGCCGCCGAACGTCCCACCGCCGGGACGGTCCGCTTCGAGGGCCGCGACATCTTCGCGATGCCGAGATCCGAGCTGCGGGCCCTGCGCCGCCGCGTCCAGATGGTGCTGCAGGACCCGTACTCGTCCCTGAACCCCCGCATGACCGTCGGCGACATCGTCGGGGAGCCGTTCGCCGTCCACCCGGAGGTCGCGCCGAAGGGCGAGCGGCGCGGGCGCGTCCGGGACCTGCTGGAGCTGGTCGGCCTCGACCCCGGCCACGTCGGCCGGTACCCGCACCAGTTCTCCGGCGGGCAGCGGCAGCGCGTCGGGATCGCCCGCGCCCTCGCGCTGCGGCCCGACGTCATCGTGTGCGACGAGCCGGTGTCCGCGCTGGACGTGTCCGTGCAGGCGCAGGTGATGAACCTGCTCGCCGAGCTGCAGCGGGAGCTGGGCCTGGCGTACGTGTTCATCGCGCACGACCTGGCCGCCGTCCGCCACATCTCCGACCGCGTCGCCGTGATGTACCTCGGCAAGGTCGTCGAGACCGGCGACGAGACCCAGATCTACGAGCACCCCACCCACCCGTACACGCAGGCGCTGCTGTCGGCCGTCCCCGTCCCGGACCCCGACGCGCCCGGCTGGACGGGGCGGATCCAGATGGAGGGGGAGCCGCCGTCGCCGCTGGACCCGCCGTCCGGCTGCCGGTTCCGTACCCGCTGCCGGAAGGCCCGGGACGTCTGCGCGGAACAGGAACCGGCCCTGGAAGCGAGGGAGGGTTCCGCCCACCCCAGCGCGTGCCATTTCGCGGGCGAAGAGGCCCTTACCGAGCAAACCTGACGTTGCGGCGGACCCCGGAAAGGGCTTCCGTAGGGTGGAGGCCATGGCACGCAAGGGCAGGCACGGTCCGCGCGCGAACCTCTACGCGATCGACGGTGGCGAGGCCGAACTGCTGCGCGACGCCGACCGCGACGGCGGCTGGATGCTGCTCGTCGGCGGCGTCCCCCAGTCGTATGTGGACCTGTCCGACCCCACCTACCTCGACTTCGAGTACATGCGGCTCATGGGCGACGTCGTCGACTGCCTCGGCGTGGACGGGCAGGCGTTCGACGCCGTCCACATCGGCGGCGCCGGATGCACGCTGCCGCGCTACATCGCCGCGACCCGGCCCGGGTCCCGGCAGATCGTCCTGGAACCGGACGCGGGACTGGTGGGGCTCGTCCGGGAGCAGCTGCCCGTCAAGGGCGTCCCCGGCCTGCGGATCCGGATCACCGACGGCCGCACCGGCGTCGCCGCGCTCGCCGACGAGGCCGACGACCTCGTCGTGATGGACGCGTTCGCCGAGGCGTCGATGCCGCCCGAGCTCGCGACCCGCGAGTTCGTCCTGGACGTGGCCCGGGTGCTGCGGCCCGGCGGCGTGTACATGGCCAACGTCGCGGACGGGTTCCGGCTGCCGTTCGCCCGCCGGGTCGCCGCCACCGTCCGGTCGGTGTTCCGGCACACGCTGCTGATGGGCGACCCGGGCGTGCTGCGCGGCCGGCGCTTCGGCAACCTCATCGTGGCCGGGTCGCGCACACCGCTCCCGGTGGACGAGCTGACCCGCCGCGCGGCGGGCGGCGCCGTCCGGGCCCGGCTGCTGAACGGCGGCGACCTCGCCGCGTTCTGCGCCGGCTCCGCGCCGCTGCGCGACGGCGAGGAGATCGTCGCGCCCGTCCCGCCCCCGCAGGTCTTCGGGAAGTCCTGAAAGGTGAGGGGCGGCCCGGGCGGGGAAAGGGCCCCGGGGAGGGAAGGGAGCGAGCATGATCCTCGTGACCGGGGCGAGCGGCACGCTCGGGCGCCCGCTGACCGGGCTGCTGGCCGGGACGGACGCGGACGTGCACGCGCTCAGCCGCCGCGCCAGACCGCCGGAGGAGGGCGTGACCTGGCACAAGGGAGACCTCTGGACCGGCGAGGGCATCGACGCGGCCGTCGCCGGCGCCGGGACGATCGTGCACTGCGCCAGCGAGCCGCTCCGCGCGAAGCGCGACCTGCCCGCCGCGCGCCGGCTGGTCGAGGCGGCCCGGCGGCAGGGCGCCCCGCACCTGGTCTACATCTCGATCGTCGGCGTGGACAAGATCCCCTACGGCTACTACCGGACGAAGCACGCCGTGGAGAAGCTCATCGAGGGGTCCGGGCTCCCGTACACGATCCTGCGGACCACGCAGTTCCACACGCTGCCCGAGATGGTGCTGAACGCCCTCACCAAGGTCCCCGGCGTCATCGCGCTGCCGAAGGGCCTGCGCGACCAGCCGATCGACGTCGGTGAGGTCGCGGAGCGGCTCGCCGAGCTGGCCCTCGCCCCCGGTCCGGCGCAGCGCGTCGACGACATGGGCGGGCCGGAGGTGCTCACGTTCGAGGAGATGGCGCGGGCCTACCTGAAGGCCCGCGGCCTGCGGCGGCCCATCCGCGTGCCGGTGCCGCTGCCAGGAAAGGCGGGACGCGGATTCCGGGAGGGCCACCACCTGGCGCCCGCCCACGCCGTCGGGCGCCGGACCTGGCAGGAATACCTGGACGAACGCCACCCGCGCCCCTGAGGCACCGCGGGCACCACAACTCCGGGAGACGCCTACCGTCCCGTATCGACCGCACGCGACCTCGCCATGTCCCATAATCGAGCGATGGAGTCGTCCACCCGAATTCTTATTCTCGGCATGGATTCGTCGGGTCGAATACTCCAGTTCGACCGCAACGCCGCGGCCGTGCTGTCTCCGGACGGGGCGTCTCCCGACGGGAAATGCCTGCTCGGAGCCCATCTGGACGAGGTGATCGCCGGCGCGCGGAAGCCGTTGCTCGAGGCGCTGAAGGCCGGCCGCGAGCGCACCGCCATGCTCGCCATGGACACCCCGGGCGGCGGGACGCTCGACGCGGTCGTGACCGTCCACCCCATGAACGGCGGCGCCCCCGGCGGTGACCCGGCCGACGGCGACGCGCCCGTCCGCGTCGCGCCCGACATCGCCGCGCTCGCCGTGATCAAGGTGCCGGTGCCGCTCGCCGACCGGTTCGTCGACCCGGCCGTCATCCGCCGGGCCCTGCTGGACGACGCGCTCCCGCGGATCGGCTCCACGCTCGACCTCGAGATGCTCGCGCGCGGCCTGATGGACGTGCTCGTCCCGCATTTCTGCAACTCCGGCGGCCTGCTCCTGCTGGAGAGCCACCTGGACGCCGACGAGCAGCCAGACGGCCCGGACGGCCCGCAGATGCGCCGGATGGCCATCGGCTTCGACGACGACGACCCCGCCTGGGACGCGACGTTCCCCACCGGCGAGTCCCTCGTCTACCCGCACGGCACCCCGTACACGCAGTGCCTCGCGTCGGGCGAGCCGGTGCTGCGCTCCCTCGGCGGCGAGGGCGCGGCCGAGATCGCCGCCGCGTGGCGCCGCCCGCCGGTCGGGGAACTGCTGAAGGGCGCGTCGATGCTGCTGCTGCCGATCGCGTCGGCGGCGGGCATCCTCGGGTTCTTCGTCTGCACCCGGACCGTCGCGCACCGCCCGTTCGACGCCTACGACGTCGAGATCGGGATGGAGTTCGCCAACCGGGCGTCCATCTTCATCGAGAGCGCCCGCCAGTACTCGCGGGAACGCGCCACCGCGCTCACCCTCCAGCGCAGCCTGCTGCCGACCGGGCTGTCGGCGCCGTCGCCCGTCGAGGTCCACCACCGCTACCTGCCGGGCAGCCGCCTGATCGAGGTCGGCGGCGACTGGTACGAGTCGATCGCGCTGCCCGGCGGGCGGGTCGCGCTCGTCGTCGGGGACGTGGCCGGGCACGGCGTGAAGGCCGCCGTCACGATGGGACGGCTCCGCACCGCCATCCACACCCTCGCCGGGCTCGAACTGCCGCCCGCCGAGGCACTGGAGCGCCTCGACTCGCTGATGCGGACGCTCGGCGAACGCGAGCCGCACTTCGCCACCTGCGCCTACGTCGTCTACGACGCGGTCAGCGGTCGCTGCGAGGTCGCCAGCGCCGGGCACCTGCCGCCGCTGCTCGTCCCGCCCGGCGCCGAGCCCGAGTACCTGCCGGTGCCGCCCGCGCCGCCGCTCGGCGTCGGCGGCGACGGCCCGATCGTCAGCCGCGAGTTCACCGTCGAGGACGGGACGCTGCTGTTCCTCTACACCGACGGCCTGGTCGAGAACCGGGCCCGCGACATCGACGACGGCCTCGCCCGCCTGCGCGCCACGTTCGCCGGGGGCGCCGCCGCCCGGCCGCTGGAAGAGCTGTGCCAGGCGGCCCTCGACGGCATCTACGACGACCAGCACCGTGACGACATCGCCATGCTCATCGCCCGGCTGGCGCGCATCCCGGCCGACCGCCACGCCACCTGGGAGCTGCCCGCCGAGCCCGCCGCCGTCCGCCGGGCGCGCGGCCTCATCCGCGACCGGCTCGCCCGCTGGGACCTGGACGACCTCGCCCACTCCACGATGCTGCTGGCGTCCGAGCTGGTCACGAACGCGATCCGGCACGCGGGCGGGCGGATCAGGCTGCGGCTGGTGCGGGAGGGCGGCCTGGTCTGCGAGGTCTTCGACTCCTCCGACGGGCGCCCCCGCGTCCGCCACCGCGAGGACGACAGCGACATGATCGAGTCGGGCCGGGGCCTGCACGTCGTCGGACGGCTCGCGCAGCGCTGGGGCGTACGGCGCACCGCCGACGGCAAGGTCGTGTGGTGCGAGCAGGAACTGCCGAGGCCCTGACCGGCCGCGATCACCCGGGACGGCGGAATCGTCCGGGAGAGAATCCCCGTACAAGCTGCACATATCGGGCTCGTGAACGGTCGCGGTAGGCTTGTCCGCGAGCAGTGAACGGCCTTGCTGGACAACGGAGTTGGAATGACCGTAAATGGTTATGAGGTCCAGCCGGATACTCTGCGCAGTGCGGCGAAGGGCCTGGCGGAGGCGGGGGACCAGCTCGACCAGGAATGGTCGAATCTGAAGTCGACCGTCCAGGGTATGGGGGAGCCGTGGGGCGCCGACGACATCGGCATGCTGATCGGTGAGTCGTACAAGGCCATTGAGGGCCAGGCGGACGAGTCGTTCACCGGAGCCGCCGAGGATCTGTCCGGCTACGGCGAGAAACTGACCGCGCTGGCCGACAACCACGAGAAGGCCGAGCAGAAGATGGTCGGCGAGGTCAGCTCGATCTCGGCCGCGCTGAACGGCGTCCAGGAGGTCTGACCGGCGGGTACCGGCCGGCGAGAGGGCCGGTCGCATCCGGTGCCCGCGGTGGTTAGGATCTTGTCCGACCGCTTGATCAAGAAAGGTGCGGTTTCGTGGACTCTGCGAGCAACGACCTCGACCGCATGCTGACCCAGGCCCGCAAGACGCTCGACGCGATGCGGAAGGGCGGCGCGCCCGAGCGTCCCGCGGACGGCCAGACCGGCGAGACCGGCGAGACCGGCGAGACCGTGGAGGGCGTCGGCGAGGCGGCGGAGGGCAGGGTCAAGGTCACCGCGGCGTCGGGCGGGCGGCTGACGAAGGTCGAGCTCAACCCGCGCGCCCTGCGGCTGTCGGCGGAGGAGCTCGGCGAGCACCTGGTGACCGCCGCGAACGCCGCCCTCGACGACCTGCGGCGCAACGCCGGTGCGGCGGCGGCCGGGCAGGCCATCGACACCGCGCGGCTGAGCGAGCAGATCGAGGGGCTCCAGAACGAGAGCCTGCGCCAGATGACGATGATCAGCCAGAGCTTCAACGATGCCATTGCCAAGGTCCGCGGCGGCAAGTGACGAGCCGCGGCGATGAACCGGCCGGTGGGGTGATATGGGACTGCAGCTTCCGGGTGAGCTGATCTCGCTGCTGGGCATGCTCGGCTACACCTGGCCGGAGGCCGACGAGACGAAGCTGTTCGAGCTCGGCTCGACCTGGATGGACTTCTCCGGGAAGGTCCAGGGCGTGGTCGGCGACGCCGAGGGCGCCGCCCAGCAGGCGCTGTCGTCGAACAAGGGCGACGACATCGAGGCGTTCCGCAAGTCGTGGGGCGAGGAGGACTCCCCGAAGTCGGTCCTTGAGGACGCCGCGCAGGGGGCGATGCTCGTCGGCGCGGCGTTCTTCCTGTGCGCGGGCATCGTGCTGGCGTTGAAGATCAATGTGATCATCCAGCTGATCATGCTGGCCATCGCGATCGCGCAGGCGATCGCGACCGCCGTCGTGACGTTCGGGGCGTCGCTGGCGGAGATCCCGATCTTCAAGGAGATCGTCCGGTTCGCCATCGAGATGCTGATCGAGCAGGCGATCAACGCGCTGCTCAGCTGACCGGCCCGGCCCACTCTCCGCCGGCGGCTAGCGCAGCACCGAGATGTGCACGTGGTCGTAGTGGTTCTGCGTGATGCTGCCGCGGTCCTCCATCGGGCGCCAGCCGCCGCCGCGCGCGTTCCAGATCCGCTGCCTCCAGATCACGTAGGAGATCCCGAGACGCCGCGCGTGGGCGACGGCGTACGCCGCGACCTGGTCGCCGTGGCGCTGTGCGCCCGGGCTCGGCACGCGGCCGCCGGTGCTCTCCATGAAGTCGCAGGCCCGTCCGGCGGCGTGGTCCTGCGGGTCGCCGGTGGAGCGGTGGCATCCGATCGCCGGGAACGGGCCGAACATCCCGGCGATCTCCAGCAGCGCCGTCCGCATCGTGGCCGTCATCATGTTGCCGGTGATCGGGGACGCGGCGCCGGGCACGCCGTCCGGGCGGCCGGTGAGCCGCGGGCCGCCGCCCTTCGCCGTCGAGGACGGGCGCGTCCGCCCCGCGGCGAGCGTCGCGACCCTCGTCCCACGCGGGAGGATCTTCCTCAGCCGCGCCGCGAGCTTCGCCGGGTCGGCCTTCGGCGCGCTGATGATCAGGCCGTTGCCGTCCGGCATGCCGAGCGCGCGGGCCTGGCCGCGGGACACGACCGCGTCGATGTCGCCGATGCCCATGGACGCGTACGCGCCGACGCGGACCCGTCCCGGGCTGGAGCTGCGTCCCGCCTCGACGACCGCGCCGAGCTGGAGCGCACCGCCGCGGCCCTCCTCGAACGAGACGGCCAGGCCGCCGGACGCGATCGTCTGCCACAGCTGGTCGGACTCGGCCGTCGGCTCCGGCGCGAACGCCCGGAACCGCGACGGGTCCACGCCGAGCAGCCCCAGGCGGCGCCCGCCGACCTTGGCCCGGGCCGCGTCCACGACCGTGATCCCGGCGACGCCCTTGAGGCCCTTCGCGCGCTCGACGGTCCCGGGCGGCAGCGACGACGTCCCGGCGACCAGCAGGTGCGGGGTGTACCGGCGGGTCAGCGGCGCGACCGCCGGGGCCCGCGGCGCGGAGGCCCGGTCCACCGACACCAGGTCGTCGGCGCGGGCCGGCTTTTCGCCCGGCTGCCAGGACACGACCAGGACGATGCCGGCGGCCAGCGTGCACACGATGCCCGCCGCGATGCCCGCGGAGAGCGCCCTTGCGCGCCGTCGCATCCCGACCCCGATCCCGGCCGATCCCGTGTGCGGTCCTCGCCGCATCGTAAGCGAGCGCGGCGGGTCCCGGCATCAGCGCCCGTCGCGGCGCAGGACGACGAGGGCGACGTCGTCCTGGCGGGGGCCGAACTCGGCGATGACGCGGTCGCCGAACCGTTCGACCTCGTCGTCCACGCCTGCCGCGAGGAGCCGCAGCCGCTCCAGGTTGTCGGCCAGCGGGATGCCGCGGTCCTCGATCAGCCCGTCGGTGAGGAGCACGACGGTGCCGCCGGGCGGCACCTCCGTCTTCTCGACCGCCACCCCGCTCGGGTCCCGCGCCTCCCGCGGGAAGCCGAGGAGCACGCCGCCGCCCTCGCCGTAGCGGGCGTCGCCGCCGGAGACGTGCAGCGGCGGGAGGTGACCGGCGCTGGCGATGTGCGCGGCGCCGCTCAGCGGATCGAGCGTCATCAGGCACATGGTGGCCGTCTGGTCGTAGTGGTAGCGCTCCAGCACGTCGTTCAGCAGCCGCAGGATCGTGACGGAGTCGTGGCCCTCGGCGGCGAAGGCCCGCAGCGCGTGCCGGATCTCCGCCATGACGGTCGCGGCGTGCAGCGAGTGCCCCTGCACGTCCCCGATGGCCACCAGCACCCGGTCGCCGCGGTCGAGGACCTCGTAGAAGTCGCCGCCGACCTCGGCCTGGTCGCTGGCGGGCTCGTAGCGGACGGCCAGCGACCAGCCCGGCAGGGACGGCAGCGACGCGGGCAGCAGGCTGTGCTGGAGGGTGAGCGAGGTGTTGTGCTCCTCCGTGTAGGTCCGCAGCGCCTCCAGCGCGAGCGCCACCGCCTGCCCGAGCTGCCGCAGCAGGTTGACGTCGTCCTCCGTCCGGGCGGCGCGGCCCGCGAGCGCGATGCCGATGGGCGGACGGCCGTGCTTGAACCGCGAGACCACCAGCGTCACGTCGCTTTCCGCGACGCTGTCGGGCAGCAGGTCGAGCCAGTCGCCGAGCGGCACCCGCGTGACCTCGGTGCCGGTGTCGCCGCCCAGCCTGGCCAGCTCGGCCATCCGCGCGGGCACGTCGGGCGGGCAGTCGCGGCGCCACGGCCCGATGCCGAGCTCGACGGTCCGCCGCACCCGGCCGTCCGGCGGCAGCACGAACACCGTGGCCGGCGTCCCGAAGATCGTGAACGCGCCGCGGGCGGCGACCGCCGCCAGGTCGTCGAAGGACGCGGCCGCGTTGATCGCCAGGGAGGTGCGGGTGAGCTCGGCCATGCGGGCGGCCATCCGCTCGGCGCGGCGGCGGGCCTGGTAGTAGCGCAGCACCGCCTCGACCGTGGCGAGGAACTCGCCGGGGTCGATCGGGTCGGTCATGTAGGCGTCGGCGCCGCGGCGCAGGCCCGCGGTGCGGTCGGCGACGTTCACCGCCTGCGCCGAGATGTGGATGACCGGCAGCGACCTGGTGTCCGGCGCGGCCTTGATCCGCTCGCAGACCTCGATCCCGCTCATGTCCGGCAGCCGCACGTCCAGGACCACCAGGTCGACGGTGTGCTCGACGAGCCTGTTCCAGGTCTCCGCCGCCGACGCGGCCTCCACCACGGTGTGGCCCGCGCGCCGCAGCCAGCTGCCGATGATGTACCGCTTGGTGTCGTTGTCGTCGACCACCAGCGTCGTCGCCACGGCCGTCACCCCCCGTCCCCCGCGTCGTCCGCCGCGGTGTCCTTCGTGGGCGCGGCCTGGCGGGCCGTGCGGACCGCCTCGGCGAGCGTCTCCGGGCCGATCTGGTCCTTGCCGAGCACCGCGCCCGCGCGCCCGAGCCGCGGGTCGCCGCCCTCGCCGGGCCCCTGGGTGGTCACGTCCGACGAGGTCACCAGCACCACCGGCACGTCCGCCGGCAGCCGGGCGAGGACCTCGTACCCGTCCAGGCCCGGCATCCGCAGGTCCAGCAGGACGAGGTCGGGCGGGTCGGCGGCGGCGGACTCCAGCGCGGCGCGGCCGTCGGCGGTCTCGGTGACCCGGCCTGCTGCGTCCTCCACCAGCCCCCGCAGGACGCGGCGGGTCGTGCCGTCGTCGTCCGCGATCAGCACGTGGCCGAGGCCGAGGTCGTCCAGGCGCGCGGACGGCGGCAGCCGCAGCGTCACCGCCGTGCCCTCGCCGACGGCGCTGTCCACGGACAGGTCTCCGCCGAGCGCCCGGGCGAGGCGGCGGGCGTAGGGGAGGCCGAGGCCCGTCCCGCCCGCGTCGCTGCCGGGCACGCGGAAGAACTCCTCGAAGAGCCGTGCCTGGTCGGCGGGCGCGATGCCCGGGCCGGTGTCGGACACGACGAACTCGATGTGCCCCGGCACCGCCCGGGCCGAGACCCGCACACCGCCCTGCGCGGTGAACTTCAGGCCGTTGCCCACCAGGTTCCGCAGGATGCGGGTGAGCATCTCCGCGTCGGTGACGACGACGGGCGGCGCGGCGGCCGCGTCCACGGTGAGCGTCAGCCCGGCCTGCTCCGCCATCGGGCGCAGCAGCTCGGACAGCTCGTCCAGCAGCGCCGGGACCCGCACCGGCGCACGGCGCGGCTCCAGCCCTCCGCGCTCGGCCTTGGCGATGTCCAGCAGGTCGTTCACCAGCGCCAGCATGGTCTCGCCGGTGTCGCCGATCAGGGTGATCTGCTGGCGCTGCTCGGCGGTGAGCGGTTCGGCGGCGGGGTCCAGCAGCAGCCGGACGAGCCCGATGACGCTGTTCATCGGGGTGCGCAGCTCGTGGCTGACGGTGGCCCAGAACCGGTTCTTGGCCTCGCCCAGCTCCTGCAGCTGGTCGGACTTCTCCTCCAGCTCCGCGTACAGCGCCACGACGCCGCGGTTGGTCTCCTCCAGCTCCCCGGAGATCTCGTTGTAGAGCGCCATCACGCCCTCGTTCGTCGCCTCCAGCTCGGTGTTGAGGGACCGCAGCTCCTCCCGCTGCCGCTGGAGGTCCGACAGCGCCGCCATCAGATCGGCGTTCTGCGTCCGCAGGTCCTCCAGCGCGGGGACGGGCCTGAGGCGGCCGAGCCGGTCGCGCAGGTCCGCGTCGCCGGGCGGCCTCGCGCCCGCGGGCAGGTCCTTGCGGAGCCGGACGTGGACGCCGTCGTCCCCGCTCTCGTGCTCGACCCGGCTCAGCAGCCGCGAGATCGCGGCCTCGCACTCCGCCGCCCCCTCCATGCTGGTCCGGGGCACCAGATCCAGCTTGATCGTCAGGGCGGCCGGGTGCCCGCGGTCGAGGGCGAACGCGACCCTCACCCGGCCCGCGCAGGCGTACAGCTCCCGTCCGGCCTCGCTGAGCGCGGTGGCGACGCGGACCTGGTCCTGGTAGGGCAGGCCCACCTCGGCGGCGACCCGCCGGCCCAGCTGCCGGACGGCGAACACGCCCGCCTCGTCGGTGATCTCGATCCGGAGCAGCTCGCCGGACGCGTCCTCGCCCATGCGGTCACCCCCACCCGGAGGTCGTGACGGCGAGCACGGAGCGGTCGTCGTGGCGGGAGCCCGCGTCGCGCAGGACGGTCGCCGCGATCAGCAGCGGGTCGCGGCCGAGCAGGCCCGGCTGGTCGGTGAGCCGCCAGCGGCCGGTCAGGCCGTCCGAATGCAGCACCACCACCGCGCCCCGCGGCAGGGCGTAGGCGTGCTCGCGGATCCGCTCGGCGTGCGCGCCGGCGATCCCGGGCACGGAGATCATGCCCTGCCGGCGCTCCGGCCCGACGATCCACGCGGCCACGTTCCCGACCCCGGCGAACCGCACCCGCCCGGCCGCCGGCTCGATCGCGGCGACCGCGACGGCCCCGCCGCGGGTGGACGCCATCCGCCGGTGCACGCAGCGCAGGACGTCCGCCGGACGCGACGGCGACGCGACCTCGTGCGTGGCCCGGACCGCGGCCCGCGCCGCCCGGGCCGCCAGCGGGCCGTGCCCCAGGCCGTCGCAGAGCATCGCGTAGACGGCGCCGTCCACCAGCCGGGCCGTGTAGGCGTCGCCGCACTCCTCCTCGCCGTCGAGCGTCACGGTCAGCCCCGCGATCGGCGGCATCGCCGCGGCCGCCGGCGGCGCGGGCGGCACGTCGGCGGGCGGCTGGAACCGCGCGTACAGGACGGTGCCGATCCGGGGACGGGAATACACGCCGCTGTGGTCGGCCAGCCGCTCGATCGAGCCGAGCCCGAGGCCGAGCGTGCCGCTGGTCGAGTAGCCGTCCGTCCGGGAGACGGGCACGTCGGCGATGCCGGGCCCGTGGTCGACGCAGACGAACTCCAGCGCGGCGGCGCCGCCGTCCCGCACGATGCGCAGCAGCATCTCGCCCTGCGTGGCGTGCTTGGCCAGGTTCGTGGCCGCCTCGGTCGCCGCGAGCTGGATCTGGCCGAGGCGCTCCCCGCCGAACCCGAGCCGCTCGGCGAGCGCGGTGATCCGCCGCCGCACGCCCGCCGCGGCGCTCTGCTCCTCCACCCGCACCCGCAGCGATTCGCCGGCGTGCGGGCTCGTCGTCCACCCGGTGCTCAGCGGCCCCATTTGGCCACCGTCACCGTGGTGCCCTTTCCCGGCTCGCTCCGCAGGTCGAACTCGTCGCTCAGCCTGCGCGCCCCGGACAGGCCGAGGCCGAGACCGGCCCCGCTCGTCCAGCCCTCGCCGAGCGCGCGCTCCACGTCCGCGATGCCCGGTCCCGCGTCGGTGAAGACGACGCGCACGCCCCGGCGGCCGCGCTCGCCGGCGGCCTGCTCCACCCGCATCGTGCCGCCCCCGCCGTGCGCGTAGGTGTTGCGCGCCAGCTCGCTGGCCGCGGTGACGATCTTGGTCTGGTCGACGAGGGACAGCCCGGCAGCCGCCGCGGCGGTCCGCACGAGCTGCCGGACGCGGACCACGTCGTCGTTCGACGCGATGGGCACCTCCTCCCCGGGCGTCCCGCCGCCGGACCTTCCGTCGCCGGGCGGCGTCGTCATGGGGCGCCCGCCACGGCGGCCGCCGCCCCGGCGCCGAGCAGCCGCATGCCTTCCTCCAGGTCCAGCGCGGTGCGGACGCCGCCCAGCGACAGCCCCAGCTCGACCAGGGTGATCGCCACGGCCGGGCGCATCCCGACGACCACCGTCTCGGCGTCCATCAGCCGCGACATGGCGGCGATGGTGGCGAACATGCGGCCGATGAAGGAGTCGACGATGTCCACCGCGGTGATGTCGATGATCACGCCGTGCGCGCCCGCGGCGACGATCCGGTCGGCGAGGTCCTCCTGCAGCGCCAGCACGGTCTGGTCCTGCAGATCGACCTGGATCGACACCAGCAGGACGTCCCCGATCTTGAGAATCGGCACGTGCTCCATCACGCCTCCAGGCCGTTCCGGGGGGCGTGCTGGGTCGTCCCCCCGCAAGAGGCCGTGCTGGGGACCACGCACAGGCCGCTGCGTTCGAGGACGTACGCGAGCGCGTCGGCCAGGCTCGACTTGGTCACGATGTCGCCGAACTCGATGCCGAGCGTCACGATCGTCTGCGCGATCTGCGGCCGGATCCCCGAGATCACGCAGTGCGTGCCCATCAGCCGGGCCGCCATCACCGTCCTCATCAGATGCTGGGCGACCTCGGTGTCCACGGCGGCCACGCCGGTGATGTCGATCACCGCGAACCGGGAGCGGGTGTCGACCAGCGTCTGCAGCAGCGTCTCCATGACGACCTGCGTGCGGGCCGAGTCCAGCGTGCCGACCAGCGGGACGCCGAGGACGCCGTCCCACACCTTCACCACGGGCGTCGACAGTTCGAGGAGCTGCTCGGCCTGGTCCGCGATGACCTGCTCGCGGGCCGAGGCGTAGGTCTCGAACGTCGCCAGCCCCAGCTCGTCGACGTAGGATGAGAAGTCGATGAGCTCGCTGTAGGCGCGCTGGCCCCGGGTCTTCCTGACCTGCTCGTACAGCGACTGCTTCAGCGCGAACACGCCGACCGCGGTCTCGGTCGCGCTGAACCCCTGCCGGGCCCGGCCGCGGGAGATCTCCGCCAGCGTCGCCCGCAGCTCGCCGGCGGCGGTGTCGTCGCCGGCGAGGGCGCGCTCCACCAGCCCGTAGAGCTCGGTCAGCTCCGAGCGGAGCTCGCGCTCGGTGATCCGGCCGCGGACGCTCTCGCCGACCAGCTCGATCCACCGGTCCAGCACCGGCTCCCGCCAGGAGCCCAGCAGCTCCGTGATGCTCGTGTCGTCCGAGCCGTCGGTCATGTGCGGCGCTCCCATCCGTGCCCCCGGCGGCGCGGGATCCGTCCGCGCGGGTCGCTCAGGGCGTCCGTCCCGGTCGCGCCGCCCGGTGCTCACCCGCCCAACCGTAACCCGCGGATGAGCGCGCCCCACCCTGGATGACCTGGACGTTTACGTAGGATGACCGCTTTTTTGGCTTTGGTGCACTGCGGTCAATCCCACCAAAAGGACCAATTTGTCTTTCCGCGGATCTCCTCGGCGTAGCCGGCGAGGGTGCCCGGGCCCTGGAAGAGGATGTCGGGGCAGAACGTCCAGTGCTCGGCCGCGACATGCGCGGCGTGCCGCGTCGTGATCGGCGGCGCGGCGACGCTGAGCTCCAGCGTGTTGAACCCCAGCGCGACGACGCGGGCGCCGAAGCGGTCCTCCCAGCCGCGCAGCACGGCGGAGAGCGGCGCCGTCCACTCGTTGTGGTTGAGGGCGCCCTGCCAGCCGGCGGCGGTCAGGGTGTCGGCGCCGCGGTCCACCGCGACCAGCCCGAGCGACATGCCGCGACCGGCGAGCACGCGGGCGTACCGGTCCGCCATGGCGTCGGGGTCGTCGACCGGGACGCCCGGCGCGGCCAGGCCGGGGCAGTGCCGCCCGTAGGGGGCGAGGTCGTCGTGGTCCTCGTCGGCGGCCAGCTCCGCCCAGTCCGACCAGACCTCGGACATGAACGCCTGCGGGACGTAGTTCTCGATCTCCGCCACCGGCTCGGGGGCGATCTGGCCCGACGCCCAGGGCTGGTCGGTCTCGTCCATCAGCAGCGGCCAGAGGCCCGACCGGGCGTGCTCCGCGCGGAGCCTGCCCCACAGCTCGCCGTGGACGGGCTCGTCGCTCAGCCAGAACGCGGGGCGCAGGAGCGGGCGCCGCTGCGGGTACCCGGGGTCCGGCCAGACCACGTCCCCCTCGGGCAGCGGCACCGACAGCGTCCGCTCCCCGTCGCCGTCCCGCGACGGGTCGAACAGCTGCGGCAGTTCGCCCGGCAGGCGCCGGACCTCGACATCATCCATTTCTCGCCGTTCCGGTACAGACCATTGCCAACAGGGATCTTGGCAATGGTCGATGGTAACGGCGTCGGGCCCGCCCGGGTGGCCGACCCGTGCGGTTCGGTCGGCGACTCAGTGCCCGCGGCGGCCGCGGACCAGGTAGTCGATCACCAGCGCGACGACGCCCAGCCCGGTGGCCGCGCTGACGACGACCTCGATCCAGGCGTCCCGCAGGGCCACGTTCGACAGGACGTTGACGGCGATGAGGATGGCGACGATCGTCCAGCGGGTGGAGTTGCTCATGGTCTCGTGCCTTTCTGGGAGGGAGGGGTCAGGAG